>NZ_JBDWPJ010000086.1:0-27300 GCF_039971195.1 Pseudophaeobacter sp.
CATACGCGCAACAGCGGCGAGGCCTTCATTTTTTCCGGAAACACCCGTCCGGTGGAGCCAGTGAACAGGGTCTGGCCGAGGCCCTGCGCCCAGGTCTGAATGGCTGCACTGTCAAAGGCAAAAACGATCGGTGTCAGGGCCTCTGCCGCCGCGCCATAGTGGGGAAGAAGCTGCGCCAGGGGTTCCTCCTTGGTCAGGTTGAGGCCGGATTTGCCGGCCATCAGGAATTTACGCCCCAGCGAGGGTTTCGCCTCCACCAGAAGCACGCGATGCCCGGCAGCAGCAATTTCCCCGGCGGCCATCAAGCCCGCCGGCCCGCCGCCAATCACCACCGCGTCCCAAACCTGATCCTGATCCATGGCACCGATCTCCCCAATGCCCAGCTGTTAGGGCGATTCCCGTGCTGCTACCCGAGCCACAGGCAAAAGACGAGACCTGCGGTCAGAACCGGAGGCCTTTCAGCCCCGGCACATCTGCAAGATGCCGGTGGCAATCTCTGGTTTTGCCGCCAGGGCATCCGACATCAGATCGCGCGCCTGCTCCATCAGATCCTCGGGGGCGACCAAACGATCAACCAGCCCCCAGGCGCAGGCCTCTGGGGCTTCGATCTTTTGACCAGCGGCCAGAATCATCTTAGTCCGGGCCGGGCCAATCAGCGCCGCCATGCGTTTGGCATCAGATGGCTGCGGTAGATAGCCAAGCTTCATCACCGGGTAGAAGAACTTGGCCCCGGGCACAGCCAGGCGAATGTCACAGGCCAGCGCCATGCCGTTTGCGCCCCCCGCAAGGGTCCCGTTCAAGGCGGCCACCTTCAGACAGGTCAGATCGGCCAGTGTGGTGGACAGGCGCTCCCAAACGGTGGAGGTCGCCAGCCCAGCGCGGGCCTCCTCCAGATCGGCCCCGGCGCTAAACACCTTGCCCGTGCCGGTGAGAATCAACCCGCGCGCATCCTGCGCCCGGGTGGCAATATCCACCAGATCTTCGAGCATGGCTTCGGTCAGGGAATTGGCCTTTTCGGGCCGGTTGATGGTCACGGTCCACAGGCCGGCGTCCGAAATCTCCAGATCGATCATGTCAGGCCAACCCGCTGGCGGACAAGGTCCATGCGCAAAGAGACCTCATCGCCGAGGAACTCATCCGCATCGGCCCCGCACATCCACAGCAGGGTCTTGGCTGGCCATTCCGCTGGCACGTGATCTTCCCAGTTGATCTGGCTCACCGGATTGATGCCGCTGGACTTGATCCTGCGCTGCATATCGGTTGCCACGGTGCCCGGCGACAGGCTGAGCACGCGAATGCCATTAGAGCCTTCCTCCAGGTGCAGCGCCTTGGTGAGCATCAAGACACCCGCCTTGGAGGTGCAATAGGCACCCCAGCCTTCCAGTGCATTGTAAGCGGCCCCGGAGCCGATATTGATAATGGTCCCGCCATTGCCCTGTTTCATCAAAGGCAGCGCCGCATGGATGCCGTTAAAAACACCCTTGATGTTGATATCCATCACCTGGCCCCAGGCAGCAGGGTCGGCGTCTTCGATACGGGCGATCGGGTCGATGACCCCGGCATTGTTGATCAAGACATCCAGGCTGCCAAAGGCCAGATGGGTCTGCTGCAGGGCCGCAGCCACGGCCTCGGGCTGGGAGACGTCGCAGGCAAAGGCCAGCGTGTTTCCGCCGATCTCTTCGACCAGGGCGCCGAGGCTATCAGAGCTCCTTGCCAGCAAGGCCAGATTGGCGCCGGCCGCCGCAAAAACGCGGGCTGCATCAGCCCCAATACCCCGGCTGGCGCCAGTGATGACAACTGTTTTACCCTTGATATCCATAAGATAAATCTCCAAATCCGTATTTCCAAATGTGGTAAACTGCTTAGGGGGAACGGTCCAGTCCCTCGCCCCTTGACGGGTGCAGGCTTGCAGTTGACCATATGGACCATTGAATTTGCTTATAAGCAGAAAGGTTATCCTATGACAGTTTCCTTCGCGCGCGGCACAAGCGCTGCTGCGGTTTTCATTATTTCCGCCCAGGGTGCATTTGCTGATGTGAGCGCCCAGGATGTCTGGTCTGACTGGAAGGCCTATATGACCGGCACCGGCTACACGGTGACCGGAACCGAGAGCCAGTCAGGCAATGTGCTGACAGTCAGCGACATCTCCATGACCATGCCGCTCCCCGAAGACGAGGGCAGCGCCGGGCTGACCATGCCCGCAATCGAATTTGTCGAAAACGGCGATGGCACCGTCAATGTGATGCTGCCCAAAGAGTTCCCAATGGCCTTTGTCGCCAATGGCGACAGCCCAAACGAGAATTTCTCGGCGGAGATCCTTTATACCCATGATGGCGCCCCCATGGTGGTTTCGGGTGATACCTCTGCCATGACCTATGACTATGCCACCGGCCTGGCCTCCGTCACCCTGGGTAAGATCAATGCCGAAGGCGAAGATATCCCGGCGGATCTGCTGTCCATGACAGTGATGATGAAGGATCTTGTCGCCAAGACCGAGATGCAGATCGCGGGTGAGCGCAGCTATGTTCAGACGCAATCTGTTGCAGAGCTGACCTATGATCTGGCCTTTAACGACCCCGATTCTGACGATGCCGGCATGGCCAAGGGCTCCATTCAGAACCTCACCGGCACGGCCAACAGCATCATCCCCACCGGGCTCGACAGTGGCGCACTGCTGCCAGACCTGATCAAGGCAGGCTTTAGCGTCACGGCAGATCTCGCCTATACCGGCGGCAACAGCACCATCTCCGTTTCCGGCAGCGACAGCTTTGATATGGCGACCACATCTGCGGGCGGCAAATTTGGCGTCTCCATGAGTGAAAGCGGCCTGTCCTATGACATAGGCCAGCATGACATCACAGTGAATGTCTCCGGTTCGGAGATCCCCTTCCCACTGGCGCTCACCATGGCGGAAACCGGCTTTAAGCTGGCCATGCCAGTCAGCAAATCCGAAGAGCAGCAGGATTTTGCCCTTGGCGTGACTCTGCGCGATTTTGCGGTTCCAGAGATGCTTTGGGGTATGGTGGATCCCACCGGCGCCCTGCCACACGATCCGGCCACCATTGTTCTGGACCTCGCAGGCAAGGGCAAACTGCTGTTTGACATGCTGGATCCCGAAGCCATCGAAGCCATGGAGAAGGGCGATCAGGAGCCTGGTGAATTCAACGCGGTCAGCATCAAGCAGCTGCTGGTTTCCGCAGCTGGCGCCAAGTTGACCGGCACCGGTGATTTCACCTTCAACAACGAAGATCTGGTGACCTTTGACGGTATGCCAGCCCCCGATGGCACCGCCAATATCCAGCTGGAAGGCGCCAATGGCCTGATCGACAACTTGATCACGATGGGCCTGGTCAGCGACAGCGACGCCATGGGCGCGCGGATGATGATGGGCATGTTTGGCGTCCCAGGTGAAGGCGAAGACACCCTGACCTCCGAGATCAAGGTCTCTGAGGATGGTCAGATCCACGCCAATGGCCAGCGCATCAAGTAAACGC
The DNA here is from genome assembly GCF_039971195.1 of Pseudophaeobacter sp. Lineage (GTDB taxonomy): Bacteria > Pseudomonadota > Alphaproteobacteria > Rhodobacterales > Rhodobacteraceae > Pseudophaeobacter. Next base: position 3,495 of record NZ_JBDWPJ010000086.1, read on the forward strand.
GGTTTTTACAGTAAAAACCTCAATCAGGGCCGCGTCATGCGGCCCTTTTTTGTGCCACACCCTTGCGGCAGGTCGCGGGTCTGGCTAGCTCTGGTAGCAGTTCAAAATCAGCAGGTACCCATGACCCAGTCTCCGCAAGCGCTTTGCCACGCCCTGATCGATGCCGCCAAACGGGCCGGTGCCGAAGCCGTTGACACCATGGTGGCAGAAGGCAGCTCGCTCAGCATTGAGGTGCGCGAGGGCAAGCTGGAACATGCTGAACGCTCAGAAGGCACCGATCTGGGACTCAGGGTCTTTATAGGCAAACGTCAGGCGCAGGTCTCCTCTTCGGATAGCCGGGCAGAAACCATCGAAGCCATGGCCGAACGCGCCGTTGCCATGGCGCGCGAAGCTCCCGAAGATCCCTATACCGGTCTCGCCGGTGCCGATCAGCTGGCGCAGAACTGGGATCTTGCCGCGCTGGAGCTGCATGACCCCAGCGATGAACCCGCGCCCAAAACCCTGCAACGCGACGCGCTGGAGGCAGAAGCGGCCTGCGCCGCCATCGACGGCATCAGCCAGGTGCAGGCTGCCGGGGCCAGCTATGGCCATCACGCCATCCATCTGGCGACCTCAAACGGGTTTTCCGGCGGCTATCAGCGCACCGGCCGGTCGATTTCCTGTACCGGCATTGCCGGAACCGGCGCCGGGATGGAGCGCGACTACGATGGCGATTCCCGCACCTTCCAAAGCGATCTGCGCGGCGCTGCCGATATTGGTCGTATTGCCGGTGAACGCGCCGTGGCGCGGCTGGAGGCCCGCCGCCCGCAGACCGGCAGCTATCCGGTGCTGTTTGATGAGCGGGTCTCTTCTTCGCTGATCGGCCATTTGCTGGCCGCCTCCAACGGTGCGGCAATTGCCCGGGGGTCTTCCTGGCTGAAAGATGGCCTTGGGGAGCTGATCCTGCCAGAAACCCTTTCGGTGATCGAAGATCCGCACCGGCCCCGGATCTCCGGCTCGCGCCCCTTTGACGGCGAAGGTCTGGCAACCCAGAAACGCGCCATCATTCAGGACGGTGTGCTGACCGGCTGGACCCTGGATCTGGCCTCAGCCCGCAAATTGGATATGCAGAGCACCGGCAATGCCGCCCGTGGCGTTGGCTCGATCCCCTCGCCCTCCAACTGGAACATTGAACTGACCTCCGGCCAGCAAAGCCGCGCCGATCTGATCGCGGAGATGGGCACCGGGCTCTTGGTGACTTCGCTTATCGGCTCTACCATCAATCCCAATACCGGGGATTATTCGCGCGGCGCCTCGGGCTATTGGATCGAGAATGGCGAGATTGCCTATCCGGTCAACGAATGCACCATTGCGGGCAATCTGCGCGACATGCTGAAACGGATCATCCCGGCCAATGATGCCCGTAACTATCTGTCGCGTGTGGTGCCCTCGCTTCTGGTCGAAGGAATGACCCTTGCTGGCAGCTAAAGATCTCGACCTGCTGACCCGCGCCGCCGAAGCGGCAGGTGATATTGCGCTGAAATACTCTGGTCCAACGGCCAAACGCTGGGACAAACCCGGCGGCCAGGGACCGGTGACCGAGGCCGATCTGGCGGTCAATGCGATGCTCGAAGACATGCTGCCCCAGGCGCGACCCGACTATGGCTGGCTCTCTGAGGAAAGCGAAGACAGCGACACCCGGCTGGGAAAGGAGCGGGTTTTTATTGTCGACCCGATTGATGGCACCCGCAGCTTTGCCGAGGGCTCTGCCACCTGGGCGCATTCCTTGGCAATTGCGAATCGCGGCGAGATCACCGCTGCGGTGATCTACCTGCCCCAGCGCGAGTTGTTTTATTCTGCTTCCAAAGGCGGCGGTGCCTTTTGCAATGGCAAGCCAATCATGGTGGCCCCGCCTGCGCCACTGAAGGCTACCAAGGTCCTCACCGCGAAGCCAAACCTGGACGCCCAGCACTGGCAGCACGGCAGCGCGCCGGAGTTTCATCGCAGCTATCGCCCCTCACTGGCCTATCGCCTGGCCCGGGTGGCAGATGGCGGCTATAGCGCCATGTTGACGCTGCGCCGCAGCTGGGAATGGGACATTGCCGCAGGAGATCTGATCCTGCGCGAAGCGGGCGGGTTGACCAGCACCCGGCTGGGGGCGCCGCTGCGGTTCAACAATGCCAGCCCCCTACTTGACGGAGTTGTCGCGGCAACCCCCGGCACCCATCTGGACCTGCTGCAGGCGCTGGACCCAAAGGGTCCGGGCATCGCGGGGCATTGATCCGTGACAGCGCCGCAGCTCCACCATGACTGATGCTTCCTGCCTCACCCGCCCCGCCGGAGAGCTGCTCTGGGTGCATGCCACCACCATCGAGCGTTATCTGGCGCTCTGTGACATTGGCCAGCGGCTCAAGGCCATGCGGCCTGATCTGATAATTCTGGCCACCTGGGAGGCAGCTATGGGCGCGGTACCAGAGGCCGAAGGCTGCGATATTGCCCATGGCCCGCTGCCCGGCGATACGGCTGCCGAAACCAAGGCCTTTCTCAACCAATGGCGCCCTGATCTTTGCCTTTGGGCCGGGGGAGATCTGCGCCGGGGGTTATTGCGCCAGATGCGCGAACAGGGTGTTTCGGCCCTGCTGGTAGATATACGCTCCAAAGAACTGCCCAGCCGCAAGCTGCGCTGGCTGCCGGACCAGCGCCACCGGATCTTTAGTGGTTTTGACGCCGTGCTCACCCCATCAAAAACCGTGCAGGCCCAGTTGCAAAAAACCGGGATGAGCCCTGACAAGCTGCATCTGACCGGACCCTTACGCCTTTCGGCCATGCCGCCGAGCTGCAACCCGGAAGAACTCAGCGCCCTGCAGCAAAGCCTCGGCAGCCGGCCCATCTGGCTGGCGGCGCGGGTCCGGCTGGAAGAACTGCCAAGCCTTCTCGAGGCCCATCGCACCGCGCTCAGGCTGCTGCACCGATTGTTGCTGGTGGTGGCGCTGGACGATCCTGACAGCCGCGCCCGCACCCGCAATCTGGTCCAGGCCAGCGGCCTGCAATGCGCCGATTGGGACGCCGGCGAAGAGCCCGACGAATACAGCCAAATCCTGATCACCGACAGCGCTAACCTCGGACTGTGGTACCGTCTGGCACCGGTGAGCCTGCTGGCTTCCAGCCTGCTGCCCGAGATGCCGGGACAAAGCCCGCTGGATGCGCTGGCGCTGGGCTCGGTAGTGCTGCATGGGCCGGGCACAGGACGCCACCACCCGATTTATGCTCAGCTTGCTCCGCTCAAGGCCACCAAGCAGATTGCCACGGCAAAGGATCTGGCCGAAATGGTCATTCACCTCTCGGCGCCGGATGCGGCTGCCAAACGCGCCCTGGCAGGCTGGACCGCAGTGACCGAAGGTGCAGCTATGACCGATCAACTGATAGACAGGGTTCAGGATATTCTGGACCTGCGCGAGGACCATCATGCGGCCCCCTGAATTCTGGAACAAACCGCCGCAGGCTTTTGATCTGCGCCGAGCGCTGCTGGCACCGCTGGGCTGGATCTACGGCGCGGTCACAGCCAAACGCCTGCGCGACACCACGGGCTACCGGGCCCCAGTACCGGTGATCTGCGTCGGCAACCTCAATGCCGGCGGCACCGGCAAGACCCCAACGGTGATCTGGCTGCTGGAGGCCCTGCGCGGTATGGGCCACGAGCCCCATGTGGTCTCGCGCGGCTATGGTGGCAGCTTGCTGGGCCCCGTGGCTGTGGATCCGGGCAAACACCGTGCCAAGGACTGCGGCGACGAGCCCTTGTTGCTGGCCGCCTTTGGCGAGGTCTGGGTTGCCCGCGACCGCGCCAAAGGCTGCAAAGCCGCCGCCGAGGCTGGCGCCTCGGTTATTGTGCTGGATGACGGGTTTCAAAACCCCAGTGTGATCAAAGATCTGTCACTGGTGGTGGTGGATGCGGCGCGCGGCTTTGGCAATGGTGCCTGCCTGCCTGCAGGACCGCTGCGCGAGCCTGTTACGCCAGGCTTGGCGCGGGCTGATCTAGTGCTCTCCATCGGGGAGGACGCAGCGCAGGCAGGTTTTGCGGCGCTGTGGCAGGAGGATCTGAAGACCCTACCCCATGTGCAGGCCGCGCTGAAACCACTACAGACCGGCATGCCCTGGCAGGACACCCCGGTGCTGGCCTTTGCAGGCATTGGCCACCCGCAGAAATTCTTTGAGACATTGCGGGGCCTGGGCGCCCGCATTCTGCACGCCGAGGCGCTGGATGATCACCAGCCCCTGTCTACAGCGCTGATGGGCCGGCTGGAGGGTGAGGCCAAGATGCGCGGGGCGCAACTGGTCACCACCGAAAAAGATGCTGTGCGTCTGCCCGACAGTTTTCGCCATAGGGTGATCACCCTTCCAGTGCGGCTCACCATCACCGAAGACACGGCATTGATAGAGCGACTTAAGGCAGTTGCGCCGCCCCCGCCTTGAGCCCAGCAAAAAGCCCGGGGTCTCCCCCGGGCTCTTGGTGGTTTTGGCGGATAAAATCCAATGCGCTTCAGAGCTCGGCGTCAATCAGCTCTTTGAAGGCCTCATAGGATTGGTTGCCGATCTTGCTGCCGTTCAGGACAAAAGAGGGTGTTGATTCAACCCCATCCGCTGTGGCGTTTTCCTGATACCAGGCGATCAGCGTCTGCGCCTTGGTGCCATCCTGCAAACAGGCCTCAAGCGTGTCCCGATCAAGCCCGGCCATACCGCCGATTTTGCGCAGGGCATCGATGATTTCATTGGGACCACCGGCACGGCTCCATTCGGACTGGCTCTTGTAGATCAGATCGCTGATACCAAAGAATTTTTCCGGCCCCGCACAGCGCGCAATCATGGAGGCCCAAAGACCGTAGCGATCAAAATAGACTTCACGGTAGATCAGCTTGACCTTGCCGGTGTCGATGTAGTCCGCCTTTAGCTGCGGATAAACCTCAGTGTGAAAATTGGCGCAATGCGGACAGGTATAAGAGGCATATTCGATCAGGGTAACGGGCGCATCTTCGGCCCCGATGACCATTTCGGCGATGGTGGAGGTATCGACCTCGGCCTCTTGCGCAGAAGCAGCCCCTACCAGTGGCAGATCAGGCAGGCGGGTTTGGCTGTTGTAGCCGATTACCGCATAGGCCCCGGCAGCAAGCGCCACCGCAGCAAAAACACCAGACATAAGACGGGTCATTCATACCCCTTTCGTTGAGTTTTTTGTTTTGTCAGCACGTTGCGCCCCAATCGTTCGAGCGCAGCGCGCAGATCTTCGTTTTCAACACCCTTGGCGGCCTTGTTGGCCTCGGCCTGCGCCTGTGGGTCCACCGGCAGCGGCTTTTGTACCTTGGGGGCGTGTTTGAATTCTACCTGGCCATCGGAGAACCCGGTGGGGGCTGTCTGGGTAATCCAAACCTTGGAGATGGCATTATAGCCATAGACCGCGTTCACTTTTTCCCGCAGCCGTTCTTTTTGCATTTCCAGTATCGGCGCATTGGCGCCATTGGTCAGCACCGTCAGGGTGGCACCAAAGGAACTGCGCCCATAGCCAACCTTGACCGGCCGGGCGATCGCCGCAATATCGGTCCCGGCGATCTCTTCCCAATGGGTGAGCAGACGCGATACCGCAAAGCCACGGCTTTCGCCCGCTTTGCGGATTTGCTCATTTAAGAGCCGGGAGGTGCGGGAGAACCCACGGGTGGTGCTGCGCCTGAATGCCATAATCCGGTTTTGCTTGACTGGTCGACCTATTGTAAAGGGTCCTCTGTGAGTGAGGCCAGCAAAACCACCATGTCAAAGGGGTAAAGAATGCGTGATTTGGGAAGATCCCCTGAGCAGAAGGATCCGGCGACCCTGAACCAGGAGCTGCTGGCCTGGTATGATCGCAATGCCCGCACCATGCCCTGGCGGGTCTCTCCGGCAGATCGCGCCAAGGGGCTGCGCCCTGATCCCTACCGGGTCTGGCTCAGCGAGGTGATGTTGCAGCAGACCACCGTGGCGGCCGTTACCGAGCATTTTCAGCGCTTTACCCTGCGCTGGCCGCGGGTGCAGGATCTGGCCGCCGCCGAGGATGCGCAGGTGATGGGGGAATGGGCCGGGCTGGGCTACTACGCCCGCGCCCGCAACCTGCTGAAATGCGCCCGGGTGGTGACTGGTGAACTGGAGGGGGAATTCCCCGACAGCTATGACGCCCTGCTGAAACTGCCCGGCATTGGTCCCTATACCGCCGCCGCCATTGCCTCCATCGCCTTTGATCGCGCCGAAACCGTGCTGGATGGCAATGTGGAGCGGGTAATGGCGCGACTGCATGACATCCACGAGCCCCTGCCCGCGGTCAAACCCCGGTTGAAAGAGCAGGCCGGCATCCTCACCCCCGCGCTGCGCCCCGGTGACTATGCCCAGGCGGTAATGGATCTGGGTGCCACCATCTGCACCCCCAAAAACCCCGCCTGTGGTATCTGCCCCTGGCGCACCCCCTGTGCGGCAAGGGCATCGGGAACCGCACCCGCGCTGCCAAAGAAGACCCCCAAACCACCCAAACCAACCCGGCTGGGTGTCGCCTATCTTGCCCGCAGCGCGGGTGGAGACTGGCTGCTCGAACGTCGCCCCGACAAGGGGCTGCTGGGCGGGATGCTCGGTTGGCCCGGCTCTGACTGGAGTGCCGCCCCAGAGCCACGCCCGCCCTTTGAGGCCGCCTGGCAGGACCTGGGCGGCGAGGTGCGCCATACCTTTACCCATTTTCATCTGATCCTGCAGGTCAAACTGGCGGAGCTGCCCGAAGGCTACAACCAGGCGCCCGGGCAGGAGCTGCTGTCGCGGCATGATTTCCGCCCTGGTGATTTACCAACCGTGATGCGCAAGGCCTTCGATCTATGGGCCGGGTCGGAGTTCAACCCTGCTGGAGACTAGAACAAATCGTCGCGGTGCGGGCCTCTTGGGTTTCGGATAGAACAGGCCTAGTCTTTGGCCATCTCACCTGACCTGAATCCGGTCGCTGATTTTGGAGCCCTTTGATGATCGCCGCTGATATCCTGCCGCGCTGGCAATCCGCCCTGCCCTTCTGGCTCTCCTTTTTACTGCTGCCGCTGATCTGGGCTGCGGCCTTGTTTGGCGGTTGGGTGATTCTACTGCCGCCCTTGGTGACCTGGTATCTCTTTGCCATTCTGGATGGGCTCTTGGGCCTCAATCTGGAGAATGCTGACCCCGCAACCCCGGATGACGACCTGGGCTGGTACCGCAGGCTGACAACCGCCTGGGTGCCGCTGCAGTTCCTCTCTCTGTTTGGGTTGATCTGGTTCGTCAGCGATGCGGCGCATCTCTCTGGGCTGGAGAAATTCGGCGTGTTCTTTGGCGTTGGTGTGGTCACCGGCACCATTGGCATCAACTACAGCCACGAGCTGATGCATCAGAAAAACAACCTGGAACGCAGCCTGGCTGACCTGCTGCTGGCCATGGTGCTTTATTCCCATTTCCGTTCGGAACATTTGCTGGTGCATCACCGCTATGTCGGCACCCCGCGCGACCCGGTCACCGCCCGCTACAACGAGGGGTTCCATCGGTTTTACCCGCGGGTGTTGAAACAGTGCTGGAAATCCGCCTTCCGGGCCGAAAAGGAAAAGCTGGCCAAGAAGGGCCTGGCCTGGCGCAGTTCCAAGAACCCGTTTTGGCGCTACTGGGGGCTGCAGGCTGCCATGCTGATCCTCGCGGTGCTGCTGGGCGGCTTCACCGGGTTTTTGCTGTTTTGTGTTCAGGCCGGGGTGGCCATCTGGCAGCTGGAATTGGTGAACTATGTGGAACACTACGGGCTGACCCGCAAACATCTGGGCGAGGGCAAATACGAACACGTGCGCCCGCATCACTCCTGGAACGCTGCTCATAAGGCCTCAAACTGGCTGCTGATCAACCTGCAGCGTCACTCGGATCATCACTATCGCCCGGACCGGCGCTTTCCGCTGTTGCAGAACTACACGCCCTCGGACGCGCCGCAACTACCCTATGGCTATCCGGTGATGACCGTGGCGGCGATGGTCCCACCGCTGTGGCGACGGGTGATGAACCCAAAGGTGCGGCGCTGGCGGCAAATGTATTATCCCGAGATCACCGATTGGAGTGCCTATAACAAGGCCAAGACCCCAATGCCACGAAGCTGAATAGGGTCTGAAAAAGAAAAACACTGACCATTTTTCAATGGTCAGTGTTCTACTTCAGCGCCCTGGTCGGAGCACCTAAGGAGACGCAGATAAGAGTAAGACTGGACGGACTTCGCTCCTGCTGCGCTGCAACACATATATAATTTCAGTGTTACGTTACCAAAATCCTAACGGAGCTCATACAATCAAGGGGTGTTCTTTCAATTCACTGTTATTTATTGATAAAAAAGTTCGTATTGACGTACAATCCAAAAAGTATCAAGGGGATACCGCCCTATGATTGCGCCTATTCCGACGAATCTACGGGACCTTTATCCGGTCTTGGCCCAGACTTTGATGGTTTCGTCCAGCCCGCGTACCTCTTGGTCCGAGTGGCAGATAAAGCCCTGTGTCAGATCACTGCCCGGCATTTCCTGTTGTGCCTGAAGCCGCAGGGCGTCGCTCATCACCAGCGGCGTTTGCAACCGCCGCGTCATCTCTTCCAGCCGTGCGGCAACATTCACGGCGGTGCCGATCACCGCATATTCCAGACGGTTGGCGCCGATATCGCCCAGCAGGGTCTCACCAAAATGAATGCCAATGCCGGCCTTGATCTCGGGTTCACCCAAACGGCGGCGCTCTCGGTTCCAGATCGCCAGCGATTCCTGCATTGCCAGCGCACATTCCAGCGCATTGTTGGCGTCCTGGTCACCCGCCAGCGGCGTGCCAAAGGTCGCCATCAACCCATCGCCTAAGTATTTATCCAGGGTGCCATTGTGGCGAAACACCTCGCGCTCCATCCGCCCATGAAAGCCCCGCAGCAGAGCAATAACCTGATGCGGATCCCGCCCAGCGGCCAGGCGGGTAAAGCCGATGATATCAATGAACAGTACCGCCACATTCTGGATCCGCACCTGCTTTAGCGGTTCATCATTCTGCGACAGCTGATCCACCACATTGGGGGAGAAATAGCGGGACAGATTGGCCCGTTCGCGCTCCAGCCCGGCATTGTCCAGCAACAGCGCATTGGTACGGCGCACAGAAACCCCCAAGGTGATCGCCACGATAAGGAAAACAATGACCTCCTGCACCCTCAGCGACACCATGTAGTCATTGGGGTCAAAAAACTGCAGCAGATCAGAATCGGCCCCAAAAGCAGCCACCGCCGCCTCGGTCAACCCGGGCGTAGGGGTGGTGAACCAAATGGAGATCCCCAACCCGACCATCCACATCGCCATGGTCCAAACCCCAATAGCAATCACCGTGCGCCAGGAATAAGCCATGGTACCGGCCGCCAGGATCACGAAGAAATAGATGAAATTATCAAACCGGTACTGCATCGCCAGGGGCAAGGCATCGGCGATCAAAGGGTTGGGGCCAACCATGCCAAGGGTCATCAAAAACAGATCAATGAAGATCAGCAACAGCTCTACCCGCGAGCGGCCCACCCGCCCGGCGCGTTGAATGAACCAGCCATTCAGACAGATCAGAGCCATAATGAAAATGTAATAGATGACTTCAAAGCGCGGATGCACGATGACCAGAAAAACCGCAAAGATCGCCATGGCAATCCACCGCGCCCGGACGGCCAGTTCCAGCCCCTGGCGTTTGTGGTTCTCCAAGGCGGCAAGGACATATTGCGATTCCGCTGCCTGGGCGGCTTCCGGCTCCTGAAACAGCCCGCTGAATTTGGTCTTGGGCGAAATCAAAGCACTGTCAGTCATCTAGAGGTCCCTGTTGTTGCGCCCTAAATAGGCACTCGGGTCCCAGCATACATCCCTCAGACGGATCTTCGCGAAAAAAAGGCCCCGCCAAAAGGCGGGGCAAGGTGCGGCACCCGTGGCAAAGCACAGGGCACCGACGGTTAACTCTGGTCGTTTTTTAAGGCAGTGCGGGCCTAGTTCTGCATTTCAGCCCGGATTTGTTGGCGCAGCACATCGATTGGCACGGTTTGCCCATCGCGTTTAAAGCACCAGTAAGTCCAGCCATTGCAGGAAGGAGCATTTTCGAGATGCGCCCCGACCTGATGGATCGACCCTTTGACATTATCGCCAATCAGCGTGCCATCGGCGCGCACCTTGGCTTTGTGTCTTTGGTTCATCGAATACAGCTCATCTCCGGGGCGTAACATGCCGCGCTCCACCAGCTGGCCAAAGGGCACACGGGGTTCGGCGCGTTTGCTGGTCGAAACCTGCAGGGCTTCGCGGTCGAATTTGCGTACCGATTTGATCCGCTCTGCCGCCACTTTGCGATAGCTCTCTTCCTGCTCGATGCCGATGAATTCACGGCCCAGCATCTTGGCCACGGCGCCGGTGGTGCCTGTGCCAAAGAAGGGGTCCAGAACCACATCGCCAGGATTGGTCGAACCCACCAGGATGCGGTGCAGTAGCGATTCCGGTTTCTGGGTGGGATGGGCTTTGCCACCCGTCTCATCCTTCAGCCGTTCATGGCCGGTGCAGATCGGCAGCACCCAGTCCGAGCGCATCTGAATGCCCTCGTTCAGCGCTTTCAGGGCTTCGTAGTTGAAGGTATATTTGCCACCTTCGGATTTCGACGCCCAGATCATTGTCTCATGGGCATTGGTGTAGCGTTTGCCACGGAAATTCGGCATCGGGTTGGATTTTCGCCAGACCACATCATTGAGGATCCAGAAGCCCTCGTCCTGCATCGCGGTGCCGACACGGAAGATATTGTGGTAAGATCCAATCACCCAGATCGCGCCATTTGGCTTCAGGATCCGGCGGGCTTCATGCAGCCAGCGGCTGGTGAAATCATCATAAGCCGCAAAACTGGAGAATTGATCCCAGTGATCATCAACCGCATCGACCTTGCTGTTGTCAGGGCGATGAAGCTGGTTCTTCAATTGCAGGTTATAGGGGGGATCCGCAAAGATCAGATCAACACAGCTGTCCGGCAACCCGGCCATCACGTCGATACAATCGCCATCAAGAATCGTGTTCAAAGGGAGCGCCTCGGCGCCCTTCGTCATTGTTTTTGTCATTTGCTCTGCCTCAAAACCACTCGGCGCATTTTTGCGCTCATTTTGGTTATCCACAGGATGAGTCATCCGAGATTCGAGGTCAATTTGTTTTTTAGAACAGCGCTCTGCGGTTCACTCTTGATACAATATCTTGTGTACAGGTTTGAAAGATCGCCGATGATGTGGTGTCACCCCCAATTCGACGAGCGCCTCACGGTGTTGCTTTGAGGGATATCCGGCGTTCTTCTCCCATCCATAACCTGGAAACTGTTGCGCCAAATCCACCATCAGTCTATCGCGTGCCTCTTTTGCCACAATCGACGCGGCCGCGACGGAGACTGATTTGCCGTCGCCCTTGATCACCGCTTCGGCTTTGATTGTCAGATCACGCGGGATCAGATTGCCGTCGATCAGAAGATAGTCTGGCGGTGGGTCCAGCGCCGCCACCGCGCGGGTCATTGCCAGATGGGATGCCTGCAGAATATTAATGGAATCAATCTCTTCGACGCTGGCCTCCGCAACTGAAACCTCCGCCTTTTCCCAGATCTCTGTGGCCAGGGCAGCGCGCGTCTTGGCGCTCAGTTTTTTGGAATCATTCAACCCTTCTGGGACCGCTTCAATATCCAGAACAACGGCTGCCGCCGTCACCGGCCCGGCAAGGGGGCCACGCCCGACCTCATCAACTCCGGCAATCCGCAGGTAGCCCTGGGTGAGGGCGGCTTTCTCTAGGCTGTAGTCTGGCTGTTCCATGATGCTTTCAGACCCAAAACCAGTCCCCTTTGCAAGATGCCTTGGTCTTATTCGTCCCTGTCTGAACCCAAAAAGAAGGGGGCCGAAGCCCCCTCAAGTCTGCTCGAACTGTTGCGTCTCCGCAACGGGCTGGGCCACTTATCAGCATGGCCCTTAGCGGTTGACCAGGCGATAGCCGTGCTTGTTCAGGCAGCGCGGTTTATAGGCGGTGCGGTTTTTCTGGCCGTTCCAGAACGTCACCTTGCAGCTTTGCGGCAGCGCATGGACTGATCCATAGTTGCGTTTCAGGCAGCCCCGCGCCACCAGCGAGCGGCCATCACGGAAGCTGGGGAAATACTTCACGCATTGAGCCGGCAGATCATAGCGGCCAAAGCGCGGCGGCAGGGGGCGTGGAGTAGGGGTTGGATTGGGGCGATGCGGGCGGGTCACGGTCTCGCGGCGGCGATCGCGGGTGTTGTGGTTGTGCAAGGCCGCACCAAGAATGCCCAGAACCGCCAGGCCGGCAACCACTTTGCCAACGTCATTTCCCGCCTGCGCCGGAACCGTGGAGGCACCGGTCACAGCCAGGGCGGCGGCCAGAATGATGGCGATGAATTTGCGGTGCTGTTTGGGCTGAGTGCTCTGTGTCATCGGATGTTTCCTTCTCTTGTCTGTCTGTTGATGCCGCTGCGCCCCTTTGTGATGGGGCGGTAAAGGCGGGCTGGAAAACCTATGGCCTCAGCCTCGGTCAGCCAGGTTCAGACAGGCAATAACAGCGCATTGATATCGAATAACGCCGTGCTCAAACCGCTGTTGTTATTGAATATCGCCCCGGTTTTGGCGCAGGGTAAGGACATGAGACATTCCCTTGCCCTACCGCTTATATGCGCGGCCCTGCTGGCGCTTGCCCTGCCGGCGCAGGCCGCTGATTGCTATGCCGACTACAAGGCCAAGCAGAACAACCCGCTGAAACTGCATTACGGCGTTATCCAGCTGCGGGGCGATTGCAGCGAGGCGGCCGCACAGGGCGAAATCCAGTCACGACTCGCCGCTTCTGGCTGGACCCTGCTGAATGTGATGTCCGTGTTTGGCCCCGAAGGATTGCAGCAAAGGAAGGCTGATGCCGGACCCTACTATCTCCGTTTCTGAGGCCCGCACCGCAGGCAGCCGGATCATCACCTTTGGCATCGCGCTGATTGCCGCGCTGCTGGCCATTGCCGGCACGGTGCTTTTGCTGGCGCTGCCGGATGCCAATGCCTTTAACGCGCGGGTCGAACAGCTCTTTGTGGAGAACGACCTGACCACCCAGGCCGAGATCAAGCTGCTGGAAATTCTGGCCCAGTCCGGAACCGCCTTTGCCGATACGCTGGCCAGCTACCGGGTGGTGATCTTTGTGCTCTTGATCTTTGCCACCGCGATGATGATCGTGGCCCTGGTGGTTCTGGCGATGCTCTTGCTGCTCAATCGCCGCATGGCGCAGATCGAACGGGCCGGTATTCAGGTCACTGAACTGCTGATCAGCCGCGAGGAGCACACCGTTTACCTCAACAACATGGGGTTCAAGCTCACCCCGGCGGCGATGGAAACGCTTTCAGCCCTAGCCGAGGCCCGTATGGATGATGATGTGCTGTCAGGGGCCGAAATTGAAGCGGTGATCTCCGGCAAACACAGCAGTGATTGCGAGGAGGCCGCCGGTGCCACCCGGATCAAACGCCTGCGCGATACTCTGGGCAATCAGATGGTCAGCGAGTTATTGGTGAAAAACATCGCCAAACGCGGCTATGTGCTGGCGATCAGCAAGGATGTGATCCGCATGGTCTGAGGTGTGCCACACCCCCTACAGCGGTCACATCTCTGCGAGGCGCATCCCTTTGCCCCTTATAACACATGAGTTGTGCGCAAATGATGTAGCCTGGGCACTGGATATTTACCCTCTAAGCCCCACATAAACCCCTGCCTCCGTTTCGGAAGCGACCCTGGGGCCCTTTCCTGTGTCCTGCGGTCCCAACAGGACCTCCGGCAGATGGGGGCGAAAGGACAGACCCGATGAACGCGCACGTCCCTCCCCACCCGCAGAACTCTGGCCCTGACCGGGGCCGCCCCCAGAACCGCGGGTTGCAGAACCGCGGATATGGCATCCTGGTCGAACCTCTGCGCGGCGAAGTCCAGGTGCGGCGGGGCGGCTGTCTGCTGGCCAAAAGCAACCGCGCCAGGGTGATGTATGAGACCCGGCTGGAACCCACCATCTATATCCCGCGCGAAGACCTGGTGGTGGACCTCTCCAACAAGGTGGGCATGCAGACCTTCTGCCCCTTCAAGGGCACCGCCCAGTATCATGACCTCAAGCTTGAGGATGAGCGCGTCGACAATGCGGTCTGGATCTATGAAAACGCGCTGCCTGAGGCGAGCCAGATCGAAGGCCATGTGGGCTTTGTTGCCGATCCCTGCACCGAGATCGACCTTGGCAGCAATCAGATTGCACCGCCGGAATACGGCAATATCTCTGGCCCGCTGATCGACTGGCTGCTGCGCGAAGCGGCGTTTCTGCCCACCCCGGCTGAATTCACCAAGGCCTTCTCTGAAAAGCTGCTGGAGCAGGGTGTCTACCTGTCGCGCCTCTCGGTCTTGGCCTGGTCGCTGCATCCGCAAATCGCCGGCAAGAACTTCATCTGGCAGCGCGCCACGGATGAGGTGACCACCTATGCGCCCAGCTATGAAATCTACGAACACCCTTCCTATAACGCCAGCCCGCTGCGCCATGTTTCCAAGGGCCTGGGCGGTGTGCGCCACCGTATCGATACCGAAGACAGCGATGATGCCTTCCCGATCCTCAGCGATCTACGCGCCGCCGGTGCCACCGATTACGTCGCCATGCCGCTGCCCTTCTCAGATGGTCGGATCAATGTGCTCACCGTGGCCTCGGATCACCCGGAGGGGTTTTCCACCGCCAATCTAGGCCTGATCTTTGAGTGCTCTGCTGTGGTGGCGCGCTACTACGAGGTCTTCATGCAGCGCGAAAACGCCCAGTCGCTGCTGGAAACCTATGTGGGCAAGCGCACCGGAGAGCGGGTCTTGGGCGGCAAGATTCGCCGGGGTGAGGGCGATGAGATCGACGCCGCCATTATGTTCTGCGATCTGCGCGGCTCCACCCTGTTGGAAGAAAAACTGGGGCGGCGTGATTATATCAGACTGCTGAACGGGTTTTTTGAAACCGCATCCAGCATCGTGCATGACAATGGCGGCGAGGTTCTGAAATTCATCGGCGATGCGGTTCTGGCGGTCTTTCCGGCCAGTGAGACCGGCGGCGCAGATGCCGATCTGGCCCGCGCTCAGGCGCTGAAATCCGCCCGCAGCATCGCCCCGGCCCTTGCAAATGTGGCCGCCGAGCACGGGTTGGAGGGACTCGAATGTGCCAGCGGTATTGCCTATGGCACCGTCACCTATGGCAATGTCGGCTCGCGCGAGCGGCTGGATTTCACCGTTATCGGTCAGGCCGCCAATATCGCCGCCCGGCTGGGCGACTATGGCAAAACGGTTGGCCATCAGATTGTGGTCAGTGAGAACTCATTACCCGGCTCCTGCCAGGACTCCACGGCCCTGGGGGCCTTGAACCTGCATAACGTCAGCGAAGCGGTGCAAAGCTACGCCGTCGCCCCCTTCCGTCACGCGCCAGCACCAAAGATCCTTGCAGCGCCGGATGGCCCGCCGCCGGTTCCCGTCACAATGGTCAAATAGCCTGTGATCAATTAACCCGTGATCCTCGCCACAGGTGCGGGCGCGCCGACCGGAACGGGCGGCGCCGGGCCCAAGGGCTGGGCCGATTTTGCGCCAGCAAAACAGGTGCCGCGCGCGGGAGCCCCCCTTTGGCGCTGCAGGGTGAGGTGGCTTAAGAGGCCAGAACCAGCTGCCGCCGTGCCGCATCTCCCATCGGGATCAGCAGCGGATCCTGCGCCTGGAGTGCCTTGAAGGCAGCCTTGTCGCCCATCCCGCGCCAGTCCTGATGCACCAGAGACTGCGCCACAGCACCGCCCAGGGTGGTGCCGGGGCCCGTGACAATGAACAGATCCGGCGCAAATTCCTGCGCCGCCACCTGCACCGCGCGGGTGAAATCATAGGGCTCCACCACCTGATGGCCCAGCGTGTAATCCCAAAGCGCCGCCAGATCGCTGGATCCGCGCTGCCAGATCGCGCCGCGCCCATCCACCAGCGGCACCTCTGGCTGGCGCAGCATGGCACCATCCAGCCGGTTGCGGCCCTCGGCAGCCACCGGCGCCTGCAGGGCGGTGTGGAATCCGGCGTGATTGGCCAGACGCATCGGAAAGCGCCCGTCGATCTGCGGCACCGAAGCCTCAAAACCGCTCAGGCCCGCCTCATCCCCGGCCAGCACCAGCATGCCGCCCAGATCAATCGACAAAGACAGCACATGGTCCGCGCGGGCATTGATCTGCGCCACAAGTAGCAGCAGCTCGGCCTTGCGCATCGGATCAGCCCGCCAGTCCTCGCCGGTAAAGCGATAGACCAGCTGGCCGCCAATCAGATGCTCCTGCATCAAGCTGCCCATGGTGTTGACCAGCTCAAATCCATTTTGTGCAGATACAGCTCCCGCCGCCGCCAGGGCGATATACCAGCCCATAGAGTTCCCAGTGACAGCGACCACCTCGATATCCTCGGCCAAAGACTGCGCATCAGCCAGGGCACTGGCATAGATCAGCGGCGAGGCCACATCGCCGCGCGAGTATTTTGCGACGGAAAAGCGTGTTGCCCCATCCAGCGCCGTGACCTCCTCCTGCCCCTGTGCAGCCCGCGCCGCATCAAACCCCGCAAGGAGAGCGGCCTTATCGGCGTGGTGACGGTGCAGATAACCGAGCTCAGGCTTGTTATAGGTGCCCCGTCCGGGGCAGATCAGAACGGCGGTGCGGGTCATGCGCGCTCTCCTAGCAGATCCAGGGCCGCGGCCAGGATGCTCTCCTTGGAGGGCAGAGTGGCGGCATAGGCCGGGCCGGTGGCGATAAAGCAATCGCCCGCCGCAATCCGCGCCGTGGGAATATCACTGGCCTCGGTGAAGAGCGCCATCAGCGCCTCTGACTGGCTGCCGGTAGTGCGGCATTCATCCACGATGAGCACATGTTTGCAGCCTTTCGTGGCAGCAATCAGCGCCTCGGCGGGCAGCGGCGCCAACCAGCGCAGGTCAATGATGCGGCTCTTGATACCACGCGCGTCAAGTTCGGCCTGTGCCTGCGCCGACAGATAGCGCCCGTTGCCATAGGTGACGATGGCGAGATCCGTGCCCTCCCCGTGTTGGCCAACCTCGCCCAGGGCGATGCGCTGGTCCGGCGCCGGGTAATGCCGCATCCAGCCGCCGTCCTTGGCCTCATGCAGATCGCGCATCGGATAAAGCGCGATAGGCTCGACAAAGACCACCACCCGCTGTTCCTCGCGGGCCAATCGCACTGCTTCGCGCATCATCATCGCCGCCTCTGCCCCGTCCGAGGGGCAGGCGATGATCAGCCCAGGAATATCGCGCAGCACCGCCAGCGAGTTGTCATTGTGAAAATGGCCGCCAAATCCCTTTTGATAACCCAGCCCGGCAATGCGCAGCACCATCGGATTGCTGAACTGACCATTGGAGAAAAACGGCAGGGTCGCCGCCTCGCCGCGCAGCTGATCCTCAGCATTGTGCAGATAGGCAAGGAACTGGATCTCCGGCATCGGCACAAAGCCGTTGTGGCCCATCCCAATGGCGAGACCGAGAATAGACTGTTCGTCCAGCAGCGTGTCGATCATCCGGTCGGGGCCAAAACGCTGGTGCAGTTTCTGCGTGACGCCATAAACACCGCCCTTGCGGCCGACATCCTCGCCCATCATGACAATCTCGCCATGCTGCAGCATCAGATCGGTCAGCGCCCAGTTGATCAGGCGGCTCATCGGCTGCGGATCTGCCATTGCGCGCATATCGCTACCAAAGACCTCGGTGCGGGCCTCGTCGCTGGGGCCATTTGTGGCGGTGCAGGCGCGGGCTGGCGGGATAAGACTGGCGGCCACGTCAGCGCCAGTTTTCAAATGCGGCCGTGTCACCACCTCGGCGCGGATCCGTTCCACCCGGGCGCAGGTCTCAATATAGATTTTCAGTGCCCCTTCCCGGGGCAATGCGCCAGAGGCTTCCAGCAGGCGTACCGAATGCAGCAGCGGATCATTGGCCTCATCTGCCTCGACCTCTGACTTGGGCAGATAGGTGGTCGGAACATCGGCGCCTGCGTGACCATAGAGCCGCACGGTGCGCAGATGCAGAAAGGCCGGTTTCTTGCGACGGCGGACATAGTCGGCGGCCTCTTGCGCAACCGCATGGGCCGCGTAGATATCCAGCCCGTCGGCCTTGAAGTATTTGATGCCGGGGCGGGCGCGCATTGACTGTTCGATCCAACCCTGCGGTGTCTTGGTCGAGATGCCAATGCCGTTGTCCTCGCAGACAAGTAAGAGCGGCAACGGCGTTGATTGTACCGAGGTCCAGCCCGCCGTGTTGATCGCCCCCTGCGCGGTGGAATGATTGGCGGAGGCATCGCCAAAGGAGCACATCACAATACTGTCGTCCAACATGATCTGGTGCTCGGGCGCGTGGCGTTTGGCAGCGCCGATGGAATAGGCAGCCCCCACCGCCTTGGGCAGGTGGCTGGCAATGGTCGAGGTCTGCGGCGGGATCATCAGCGCCTTGGAGCCCAGCACCTTGTGCCGCCCGCCCGACGTAGGATCCTCGCGGGAGCAGGCGAAGGACAGGAGCATATCCCAGGCGATGCGTTGACCCGGCACCTGATCGGCGCGAGAGATCTGAAAAGCGGCATCGCGGTAATGCAGAAAGGCCATGTCATCCGGGCGCAGGGCGCGGGCCACTGCCGCCATGCCCTCATGCCCCGAAGAGCCGATGGTATAAAAGCCCTGACCCGCCTTTTGCATCGCCCGACTGGTGATATCCAGGGCGCGGCTCAGCACCTGGGCGCGGTAGATCGCCACCGCCTGATCCGGGGTCAAATCACCCTGTGGCGCAGCCCCCTGCGGCAGGGCACCACTGGCGACCCGATCCAGAAAATTTTGATGCACGATCTGAGCGCGGTCCATTGGCAATCCCTTTGACTGTTCTGCCCCTGTTATCGGACAGTTCAATCATGAATTCCAATGAGATTTCCCGCCCAACCCATGAGGTTTTCGCATGAGTTGGGTGGGTGGTGTCTATTACAACTTGGCGTGCCAGGCCTTGATGGACTGACCAATCTCATCCGGGGAATCCTCCTGAATGAAATGGGTGCCTTTTACTGTAACCTCCTCCAGATTGGGAAAACTGCGCACATAGTCCCGCACCGGGCCCGCAATGAGCGCTCCTGGTTCTGCATTGACAAAGAGCTTTGGCACCGGGGTTTCGCGCAGCCAGGCAGAATAGGCCGCAACCACTTCGGCAACATCTGCGGGCTCTCCGCCGATGGGGATCTGGCGCGGCCAGGTCAGGGTTGGGCGGCGATCCTCGCCCGCAGCGGCAAAGGGGCGACGGTATTCGGCCATTTCCTCTTCGCTCAGGTCGCGCAGGATTGACCCTGGCAAAATGGCCTCCACAAAGAGGTTCTTTTGCAAAACCATCTCCTCACCCGCCTCAGAGCGCAGCGCCTGAAACATGGCCCGCGGCGCTTCGGGGAAGCTGTCCCAGCCTGGCACCGGGGCTACCATACCCTCCATAAAGGCGATGCCTTTGACCGAATCGGGGTGCATATGGGCCCAGTGAAAGCCCAGGCCAGAGCCCCAATCGTGAATGACTAAGGTCACGTTCTCTGTGATGCCCAACTGTTCCAACAGGGCAAAGAGATATTTGCGGTGTTCCACGTAGGTGTAGCGGTCAGGACCGGAGTTTTCGAGCTTCTCGGAATCGCCCATGCCAATCAGATCCGGCGCGATCAGCCGGCCCTGCCCGGCCAGATGCGGCATGACATTGCGCCACAGGTACGAAGAGGTAGGATTGCCATGCAAAAAGACAATCGGGTCCCCCTCGCCTTCCTCAATATAGGCCATCTGCTTGCCATGTACCGTGGTGAATTTCTTTTTGTCCCGAAAACCGCTAGTCATATCTCGTCCCTCCGACCTTGAGATTGGCTTGTTGGGATGCTAGTGGAACGATCATTCCAAAACAAGGACCAAAATGCCCCGCGCCAAATCCACTTCCCGTACTGCGCTCGTAGACAGCGCGCTCAAGACCTTTTGGAAAAAGGGGTTTCACGTGGTTTCCATGGGCGATCTGGTGCGTGAAACCGGGGTGAACCGCAGCAGCCTGTATAGTGATTTCCCCAGCAAGGACGCGCTGTTTCATGCCTGCCTGGACCGCTATCAGGAAAAGGTTGTGACACCGGCCTTTGCTCCGGTCGAACGCGAAGGCGCCGGGCTGGCTGAAATCCGGCTGTACCTGGAAAATCTGCTGACCCGCAGCGCCGCCCATCCCGGTTCGGGAGACGGCTGTCTTGTGCTCAACACACTGGCGCAGGTCACGCCCGCCGAAGCGGACACCCTGCAGCGGCTTCGGGCCCATACCACCCGGTTGCAGCGGGGAATACACCGGGCGCTAGCGTCGGAGAATCAACGCCATCAATGCCTGCCCGAGGCAGAGATTGACGCGCTTTCCCGTTTCACCCTGATCTCCCTTCAGGGGCTCTGGGCGCAGTCGCGCGGCAGCACGGACACCCCGGCGCTGCGCCAGTATTGCGAAACGCTACTTTTGCTGCTGGCCAACCGTCTGGGCTGCGAGGTGCCTGCGGATGGCTGAACACAGGACCCGGCAAGACCTGCCCAGAGGGCCGTTTCGCTTTATTGCGCTGGATGTGGAAACTGCCAGCCGCGACAGCGCCAGCATCTGCCAGATCGGCATCGCCTGTGTGCGCGCCGACAACCATATCGAAACCTTTGCGACCTTTGTGAACCCGGAACAAAGCTTTGCCCCCTTCAACACCGAACTCCACGGCATCGACGCCGCAACCGTTGCCACCGCGCCCAGCTTCCCTGAGGCCTGGGCGGCGTTCAAACCCCTGCTGGAGCTGCATCATCTGGTGCAGCACAGCAGTTTTGACAGTAAGGCCATCACTGCGGCCTGCCGCGCCTATCGCCTGCCCAATGCCGATCTGAGCTGGAGCGACAGCGTCAAGATCGCCCGGAAGGCCTGGCCCGAATTCAAAGGCAATGGCGGTCACGGGTTGGCCAATCTGAAACAGGAGCTGGGCCTGAGTTTTCGCCATCACGACGCCGGCGAAGATGCCCGCGCGGCAGCTCAGGTAGTGCTTATGGCCGAAACCCGGCTAGGGCAGAGCTTTGACTGGATCAGCGGCACTACGCGCAATGCCCAGCTGCGCCTACCCCTGGCTAACCCATAGCCCAGCCATTAAACCAGCGCAGATCACAACAAGCTGTCCGTCAATCTTATCTCGAATTTGAAGTTCGTTTTGTCAACATCTCGCCCTGAGTTAACCTCCCTATCGTTCTCACCGAATAGATTTGCCGCAGAAGACTTTCCCACCCGGGTAACAATTGCGGAGATAGACAATGACCCTTGGTAAAAAAGCCCGTTCTCTGGCGGCAACCATCCTGTGCGGCACTTCCCTTCTGGCCTCCCCGGCCCTGGCAGAACCGGTACAGCTCACCACTCTGGAATGGCCGCCGTATGTGAATGCTGACGGCTCTGGCACCAGCACCGACCGAGTTGTCGAAATCCTGCAAAGTGCCGGCATCACCGCAAGCGTGCGGGTCTTTCCCTGGAACCGCGCCGTCAATCTTGCGGCCAAAGACCCTGCCTGGCTTGGCGTTTATCCCGAGTATTATTCCGAAGCAGATGATGCCGACAAAGGCGGCGAACGCTGCATCTATTCCAAATCCTTTGGCACCAGCCCGGTTGGATTTGTGCAGCGCACAGACGCGCCGATCACCTGGGCAGACCACGCTGATCTGGCAGAATATTCCATTGGGGTTGTCGCAGGCTACCTGAATGAAACCCGGTTTGATGCCATGGTTGCCAGTGGCGAAATCAAGACCCAAGAAGTGGCCTCGGATGATGCCAACCTCAAGAAGGTCAGCGCGGGCCGCATTGATGCTGCCGTCATCGACCGCGAGGTCATGGCGCATCTGTTGTCCAGCATGCCAGAGCTTGCCAGCCAGCTGGAGTTCAACGCAGTCCCCCTGGCCGAACACGGTCTGCATATCTGTTTTGAAAACTCCGAAGCCGGCCGCAGCCTGCGCGACCAGTTCGACGCAGCCTTCTAAGCCACGCAGCCTAGTGTCAAAAACCAAGGGTCCAGAATTTCTGGGCCCTTACTATTTTCAGGGCTCCATCTTCAGGAAAGGATGAGACCTGCGAGGAAACAGAATTGCTCAGCGAGTAGTATAAGATGGCCTACAAAGGCCTTACTCTGTCGGAACTAGTGTTCTGTCAATCACCCGGCCTTCGGTGACAAAGGAAATGCCCTGCGTCCCCGTGCCGCCGATCATGACGGCCTGCGACACAGGACTTTTGCTGGGTTCCTGCGCCTCCCAAACCACGATGTAATTGGCGCCAATTCCGCCTTCGTTGTCGCTGATGCTGGTGCTGGTGCTGGTGCTGGTGCTGGTCAGAAAGCTGGCCGTTTCATAGGGCGCAAGCACCATCGGCTCTTCGAGAAACCCCTTGATCTTCACGCCTCCCTGCCCGTGGTAGTCAACCGATTGCAGGGTAATGGACCGGGTTGGATCAACATTGTGAATGGCAACAGTGGAGGCCAGAGGCTGACGTGCATCCGGTTGGGTGAAAATATGTGAATAGGCAGGGATATAGATCGTCTCACCTAGGCTATCTTCCGATACGGCGGTCTCTGCCATGGCCGAAAACGAACCCATGCAACTTATCAAAAGGGCGGTCAAAATCTGCGCCCCTCGTTTCACCATATGCATTGATTGCTCCCTGCAGATTCACGCAGCTCTCCTAGCATAATAGAAAAACAAAACCGATCACGCATCACAATTCAAAACCGCAGGGAAAAGAAGTTTCAAAGACCCGCTTTGAAGGCATGAACCTGCCGAAGGCCTCTCTGACAGTTGGTTTTGTCGGGTGACCTTGCTCTATCGATATGTTGATATCTGCGCATGAACATTCTCGAAGGATTCGTCACGCTTTGGGTGGTCATCGATCCCATTGGAACGGTGCCTGTATTTATTGCAACCACCGCTGGCATGACCGCCCAGGCCCGGCGCTCTACCGCGCTGGCTGCCACCGCTGTCAGCATTGCTGTGCTGCTCTTCTTTCTGGTCTTTGGGCAGATCCTGATTGATGCCTTGGGCATCAGCTTGCTGTCTTTTCAGGTGGCTGGCGGCATCATCCTGTTTTTGTTCGCCCTCACCATGATTTTTGGAGAATCAAAGCCGGAATCCGACAAACGGGTCGCCGATCTGGATGCAAATTTGATCGAAACCGAACGCCCCTCTCCAGCTGTGTTTCCCTTGGCAGTTCCATCGCTTGCCTCACCGGGAGCCATGTTGGCGATCGTGCTTTTGACCGACAACACCCAGTTTGCCATCAGCGATCAGCTGATCACCGGATTGACCATGGTCGTCGTAATGAGCATTGCCTGCCTTTGTATGTTTCTGGCCGGGCCCATCATTCATCTGATTGGCAATTCAGGCGCAGCAATCGTCAGCCGGATCATGGGAATGATTCTGGCCTCCGTTGCGGTTGATTCTGTTCTCTCTGCCTTGATCGAAATCTCTAAAGCCGGAAGCCTTTGAAGCCAAAGCGAAGGTTTCACTGAGCCCAAAATGGAGAAAACCTCAGGCGTTTCCGCCTAAGGTTTTGATAAAGTGGTGAGCCGTGATGGGTTCGAACCATCGACCTACTGATTAAAAGTCAGTTGCTCTACCAGCTGAGCTAACGGCCCACTTTATAGTCGCGGTCTAAGTGATTTATCCAAGAGGATCAAGCGCTTAATTTGCTATCGTC
>NZ_JBDWPJ010000087.1:0-19035 GCF_039971195.1 Pseudophaeobacter sp.
GGTCTGATCACCGTTGTTCTAGGCGGCATCTATACCGGCTGGCTAACAGCCGTCGAAGCCGGTGCCACCGGATCGCTGGTGGCGCTGGTGATCGCCTTGGTACGTCGCTCCATCAGCCTGAAAGGGTTTTGGGAGGCGCTGCTGGAGACCGGCCATATCACCGCAGCAATTCTGTTTCTGATCACCGCAGCCTCAATCTACAGCCGGATGCTGGGCCTTGCCGGGCTGCCAAACCAGTTGCAAGACTTGTTGGCGGGCAGCTCTGCCTCCTTCTGGACCGTGATGCTGCTCTATGTGTTGCTGATGATCTTTCTGGGCACCATTCTGGACACCGCGTCGATCATCCTGATCGTGGTGCCGCTGTTTCTGCCTCTGGTCGAAGCCCTTGATATGTCGCTGATCTGGTTTGGCATCATCACCGTGGTGGGCGCCGAAATCGGCCTGCTGACCCCACCGCTGGGGATCTCTTGTTTTGTCATCAAATCAACCCTCAACGATGATTCCATATCGCTCAAGGATGTCTTTTTAGGCGCCCTGCCCTTTGCCTTTGTGATGTTGATCATCCTCTTCATCCTGATCGAATTCCCCATCCTCAGCCTTGCACTTTTATAAGGACATCCGCCATGCGCAACGTGACTCAAGACAACATCACCGATGTGTTCAAAAGCTACATGGCCGAGGACATGAACCCGCGGATGCGCGAGGTCATGGGATCGCTGGTGCAGCATCTGCATGATTTTGCCCGCGAGACCAAACTGACCCATGACGAATGGCGCCAGGGCATTGCCTTCCTCGAAGGCTGCGCCGCAGTTGAGACCGAGGATCGCCACGAATTTGTCCTGGCCTCCGATGTGCTTGGCCTGTCGTCTTTGGTGGATATGCTGCATTCCCGCGCCGATGCGACATCGTCTTCGGTGCTGGGACCCTTCCATGTCTCTGGCGCGCCGCCGCTGGCGGTGGGCGGCGATATGAAGCGGGATTTTGGCGGCCCGGTGCTGCTGGCCGAAGGGATCATTCGCGACACCGACCGCAACCCTATTCCCGGCGCCGAGCTTGATATCTGGCAAACCGCGCCCAATGGGCTTTATGCCAGCCAGGACGAGGAACAGGATACCTTCTCCTTCCACGGGCTGATGACCGTTGGCGCGGATGGGCGCTATGCATTTACCACCGTCAAACCAGTGGAATATACCGTGCCCTCGGATGGTCCGGTGGGTGACATTCTGCGCGCCTGCGGTCGCCATCCCTGGCGGCCATCGCATCTGCATTTCATCGTCAAGGCGCCGGGCTATCGCACGCTGGTGACAGAAATCTTCCCCGAGGATGACCCCTATCTGGATCAGGACACTGTCTTTGGCGTGCGCGATGATCTGGTGATGACCTATCACGAAAAACCCGCCGATGAGTTCCCCGAAGGCATGGCCCTGTCCGGCAGCGTTGATTCGCCCTATCTGGCGGTCAATTTTGATGTGACCCTGGCGCCAGAGTAGGGCCCTGATCGCACTCTACTCAGTTCCTCGCATGGGCGCATGGCTGAGTTACGGGGGCTGGACCATCAAGGTCCCGCCCCCGTTTTTCCTTCTCAGGATGTGAACATGCCCTGATACTGATCGCGCAGGATGTTTTTTTGCACCTTGCCCATGGTGTTGCGCGGCAGTTCTTCTAGCAGGACAAGGCGACGGGGATGTTTAAAGCGCGCCAGCGTCTGGCTGACAGCTTTTAGAATGGCATCTGCATCAGGTGTTGCCCCGCGCTCAGCCACGATGACCCCCAGGACAGTCTCGCCAAAATCCGGATGCGGCACCCCGATCACTGCGCTTTCCAGAACGCCGGGCTGATCATCAAGCACCAGCTCGATTTCTTTGGGGTAGATGTTGTAGCCGCCCGAGATGATCAGATCCTTGTTGCGGCCAACAATCTGCACATAGCCATCCTGATCAATGCGCCCTAGATCGCCGGTGATAAAGAACCCGTTTTCCCGCAGTTCGGCGGCGGTTTTTTCCGACATCTGCCAGTAGCCCTTGAACACATTGGGGCCGCGCACCTCGATCTCGCCAATCTCTCCCTGCGGCAGCGCCCTTCCTTCTGCATCGCAGATCTTGACCTCGACCCCTGGTAGCGGAAAGCCAACCGTGCCCGCGCGCCGTTCGCCAAAATAGGGATTGGAGGTGTTCATATTGGTTTCCGTCATGCCATAGCGTTCGAGAATGCGATGTCCGCTGCGTTCTTCAAACTGCACATGGGTTTCCGCCAACAGTGGCGCCGAGCCGGACACAAACAGCCGCATATGGGCGGTCAGCTTTTTGGTGAAACGCGCGTCCCCCAGCAGGCGGGTATAGAAAGTTGGAACCCCCATCATGGTGGTGGCCGCTGGCAGATGGGCTACGACCTGATCCAGATCGAATTTGGGCAAAAAGATCATACTTCCACCGGCCACCAGCGTCACATTGGTCGCCACAAACAAACCATGGGTGTGAAAGATCGGCAGCGCATGCAACAGCACATCATCCGAGGTGAAACGCCACTCCCGGACCAGGGTTTGCGCGTTTGACAACAGATTGTTCTGGGTCAGCATCGCCCCCTTTGAACGTCCCGTCGTGCCCGAGGTATAAAGGAAGGCGGCCAGATCATCACCCTGACGATCCACCGTGGCAAAATGCGTCGCCATAGTGCTGGCCCGCGCTATCAGGCTGCCGCTGCCATCGCTATTCAAGGTTTCAATCTTGGCCTTCAGGCCGTTCGCCACCCCGGTCAGTTCGTCCGCATTGGAGCCATCGCAGACTATCAAAGACGCACCGCTGTTTTCAATGAAATAGCTCAGCTCATCGACCGTATAGGCAGTGTTGAGCGGCAAAAAGACCAACCCCGCCTGCGCACAGGCCGCATAAAGCGCCAGGGCTTGGGCTGACTTTTCGACCTGAACCGCAACCCGGTCCCCGGGTTTCAACCCGATCTCAACCATCACATGGGCGATCTGGGCGCTGATCTCCAAAAAGCCCTGATGGGTGATCACCTGCCCGTCGGGCAGTTGCAAAAAGGCTGTGCTTTTTCCGGCATGCAGGCCAAAGAGACCATCATAAAGAGGATTAGCCATGGGGGGTCCTTTCTTCGGTCGTCGGAACTGCCACGGATCCAGCCAATGCCTTGACGGAGGGGGTGGCGACGACGTCGCGGGTCGTGGCAAATGTTTCGTGGTTCTGGCCGACCTTTGCGAGGTCATAGAGGTAGTTCACCATGGTACCGCCGGACTGGGCCCGCCCCTTCTCTGAGGTATCGGCATCGGCATGCACCGCGTGAACGATGGCGCCATTGCCAAGGTGGAACCTGGCAACCGGATCAAAGGGAAGCGCCCCACGGGATTTGGCATTCAGCAGATAATGTGCGGCCAGGGCCTGCATGCTCTCCGGCGACTCGATATTCCAAGTCATCCCGACTTGATCCAGCCATTTGGTCAATCCCGGTATCGGCGACAGTGTGACAAAGGTCTTCAGATTTGACAGCTCGGCAGACAGATCCGAAGCCACCTGTTTGATGAGGGAATTGCCAAAGGAAATGCTGGCCAGGCCCGCCTGACAGTTGGAGATCGAATAAAACACCGCCGTATCTGCTTCTGCCGCAGCCATTGCATCACGATCTTCGGCCAAAAGCGCCTGAACAGACCCTGGAATGCCCTTGGTCAGAGCGACTTCGACAAAAATCAGCGGCTCGTCCGGCATCGAGGGGTGAAAAAACGCAAAACAGCGGCGGTCTGCAGGTTCCAGCCTGCGGCGCAGATCATCCCAGCTGTGAATGGCATGCACCGCTTCATAGGCGATGATCTTTTCCAAGATATGGGCCGGGCTTTCCCAGTTTATCGGGCGCAGCACCAAAAACCCGCGGTTGAACCAGGAGGCAAACAGATGCCGGAAATCCAAATCCAACGCCGCAAGTTCGGGCTCTTTGCCCCCCAAGCGCAGCAGATCTGCCCGCATCTTGACCAAAGAGCCCGTGGCCCCCGGAACAGAGTTGAGACGCCGCACCAGCTCTTGTCGCGCTGGTTCTGCTGCTTCGGTAAAGGCCCGGTAAGTAGCCTTGGAGGGGGATTGTTCATAATCCCCCAAGGCGCTGCGCACCGCCTCTGGATCAATGTTCATCGTGGTGGCGATATCGCAAAAAAACGCGAGTTTCCCCGAATCCTCCAATTCGGCAAAGCGCGACAGTATTTCCTGTGCCAGGGCCAGGCCAGAGGTCTCCCCCGTTGAACCCACCAGCGCCGTAGCCATTTCGAGCAGCGGACGGCCATCTTGCGCCCCTTCGGCTGTTTCACGGCGATAGCGCCGCTCGAACACAGTTGAGAGCAAGTCTGCAAGCAGGGTCATCGTGCGGCTCCCATAACCATATCGGGCAGCCAGGTGGCGAGGCTCGGAAACAGGCAAAGCAGAAGGATTGCCAGCACCATGCAGGCCACAAAGGGTAGCGACCCGGTGAGGATGGTTTTCAGCGAAATATCCGGCGCAATGCCGTTGATCACATAGAGGTTCAGACCCACAGGCGGTGAAATCAGCCCGATCTCCATGTTGATGGTCAGCACCACTGCAAACCAGATCGGGTCAAACCCGGCGGTGTCGATAATAGGCAGCAGGATCGGCGCCGCCATCAGGATCACCGCGACAGGTGGCAAAAAGAAACCAGCGATCAGCAAAAAGACATTCACCACGCCCATCAGAACCCAGCGGTTCACCTCCAGCGTACCGATCCATTCGGCAATCGACTGGGTGATAAAAAGCGAGCTGAGCATATAGGAGAACACACCGGCGGCGGCGATAATGAAGAGGATCATCACCGATTCCTTGGTGCTGTCGCGTAGCACAACCCAAAGATCCTTTGGGTTCCAAAGCCTATAGATGATCATGGCGATCAGCAGGCAGAGCAATGCGCCAACGGCAGCAGTTTCAGACGGAGTCGCGATGCCGCCATACATGGCGTAGAGCACGCCGAGGATAATCCCGAGGAAGGGCAGAACCCGCGGCAGGATTTCAAACCGCTGCGCCCAGGTGTAGCTGCCAGCACCCAGTTGCGCCGCATTGCCGGATTTCCAGGTGGAATAGAGCGACCAGGCCATGAACAGCCCCACCAGCATCAGACCCGGAATAACCCCGGCCAGAAACAACCGGCCAATCGAGGTTTCCGTGGCGATGCCATAGACGATCATGGTGACCGAGGGCGGAATGAGGATGCCCAGCGTGCCGCCGGCTGCGATTGAACCTGCTGCCACACCATCGGGGTAGCCGCGTTTGCGCATCTCTGGGATGCCCATTTTACCAATGGCCGCACAGGTTGCAGGTGATGAGCCTGACATGGCAGCAAACAGCGCACAGGCCCCGAGGTTTGACACCACCAGCCCACCGGGAACCCGTGTGAGCCAGCGCTCCAGCGCTTCATAGAGATCGGCTCCGGCCCGCGTCGAGGCAATGGAGGATCCCATGATGATGAACATCGGGATGGATAACAGCGCAAAGTTATCGAGCTTGCCGAACAGAAGCTCCGGCATCAGCTCGAGGGAACGCGCACCATCAAAGATCAGCAGAAAGACTGCAGAGACGATCAGCAGGCCAAGCGCGACTGAGACGCCCGAAAAGAGCACGAGGATAGTGGCAATTGCAACAATTGCCCCAAGCAAGAGCGGATCCATTCAGCTGTCCTCCAGGCCAAAGGGCTTGTCTATGCCCAGCAAAACAGCAACCAGATCGGCAATCAGTTGCAACAGCAGCAGGCCAAAGCCAACAGGAAGAGCCAGATAGGGGATCCACAGGCGCACGCCCCAAACGGTGTCTGATTTCCAACCCCGCTGCCAGGCGAAATGCCAGTACTCGTAGCCGTAGATAACCATGATCGAAACGATGGCGATCGACAGCAAAGAGGTCAGAATCGCCATGACAAACCGTGGCCGTGGCGCCAGTGATATCGGGATCAGATCCACATTCACATGACCCCGTAGACGCTGCACATATGGCAGGCCAATCAGGGTTGCTGCAATCACCAGATAGATCACCGCTTCGGTCTGCCAGACGGTGGATCTGTTCAGCACAAAGCGCACGACGATCATCTGACAAGTGATTGCCACGGCAGAGACAATCATCGCAGCCGAGCACCAGCCGGCCAGAGTGGAAAGCGCCGCAACCACGCGCAAAAAAGGATTGTCCCCCGTATGGGAAGCAACGGCAGAGCTATGACCAGCCATGTGCACCTCGTGTTGGTCTTAAATTAAGGAAATCAAGGGTCAGCAGGGCGGAGCAATCAGCCACCGCCCTGCCGGTTGATCAATCGACAGCCAGCGCCAGATCGAGCAGCTGCTGCCCGTCGCTCACCTCTTCGACAAACTTCTGATAGGATGTTTCCATCGCCAATTGGCGCCAGGCCGCAAAGTCTTCGGTGCTCATATGAGCGATTTCAACGCCTGCATCAGCAAAGACTTTAGCCGAGGCCGCATCCTGTTTTCTGGCCTCCTGCAGATAATGGGCCTCAGCCTTTTCAGAAGCGGCCAGCAAGGCAGCCTGCTGCGCCTCGCTCAGGCCCTCAAAGGTGCTCTTGTTCATCAACAGGGGCTGATACATGAACCACAGCGCCACATCGCCCGCAGGTGTATAGCAGCTGACCTGCTCGTAGATGCGATAGCTGACAAAGGACGAAGACGAGGTATTGGCCGCCTGCAGCACGCCGGTTTGCATCGCATTGTAAATCTCAGATGAAGCCATGGATGCAATAGAGGCATCGGCGCCGGCCAGCATCTGCTCAAACGACTTGCCCGCCGCCCGGGTTTGCAGCCCCTGCACATCTTCTGGCTTGGTGATGCATTTGTCTTTGCCGGCAAAGCCACCCGCCAGATAGCCATGCACTAGAACCATCACATCATCTTCGGCCATCTTGGCCTCAAGAGCCTCCATGAAGGGAGAGTTTGACAGGCGCGCCGCATGGTCATGGTTTTTCACCAGCCCCGGCATCAAGGTCAGGTTATAGGCAGGCTGTTGGCCACCGGCATAGGACAGGGGCAGCACGGTCATATCCAGCTGACCTCGGCTCAGCGGTTTATACTGTTCGCGCGGCTTGAACAGCGATTTTGACCCAAAAATCTTGATGTTCAGATCCACATCCGCAGCGGCCACTTCATCGGCAACAATCTGGGCAACCTGATGCCGGATATCCTTGGTTGACCATTGGTGTGACAGGCGCAGTTCTGTTGCCCCGGCCAATGTCCCAAAGGACGCGAGCGCCAGCGTCGCAACAGCAGTCTTTAGAATAAATTTCATGTCTTCCTCCCAAAAGAATCCAACCCGGGCCAAGCCGGGTAGAGCTCCACGATAGGCGGATTATGTTTTTCAAGTCAATTATCTTGTATACAACAATGTCCATCTTGAATTACCAGCCTTCACTTGGTAGGTTAAATCCATGGAAAAACGTCACGCAGATCTCATTGCCGAACAGCTTGAAGAACGGATTTTTGATGGAACCCATGCAGATGGGGACCGTCTGGATGAGGTCCGCCTGGCCGAGCATTTTGGCGTCTCCAGAACACCTTTAAGGGAGGCCTTACAAAGGCTTGCGCGTTCCGGTTTGGTGGAGCTCATCCCCCGTCGCGGCGCCTTTGTGCGCCAACCGGGGCCGGTCGAGCTTTTGGAGATGTTCGAGGTCATGGCCGAACTGGAGGCCGCCTGCGGACGCCTGGCGGCCAAACGCATTTCCGACGCGGCCCTGACCGATTTGCATGATGCCAATGAAAAATGCCAGGCCGCCGTCGAAGCCCAGAATATTGATGATTACTACAGCGAAAATGAGCGCTTTCACAAAATCATCTACCGGGAATCCGGCAATGGCTTTTTGGCAAAAGAGACCGGAAACCTGCATCGGCGGCTGCAGCCCTTTCGGCGCCAGCAGCTGCGGTTCCGGGGCCGTATGGCGCAGTCCATGAGCGAACACAAAGCCATCGTAGAGGCGCTTGAGGCGGGGGATTCAGAAGCCGCAGCACAGGCGCTTCGCGGCCATGTGGCGATCCAGGGCGAGAAGTTTCACAGCCTGATGGCAAGCCTGAAAAGCGCCGCCGAATAACACCCTCGTTCAGTACCGCTTGGTCTTCCCAAGCTCTCTAGCGAGGCTTCACCGGTCGTCCTGTGGCGGTGTAGCATCTGCGAGGGTCAGACCCTGATACAGGGACTGGACCCAATTGCAAACAAGCCGCACCTCTTCCTTTTGGCGGGCGCGGTCATTCACAACCAGATAGTGCGACCGCCGCTTTGGCAGCCTGTAGGGGCTGGGTTTGATCAAAAGCCCTTGTTCCAGATATTGCCGGGCAAAGCTCTCCAAAACCATGGTGACGCCCTGCCCCATCGAAACCGTCTGCAGGGCAATCAGGGACGAATCCGCCTTGAGCCAATCGGTTGTCACCTTGAGCTCCAGATCATGCAGCTCTGACAGCTTGCCCCAGTCCGTTTCCGATCCGATGATCTGCACAACATCGCTGGCCGCCAGTGCCTGGATACTCAGGCCTTTTCCAAAAGACTGCGCATAGTCTTCGCGGCAGACAGGAACGGCCGATTCATGGCCCAGATGCACAATCTGCGCCTCGCCCCAATTGCCCAACCCATAGCGGATATCGATATCCAGACCTTCGTCATCGAAACGATCCGCCCAGACCGAAGTGGTCAGCTGCAGTAAAATATCGGGATGCGCCGCTTTGAATGCCGCCAGCTGCGGGCCAATGACCAAGGCCGCGCAGGAAATCGAGGCCCGCAAGCGCACCACACGAGTGCGGTTCTTTCCAAACAGACCGCTCGTGGCCCGCGCCATATCCTCAAAAGATTTCCCAATGGTCTGCGCATAGGCCTGACCCGCATCCGTAAGGCTCACGCCGCGTGGCAGGCGTTTGAACAGCTGCGCATCCAGATGATGCTCAAGATGTCTGATTTGCTGGCTGATGGCAGCAGGGGTCAGGCCTAGCTCGTTGGCGGCCGCCGCAAAACTGCTGTGGCGCGCAGCGGAGTCAAAGGCCTTTAGCCAGGTCACATGAGGAAGGTCCTGCATGACAATACATAAGCTCAGTTAGATCTATGGGCAAAAACCCATTGTTTGATTTATGCCTAACCCGCCCTTCATGATCCCGCAAGGTAGGAGGGCGGGACCGTGGCGCACGTATTTGACTTTATCATCATCGGAGCAGGCTCGGCCGGCTGCGTTTTGGCCGACAAACTGACCCGCAATGGCCGCCATCAGGTGCTGTTAGTCGAGGCCGGCGGCAGTGACCGCCGCCCCTGGATCAAGATCCCGGTTGGTTATGGCTTCACCTTCTCGGACCCTAGGGTGAACTGGTGTTTCTCGGCGGAACCCGACCCCGGTCTGCAGAACCGCGCAGGCTATTGGCCACGCGGCAAGGTGATCGGGGGGTCCAGTTCGATCAATGCCATGGCCTATGTGCGCGGTCTGCCGCATGATTTTGATGATTGGGAAACCGCTGGTGCCACCGGCTGGGGCTGGAATGTGGTACAGCAGAGCTTTGACGCGCTGGAAAGCAATGATGAATTTCATCAAGCGGGCAACAGGAAGCGGCGCGGAGAGGGGCCTATTCGTGTCACCGACCTGCAAGACCAGATGCATCCCTTTACGCAGCATTTTCTGGCCGCGGCGCAGGACATGGGTTGGCCGACCTCCAGCAACATGAACGCCCTGCCCGGTAGCAACAGCAACCAAGCAACAGGCGAAGGCCTGAGCTATGTTCGCAGCACGCTGCACAAGGGGTTTCGCTGGTCGGCAGCGGATGCCTTCTTGCGCCCGGCCCTAAAGCGTCCGAACCTGACCGTCATCCGTCAGGCCTATGCTGAAAAAATCCTGATGCGGGGCGCCCGCGCTGTGGGCCTGCGCTATCGCAAGGCGGGTATTGTTCACGAGGTCGCCGCCGCCCGAGAGGTGATCCTGAGCGCCGGCGCCATCGGCTCTCCGCATCTCCTGCAGCTCTCCGGGATCGGGCCAGCAGAAATGCTAAAGGCGCATGGCAAAGAAGTGGTCCACAATCTGCCAGAGGTGGGGCGCGGGCTTCAGGACCATCTGGCCCTGTCGCATTTTTTCTGGGCCAACACAGACACTTTGAATGCCTCTCTAGGCAACCGCTGGGGGCAGGTCATGGCCGGGCTGCGCTATGTCTTGACCCGCCGTGGGCCTTTGAGCGTTCCGGTAAACCAATGCAGTGGCTTTGCCCGCACCAAGGGCGCAGCCATCCCGGACGTACAAATCTATTGCAACCCGGCCTCCTATGCGACCCGGCCTGATGGCAAGCCTCAGATCGACCGGGACAACGGTTTTCTTTTGTGCGTACAGCCAAGCCGCCCCACAAGCCGGGGAGAAATCACGCTGCGCTCAGCCGATCCCCACGATGCGCCCCGGATCCAACCGAACTCTTTGGCCACAGACGAAGACCAGGCCACAGCCATCCGCGCCAGCCACCTGTTGCAGGAATTGGCGCGAACTCCGGCGATGCAGGCCGTCACCCAAGCGCGCCGCGACCCGGATATTCTGGCGATGGATGACTCGGCGTTGCTGGAAAACTTCCGCGCCCGCGCCGGAACGGTGTTTCACCCGACCTGCACCTGCCGGATGGGCCATGACACAAGTGACTCGGTGCTAGACGCGCGATTGCGGGTCCACGGCATTTCTGGGTTGCGAGTAATTGATGCCTCAGCCTTTCCCAACATCACATCCGGCAACACCAATGCCCCAACCATGATGCTGGCCGCGCGCGCTGCGGGTTTGGTTTTGGAAGACAACACGCATAGCGCCCAAGCGGCTGAATAACAGGATAAAACCGATGAAACTCGACAAGATCGAAACCTTTGTCTTTGGCAACCCGCCCCCACGCCACGGCGGGCGCTATTTCATCTTTGTGCGGCTGACAACCACCTGCGGCATTACCGGAGTAGGCGAGATCTATAACGCCACCTTTGGTCCCGATCTGTGCTGCGCCATGGCACAAGAAATGTTTACACGCCAGTTCGCCGGGGCGGATCCGCACCATATCGAAAAGCTGTGGCGGCAATCCTATGGCGCGGGTTTCACCCTGCGCCCGGACGTGACCGTCATGGGCGTGCTCAGTGGCTTGGAAATCGCCTGTTGGGACATCATCGGCAAGGCCGCAGGCAAGCCGGTCTATGAGCTAATGGGCGGCAAGGTGCATGACCGGTTACGCAGCTATACATACCTCTACCCGCCTGAAGGCGATGTTTACCCTGATCCGAACACTCCAAATGCCTACACTGATCCGGACATCGCCGCGGAGGTGGCATTGCAACGGGTAGAACAGGGCTTTACCGCGATCAAATTCGACCCGGCCGGCCCCTATACCGTCTATGACGGGCACCAGCCCCGGATGGAGGATCTGGAGCGCAGCGAAGAATTCTGCAAACGCATCCGCGAAACCGTGGGCACTCGTGCCGACCTTTTGTTTGGTACCCATGGGCAGTTCACCGTATCCGGGGCCAAACGCATGGCCCGGCGGTTGGAACCCTATGAGCCCCTATGGTTCGAGGAGCCCACCACGCCGGAAAACCCTGCCGACATGGCCGAGATTGCTCGCTTCACTTCAATCCCGGTCGCCACCGGTGAGCGGCTTTGTACCAAGCATGAATTTGCTAGGGTTCTGGAAACCGGAGCAGCCTCAATTCTGCAATTGGATCTCGGTCGCGTTGGCGGCCTGCTCGAGGCTAAAAAGATCGCGGCCATGGCCGAAACCCGGCAGGCGCAAATTGCGCCACATCTTTATTGTGGCCCTGTGGTGGCCGCTGCCAACATTCAGATCGCCACCTGCAGCCCCAACTTCCTGATCCTCGAGAGCATCGGCACCTTTGAAGGCCCCTATATGTCCTGCCTGAAGTCCTCGATCCGCTGGGAGAGCGGCTATGTCATCCCTTCAACCGAGCCGGGGCTTGGCATTGAGCTTGATGACGCCGCCATTGCCGCTAACCCTTACACTGGGCAAAAGCTCCACCTCGAACTGGCCCATGATCCGGTCGTTCAGTGACATCTAGGGAAAAGACAACAGCATGATTACCTGTGACAAATTCTATATCGACGGGGCCTGGGTGGATCCGATTGCACCCCGCCTCTTTCCCATCATGAACCCGGCAGACAACAGCCAGATTGGCACCGTCTCTTTGGGGACAAAAGCGGATGTTGACCTGGCTGTTGCAGCGGCCTCCCGCGCCTTTGAAAGCTTCTCCAAAACCTCAAAAGAGCACCGCCTCACCCTGTTGCGCAGTCTGCGCGACGTGATAGAGGCCCGCAACGAGGAGATGGCTCAGGCGATCAGTACGGAAATGGGCGCGCCAATCACCATGGCCCGCGCAGAACAGGCCGCCTGTGGTTTTGCCTATGCCGAGGATTTCGCCAATATTCTGGAAGCGATGGAAGATCAGGAAATCCTGCCCAATGGCGATGTGGTTCTGCGCGAACCCATCGGGGTTTGCGGGCTGATCACCCCCTGGAACTGGCCGATCAACCAGATTGCCCAAAAGGTGCTGCCCGCGCTGGCGGTGGGGGCAACCTGCGTCTTGAAACCCTCTGAGTACACCCCGCTCTCGGCGGTCTTGTTTGCCGAAATGGTCGCGCAAGCGGGCTACCCTGCGGGCGTTTTCAACCTTGTGTTTGGCAATGGCCCTGTGGTCGGCGCGGCGCTTTCGGCCCATCCCGATATCGCCATGATGTCCTTTACCGGATCAACCCGCGCTGGGGTGCTGGTCTCCAAAGACAGTGCCGATACGGTCAAACGGGTGGCACTGGAGCTGGGCGGCAAGTCACCAAACCTGGTGTTTGCAGATTGCGATCTTGAGAGCCGCGTCACGGCCTCGGTGTTGGAGTGTTTTCACAATACCGGTCAGTCCTGCAACGCGCCAACCCGGCTGCTGCTGGAGCGCAGCTGCTATGACGCGGCGCTGGAAATTGCCCAACAGACGGCCAAGGCCCAACAGGTTGGCGATCCGTCAGAGGAAGGCGATCACATCGGCCCCCTGTTTGATCAGATGCAATATGATCGGGTCCAGGCCATGATCCAGATCGGAATGGACGAAGGCGCGCGACTGCTGGCAGGGGGCTTGGGCAAACCTAAAGGCTATGAACAGGGCTGGTATGTTCGGCCAACGATTTTTGCCGATGTCAGCAATGATATGCGCATTGCCCGCGAAGAGATCTTTGGCCCGGTTTTGGTGATCATTCCCTTTGACAGTGAAGAAGAGGCGATTTCTATCGCCAATGACAGCGATTTTGGCCTTTATGCCTATGTGCAGACCGGCAGCAAATCACGCGCTGCGCGGGTCGCGGCTGCCCTGCGCGCCGGGGCCGTGGCCATCAACGGATGCGCAACGGCCTATGGCTCTCCCTTTGGCGGCTACAAACAATCCGGCAATGGCCGCGAGGGCGGCAAATTCGGGCTCGACGAGTATCTGGAAGTAAAGGTACTGCCCTCGCTGGAGCGGCTTGCACAAGAGGGGGCCTTCTCGCAGCCCTGAGGCCTAAACTGGTTCAGACAGATTGGCCACCACAGCAAGAAATGCGCGCTGCAGGTTTGTTCAGCCTCTCCTTAGTTGCAGATCGGCAGAGCTCTAGGTTGGTGTTTGGGCAGGGACTGCCGCCAGGCATTGATGATGGGTTGCAATCTGGCCTTGGGCCAAAACCGGGGAGCTCCGATCTTGGCCAGACATTGCGCGTTCCAATAAAGCCCCGCCTGAGCAAGCGATTGCCCGCTCTGCTTGGCTGCTGCCACCGCGTTGATGTCGCCGGATTCAGGATACAGATAGAGGGTCGTCGGATTACCTTCGACCAGCGCAATGATGTCCTGCGAGACTTCCTGAGACCAGGTTGTGCAGCCATTGCTACGCCCGGCGGTATAATCCACGATACGCCCATAGGGGACATAGCCGGCCTCATCCGCATGGGGGCTGTCCGGGTTCTGAAATCGACACTGCCACTTCAAAAACCTGGCTTGATGTCCTCCGATCGCCCGCTCCCTGGCATTTTCTGTCTCGCCCTCGCCATCAAACAACAGGAAAGTGCGGTAAAAAGGCGTTTTGTCACCGGATTGGGTGAAGTACCCTTTGAAGGAGGTACGTGTTTCCGCCGTCACATAGGCACCGCCCGCCGAGAGTTTTGACCCTTCGGCATTGCTAAAGTTCTTTGCACAGTGGCGATCATTGGAAAAATTGGCGTTTTGTAGTTTGCGGCCATTGCCATAACCGGAAGACACCGTCCGGAATGTTCTCTCGGCCTCGCAGATTATATAGAAGCGACGCCCTGGCGCCCCGTTGGAGGCCGCGCTCGGCCGGGTTGCATCCATCGCGAGATAGCAGGGATTGCGGGTCACGCCTTCGGCCAGTTTCCGCTGATATAGCGCCCGCGCCCGGTGCAGGACCACAGGGGCGATCTTACCCGCCCCGGTTCCGACATGGGCCTGCAACCAATCTGGAACATCTTCGGTTCGCTCGGTTGCCAGCGCCATAGACGACATACAAACCAAGGCCAAAGCGATGCCCGCGAAAGCTAGGCGGAGGGTTTTCGACAGCAATGTACAAACTCCTGCACAACCATTCCTACCGATAGCCTATCAGAAGTTGGTCTCGCCGGTAAATCCGTCGTGCACGCGCACTCCGCTTTTCCGTTCAGAGTTGTATTTTGCCAAACGGCTTCTTTGCTTTGTGAACCGTGGCTCATGGCTTTTCGGAAGGTAAGAATACCTTGTCGGATCCATATCACCCGGGCCAGGGAGAAAGACGCCTTTCGATCAACCTGGGCAACAACTCCGCCGTGCGGTTTATTGATCCGCCGGAACCCAATCGGCCAAGGGAGTTCCGCCAGTATAGTGGTTTTCGGCCGGGTTTTCACGAAACAGAACATAGAGATCAATCGGATCTGAGTTCAGCTCTTTTTGTAAGATAGCAGCTATGGCATCCGTCAAAGCCTTTTTGCGCCCAGCATCCCTGCCCGGGCGCAGGTCAACGGTCACCAAAGGCAGACCATCCCCTACGACACCAAAGGCCTCGCGCACGGCGACATAGTCGTATTTGATTTCTTTTGGAGCCAGCGTATCCAAGACTGCTTGCTTCACGCCTTCGCGGATACGTGTTTTTGTGTCGCGGTCTGTGCCATCAGGCACTTCGATGCGAATAACAGGCATATTTGCCTCCTATGTTGGGAGCCCTTCGGGCGATGTCGTCTCCCGTAATTTTCGCAATTTCGGAAGGGATTTGGGCGCACGCGACAAGCCAGCGCGCGCCCAAGCGAAATCAAACCTTCAGCGGGCTGTCGCTGCGCTGCCATTTCAGCGGGTGGAAGACTTCGTCAACGGGAGTTTCAGCAACGTGGTTGACGTAGTTTGACATGGTTTTCTGCGCCATGCCGAGGATCACGTCCAGAACCGCGCGATGGCCATAGCCTGCGTCAAAGAAGGCTTTCATCTGCGCTTCAGAGACATAGCCGCGTTCGCGTACCATCTGAACCGTAAAAGTGCGCAGCGCTTCGAGTTTGTCCGAAGGCAGCGGTGTTTCATTACGCAGGGCTTCGGTGATCTCGTCAGAGACCTTCATCATCTTGGCGATACCGGTATGGGCCGGAACGCAATAATGGCAGCTGTTCTCGACATTGATCGCCTGCCAGACAACGGTCAGCTCATCCGCATCAAAATCGGTTTCGGTGAACAGCTTGTGCAGGATCTGATAGCCCTCATAGGCCTGCGGGCTTTCCGCCAGAACCTTGTGCAGGCCGGGCAGGCGGCCAAAGGCTTTCTGGGAATTTTCCAGCAGGGGCTTTGAAGCTTCTGGAGCGGAGTCGAGATCGTGGGAGGGAAAAGTCATCACTGAGGGTCCTGTTTTTGAATCGATGCCTGTCATTTAGCCTTTCTTGAGCGATCACTCAAGTATATAATTGAGTGACCATTCAACAATAGAGACTCCCATGCCCCGCAAACCCAATTTTGATCGCAATGACCTGATCGAACGCGCCCGCGATCTGTTTTGGCAACGCGGCTGGAGCGGCACCTCGCTGAAAGATCTGGAGGCAGTTTTGCAGATGAAGCCCGGCAGCTTTTACGCAGCCTTTGGCTCAAAGGATGCGCTGTTTGAACTCGCCATGCAGAAATACGTCGCAGACGGCTCTGCTCGCCTGCAGGAGTTGGCGAGCAAAGATGGTCCTCTTGAGGCGCTCAAACGCTGGCCCGCACTGGCGGTTGAAAACGAGACCTCCCCCGCCAAGGCCTGCATGCTGTCCAAAACGCTGCTTGAGCTGCACGCGCATAACCACCCCTTGGCGGAACAGGCGAATTTACATCTGCTAAAAATGGAAGAACAGTTTGCGGATCTGTTCAGACAGGCACAAATGGCTGGGGACATCGACAAATCACATGACCCGCAGGTGCTGGCCCGCCGGTATCAATCGGACCTGTTGGGACTACGGGTGTCCGCAGAGCGTGACGGGATTAATGCTCAGGCAATTGCCAAGGAAATCGCCGATGGTCTCTCAAGGCTTTGAATAGGCCAGCAATGGCGATGGGCGGCGCTCTGGGCTTCGGGCACCGGGTTTGATCTCGGCGCAACAGACTGCTTCAAACAAGCCAGACAGAAATTTGGTCGCCCAAGTCACAATCGGGCTTGGGGCGCGCAGCTCATCCGCATAGCCTGCAGGTCGGACGATTCTATACCGCGGTCCAAAAGGACAGACTGATGACAGAGACAACCGCCCCCAGCGATAGCGCAATTGGTTTCTTTGAACGCTACTTGACCCTTTGGATTGCATTGGCGATGATCGCGGGCATCGCGCTTGGCTCTTTTGCGCCGGGTCTGGTCAATGCCATCGCTGCGGCAGAGGTCTATTCGATCAATCTGGTTGTCGCGGTGCTGATCTGGGCCATGGTCTATCCCATGATGGTCGGTGTTGAT
Source organism: Pseudophaeobacter sp. (assembly GCF_039971195.1). Lineage (GTDB taxonomy): Bacteria > Pseudomonadota > Alphaproteobacteria > Rhodobacterales > Rhodobacteraceae > Pseudophaeobacter. The sequence goes on from NZ_JBDWPJ010000087.1 coordinate 16,938, forward strand.
TTTGGTGCCGTCTCTGGCGTGGCGCGCCAACCCAAAGGGCTGTTGGTGACATTGGTGGTCAACTGGCTGATCAAACCCTTCACCATGGCCTGTCTGGCGGTGCTGTTCTTTGACACCGTGTTTGCCCCCTGGATCGCGCCCGAGGATGCGGCGCAATATACTGCCGGGCTGATCCTTCTGGGGGCAGCGCCCTGCACCGCGATGGTTTTCGTCTGGTCGCAGCTCACCCGTGGCGATGCCACCTATACACTGGTGCAGGTCTCGGTAAATGACCTGATCATGGTGGTGGCCTTTGCCCCGATCGTGGCCTTTTTGCTGGGTGTTACCGATATATCTGTACCCTGGTCGACCCTGGTTTTGGCAACCCTGCTCTATGTGGTACTGCCGCTGATCGCCGGGCTGATCACCCGGCGCATCCTGGGCTCGCAGGAAGCCATTGATACCTTTATGGCGCGGGTCAAACCGCTCTCTATCATCGGGTTGATCGCCACCGTGGTCATCCTGTTTGGCCTGCAGGGAGAGGTCATTCTGGCCAAACCCATGGTGATTGCACTGATTGCGGTGCCGATCCTGATCCAGAGCTACGGCATGTTCGCGCTCGCCTATGGTGCGGCGCATATGCTGAAGGTGCCCCACCGCATTGCTGCCCCCTGCGCGATGATTGCCACCTCAAACTTCTTTGAGCTGGCGGTGGCCGTGGCGATCAGCTTGTTTGGCCTGCATTCTGGCGCGGCGCTGGCCACGGTTGTTGGCGTGCTGGTCGAGGTGCCGGTAATGCTGTCATTGGTGGCCTTTGCCAACCGCACCCGCAGCAAGTTTCCGGTCGCCAGTTAAAGACCCAAACTCAAGGGCTCCTGTTCTGGGGTTCGGGCCTTTAGCCTCAGGAATATGCGCCACCCGAGTAGGTCAACTCGTAGCTGTGGCTATAGAGCTCGAAGACAATCCCAAACGGGTCTTCGACATAGACCATCCGATAGGGTTTATCATTCGGAAAATACTCCCGCACGGGCATCCGCTGCTTGCCGCCCGCGGCGACGATTTTCGCCAGAATGTCTTCAAGGTTAGGATCCTGGATAGCAAAGTGAAATGTCCCGTGCTGTCTGAAGTTGAGATTTTCATCAGGGGCCTGATGGCCTTCAAATTCAAACAGTTCAAAGCCAATCCGGTCCGCTGTTGCAAGATGCGCGATGCGCAGTCGCCCCCAGCCGGCACCAAAGACATCGGTGCACATCTGGCCGATATCACTATTGTCTTCGACGATCTCGGTGGGCTGCATGATGACGTAAAACCCTAGAACCTCGTTATAAAACTGGATGGCCTTGTCCAAATCGGGAACGGAAAGTCCGATATGGGAGAATGTGCGTGGTGTCGGTTGCATAGCTTTGTCCTTTGCCAATTTCTAAGGCCAATATAGCTGGACCGGAGTGCGGTTAAAAATTATCATATCAAATAGAAATAATAACGCTTTGGAATGACAATGCTAAATGCCACCTGGCTGGAAACCTTTACGATCCTTTGCGAGGTTGGTCATTTCACCAGAGCCGCTGAACGGTTGGGCATGACCCAGCCCGGCGTTTCCCAACATTTGCGCAAACTGGAAGGCCAAATTGGCAAACCTCTGATTGTTCAAGACGGCAAGTCCTTTACCCTCTCCCCTGCAGGAGAGGCGGTGCGCGCGATTGGGTTGGAGAGACGGTCTCAAGAAAAGCATCTCCAAGAGAGCCTCCAGGTCGACGATCCGGATGTGGGCACAATCAGCATCGGATGTTCCGGCAGTTTTGCCCTATGGGTCTATCCGCAGTTGCTCGAGCGGATGCATAGGGCACCGGATTTGACCATCAATTTGACTGCAGCCCCCCAGGCCAGCATCGTGAACGCAGTTCTGAGCGGTGACCTGGATTTAGGTGTTGTTATGGAAAAGCCCAATCAACCTCGATTACAGGCCAGATTGCTTTCCCACGAAGAGCTTTGCCTGGTACTGCCCGCATCATTTTCGACACCAGACTTGACCCTCCAGGATCTGAATGAGCTTGGCTTTGTCTCGCATCCTGATGGGCCGCGCTATGCGGACGACCTGCTGCCTAGGAATTTCCCCAGT
>NZ_JBDWPJ010000088.1:0-28650 GCF_039971195.1 Pseudophaeobacter sp.
GATCCCCGGCCTCAACCCCGCGGGTCAGCCACCGCAGCGCCTCCTGAGGGGTCGCTGTCACCCCGTCCCCCTTGAGATATTTTTTGCCCAGAGCCACCTGTGCACGCACAAAGCCGCCCTCGGCGGCGCGGATCAGCCAGGTCAGCCCCTGCTCCCGGTTGCGCGCCACCCCCTGGCCGCTGTCCAGCGCATAGGCGAGGTAATACTGCGCCTCCCTGTGGCCGCCTTCGGCGGCGCGGCGCATCCAGTGCAGCGCCGCTGCGGGATCCTGGGCGCTGCCGCCGCCCTTGGCATAGGCCTGGCTCAGCGCAAACTGAGCCGCCACATTGTCATTTTCTGCAGCGGCCTGCAGCCAGGTCAGCGCTTCAACCGGATCTGCGGTGACCCCCAGCCCCTCACCATAGAGCAGGCCAAGGTAATATTGCGCCTCGGCATTGCCGCGCACCGCTGCGGTGCGAAACAGCACCGCCGCCCGCGCCGGATCGCGATCCGGCGCGCCGGGGGCGGTGCTGAGATAGAGCCGCGCCAAAAGCACCGTCGCCGCCTGATGCCGCTGGCCTGTGGCCCGTTCCAGCCAATCGCGCGCGCCCAGCAGATCCTGCGGACCGCCGCGCCCCTCCAGCAGCACCCGGCCATAGCGGTACTGGGCCAGGGCGGAACTGCCCTCCTGGCTGGTCAGCTGCTGCAGCCCCTGGCGCACAAAGACAAAATCCCCTGCCGCCCAGGCCGCTTCGATGCTGGCCATGTCGATCTCGGGTGTCTCTCCCGCGTCTGTCGCTTCGGTAGGCACGGGCGGGGGCAGCTCTTCGGCCAGCAGTCTGTGAGGGGCCAGCGGCGCCAGTGTCAGGACCAGTGTCAGGACAGGTGTCAGAACCGGGGAGAGGCTCAGGAAGGCCCGCGGGGAAAGGTAAGTCGCCATATGTCTCACGTTTGAATAGCTCTGATGAATAGCTCGGAAAAAAACCGCCGCGCCGGATCGCAACGGCTCTGGGCCGGACCCTAAGGCGGGCGCAGGCCAAGATCAAATGATCACAGCCACAACAGGTCCAGCCCGCGCAGGAGCCAGAGCAGCGCCGCTGCCGCGCAGAGCGCCGCGCCAAAGGGCAGTGGCTGCTGGGCCAGCCCGGTCGCCGAGGCCTGCTCTGGGCGCCGCAGATGGGCAATACCGCCGCCGCCCAGGGCGGTCAGCGCCGCGATCAGCACCAGCAGCGGCAGATCCAGCGGCCCGGCAAAGCCGCCCAGAGCCGCCATCAGTTTGACATCCCCCAGCCCCAGGCCTTCGCGCCCGCGCAGATGCTGATAGCCCCAGCGCAGGGCATAAAAACTGCCCAGGCCCAAACCGGCCCCCAGCAGGGCAAAGCCCAGGGCCTGCAGCCCCGCGCTGCCGGCCCAGATCAGCACCACCAGGAACAGGCCCGCCGTCAGCGGGTCCGGCAGTCGCAGCCAGAGCAGATCACAGAGCGCCAGCGCCAAAAGCCCCCAGAGAAACAGACAGGAGAACAGCACCGCACCAAGGCCGCCGCCCGCAGCCAGCGCCAGCACCGCCACCCCAAGCGCGGCAATTTCCAGATAGAGAGCCCAGGCCGGGATCGCAGCGCCGCAGTGGCGACAGCGCCCGCCACTGGCACAAAAGGACAGGATCGGCAGCAGCTCCCAAGGCGCCAGGGCGGCGGCACAGCTGCGGCACTGCGAGCGCCGCCAGAGCACATCTTCGCCGCGCGGCAGCCGATCCACCAGCACCCCCAGAAACGACCCGATAGCCGGGGCGAGCAGCAGCAGGAAGACTCCGGCGGCAAGCGGCAGCTCCGGTGCAGGCAGCGCTGTCTCAGCGGGCAATAACATGGCGGGTCTCGCTTCTTTTGCGGGCTGCGGCACCCCGGTGGCCAAAGGCGGAATTTTCCTGATCTCTCAGCCGGGTGATGGACAAGTCTTCCCCCCCTCCCTTATCATGCGCTCACACAAATGAAAGTCTCCGATGCCCCCTGTAGCCTCCCCTCTGCGCCCCGTTTCGGCTCCTGTTCCAACGCCTGACACTGGCGCCCAAAACAGCCGCCGCGATGCCGGGTTTTCCCTGCTCGAGCTGATGGTGGTGGTGGTGATCCTCTCGGTGCTGGCGCTGGTGGTGGTGCCGCGGGTGATCGACCGTCCTGATCAGGCCCGTGCGGCCCGCGCCAAGGCCGATATTGCCTCGGTGGTCAGCGCCGTCAATCTCTACCGGCTGGACAATTTCCGCTACCCCACAACCGAGCAGGGGCTGCAGGCCCTGGTCAGCCGTCCCAGCAGCGATCCCCAGCCCGCCAACTGGGCCGAGGGCGGCTATATGGACCGGCTGCCGATGGACCCCTGGGGCCAGCCCTATCAATATCTCTCCCCGGGGGTGCATGAGGATTTTGACGTCTTCAGCTATGGCGCCAATGGCACCGCAGGCGGCGCAGGCGTGGACCAGGATATTGGCTCATGGACCCTGAATTAGAGCCTGATGCGACAGAAAATTCTGACGGCCTCACGGCTGATCTCACGGTTGATCTCACGGCCGGTTTCACCCTGATCGAACTGCTGGTCTGCATCGCCATCCTGGCGGTTGTGACCTTTGGCGCCAGCCTGGCCCTGCCGCGCGGCGGGACCGCCCAGGACCGCGATATGGCGCTGTTTCAACGCCAGTTCAAAACCCTGCGCCAACAGGCCATCACCAGCCAGACCACCCAGGGGCTGGTGATCTCTCCCCGTGGGTTCAACCCGGCGCGGCCTGTGCCCCGCCCGCTGACAGAGGATCCTCCCGGCGCAGGTACTGCGCTTGGCTGGCGGATCTCGCCGCAGCAACAGCGCTGGCAGGGACGGGTGAGCTTTGCCGTCACAGCAGGCCAGATCGGCGGAGAGGCAACTGGTGCAGCCAGCCCCGAGATCCAGTTCCTTGCGGATGGCCGCACCACCGCCTTTCGCCTCCGCTTTACCAGCGGCGATACCGCGCGCCAGGCCAGCTGCCACAGCGATGGCTGGACGGGGCTCAAATGCAAAAATTCCTGAAACGCCAATTCGTGAAAGTCCGGCCAGCCCCACACAGGCCCGTAGAACACAGGCCCGCAACACAAAGACCGGGGCGCGGCAACCGGGGCTTTACCCTGCTGGAGCTGGCTCTGGCCATTCTGGTGCTGGCACTTGGCACTCTGGCGGCGCTGCGTGCCACCGATCAGTCCCGTCTGGCCATTGGCGGCGAAGCCCCCCGGCTGCTAGCCCGGATCGCCGCCCGCAACCGTGCCGAAGAGCTGCAGCTCTATGCCGGCTCCGGTCCCGCCCTGCCGGGGGAAGTCACCCTGGGCGGCCAGCGGTTTCGCCTCGTGACCGCGCAGGAAATCACCGCCGGCGGGTTGATCAAAACCCATGTCATCGCCCGCGCCGAAAGTGGCGAAGGGGCGCAGCTCACGCTCTACCTTACCCCGGAGCCCCGACAATGAACCGGCGCCCGGAAACCCGCAGCCCAAAGGCCTGTAGCCCAGAGGCGGCGCCTCAGGATCGGGGGCTCAGCCTGATCGAACTGGTGCTGGCCATGGGGCTGTTTGCCCTGGTGGCGGTGATGGGGGCGCAGGCGCTCACCGGGATGTTGCGGCTGCGCGATGACCTGGAGGCGCGGGGCACGCGCAGCGCCGCCCTGGCCGAGGTCACCAGCCTGTTGCGCGCTGATCTCAGCGCCCTGGTGCCGATGCTGTTCTACCCGCCCAACCGGGCGCCACCACAAAGCGCGCTCAGCTATCAGCGCCGCGGCGGCGACACCCATCTGGCGCTGTCGCGCGGCGGCCTGCCGCGCTTTGTCACCGGGCTCAGCTCTGCCGGGTTTTCAACCGGGCTTTCTACCGGATTTTCTACAGGGCGGGTGGAGTGGCAGGTGCAGGACGGGCAGCTCAGCCGCGGCGTCTGGCCCAGCCTGATCCCGGCCGCAGCCAGCGCCCGCCAACCCCAGGTGATCTGGGGCGACAGCACTGCCCTGGGCGGGGTGCAGGATCTGCGCCTGCGCAGTTACTGGCCGCAGATCGGCTGGGTCGATGGGGTGCAGCCCCAGGGCGGCAGCGCCAGCCCCCCATCGCTCACCACCGGCGCGGCGGATAGCGACGGGGCCGGACTGGCCAGCGAGGTCTATTCCAGCACCCTGCCCCTGGCGGTAGAGCTTACTCTGGTCACCGGCGCCTTTGGAGAGATCACCCTGCTGGAGAGCCTGCAATGATCCGCAAAACCAGCAGTCCCGGCGCCAAGCCCGCCGCTGCCCGCGCCACGCAGGGCTCTGATCGCGGCTTTGTGCTGGTCAATGCCCTGGTGCTGGTGGCCGCACTGGCGGCGCTGGCGGTGCTCTTGCTCGCCCGCGCCGAACAGGGGCGCAGTCGGCTGGAAGGCGCCCTGGTGACGGATCAGCTGGCGCTGGCGCTGGATGGGTTTGACGCGCTGGCGCTGACCCGGCTGGCCCGCGACGGGGGCGCCAGCGATCACCTGAATGAGACCTGGGCCCGGGTCAGCCCGCCGCTGGAGCTGGCCCGCGGCACGGTCGCAGGGGAGATCCGCGATCTGCAGGGGCGGTTCAATGTGAACTGGCTGAGCAACCCTGACAATGCCCTGGCCCAGGCAGCCTTTGACCGCCTGCTGGCGCGGCTGGGGCTGGCGCCGCAGATCGGCGCAGAGATCCGCCAGTTTGTCACTCCCGGCGCCCTGCCCAGGGATCCGCGCCATTGGCGCCAGCTGCAGCCGCCACTGGATCCGGTGGGCGGGCCGCTGCTCAGCGCCGATCAGCTGGCGGATCTGCCGGGGCTCAGCCCCCGCGCCTATGGCCGGTTGCGGGGGCTGATCACCGCCCTGCCCGGCGACAGCCTGTTGAATGTGAACACCGCCCCGCCCGAGGTGCTGGCAAGTTTTCTGCCCGATCTGCCCGCCGCCCGCCTGGCCCGGCTGCTGCAAAGCCGCCAGCGGCGCGCCTTTGCTTCGGTAAAGGGGTTTCTCAGCGCTGCCGGCCTACCCCAGAGCGAGGCCACAGAAGAGGGCCCCCCAGAGGCAGGCAGCCCTGCGCTGCTGGGAGCCCAGCATCTGACCATCAGCAGCCAATGGTTCCGGGTCGACAGCCAGGCGCGGCTGGAGGCTCAGACCGCCCAGCGGGTCACCCTGTTGCGCCGCCTCACCCCGGGGCGGCGGCCCGCGCTGATCTGGCAGGTGACCCAGCGCCCCTAGCCTGACGCTCGGATTAGGGGCTTCAGATCCCTCCCGCCGCCCTATGCCGATGTCCTGGCAGGGAAAAAGCCACATTGCGCTTTGCCCCTGCTATCGGCATGCTGCGCCACACCACCCAAGACCCACTGCTGCCAGGACCCTTTCCGTCATGCCCACTGCCGCGCGCAAATCCAAGGCGACCCGCCCCGGTCCGGTGATCCCGCTGGGCAGGGACCTGGCCGCGCCAGAGGCCGTTGTTGCGGTGCCCGGCAATCAGATCCCGCTGCTGCGGCTTGATCTGCCGCCCGGGCTGCGTGGCCAGGCCCGCGAACAGGTGGCGGTGCGGCAATTGGCCGACCGCACCGGGCTCAGCCCCGACAGTCTCAGCCTGCGGCCCTTTGTGCCAGCGGGCACAGGCAGCTCTGGCCAGGGGCACGCGCGCTGGAGCCGCGTTCTGGTGGCTGATCGCCAATGGCTGCAGGGTCTTGAAAGCCTTACCTGTCGGGCGGTGCTGCCGGATTATCTCACCCTGCCCACCGCCGCCGGGATCTGGAGCCTGCAGCTGGCGCAGAGTACCGCTGATCCCAGTTCAAACCCCGGCCCAAACCCCGGTTCTCACCCAGACCCGAGCCCCAATTCCCGCCCCAGCCCGGTGATGGTGGCGCGGCTTGGCCCCGAGGATGGTTTTAGCGCCCAGCCCGCCATCGCCCTGGCGCTGCTGCGCCAGGCGCTTGCGGTGCCGGATCCAGAGCGCAGCCCGCCCCGCGCGATCCTCTGGCAGGGTTCCGCAGAGGCGAGGCTGCTGGCAGAGATCAAGGCCCTGGCCGCCGCCCATGACATCGCCCTGATCGAGGAACCGGCAGCGGCCCGCGCCCTGGGGCTGCCCCAGCCGGAATCTTTTGCCCATAGCGAGCTGGACTGCGATCTGCGCCACAATCCAATGGCGGCACGGGCCCGGCTTGCCGCCACTGTGCTGCCCTGGCGCTGGCCGCTGCTGGCCGCCTGTCTCGCCGCCGGGCTCTGGGCCACCGGGCAGCTGGTTCAGCTCAACCAATTGCAGACAGCGGCCCTGGCGCAGGAAGAGCGCAACCAGGCGCTGGTGCGGCGCCATTTTGTCGCCTCTGGCCCGGTGCTGGATGCCCGGCTGCAGGTCAGCCGCGCCCTCGCCGAGCTGCGCAAGAACAGCGGTGCCACAGAGGGCAAGGCCGATCCGCTGCACCTGGCCGCGCCGCTGGCCGCGGTGCTCAGCGCCGCCGGGCTGCAACCGGATCTGCTCAGCTATCGCAGCGACGCGGGGCTGGTGCTGGCGCTGCGGCTGAGCGATTTTGCCGAAGCCGATCAACTGGCTGAGGCGCTGCGCGCCGCCGGGCTGACCACCGCTTTGACCGATTCCCGGGTCAGCGAGGCCGAGAGCAGCGTGCAGGCCGAATTCCTCATCACCGGTCTGGAGGCGCAGCCATGATCGCCCGGGCGCTGGATCTGCTGCTGCGGCTCAGCCCGCGCGAACGGTTGCTTCTGGCCTGCGCCGGGCTGGTGATCCTGCTGGGGCTTGGCTTTGGTCTCTTGCTGCCGCTGCAAGAGCGCCGCCTGCAGGCCGAGACCCGCCTCGCTGAGGCCCAGGCGCTGGAGCAGTGGATTGCCGCGCAGATCCGCGAAAAACAGAGCCTGAATATAGGAAAACCGGCGACACCTGCAGATCCGATTGGCACCAGCGGGGTTGAGCGCGGGCTGATCGAGGCGCGGCTGCGCCCGGCGCTCAGCGCCCTGTCAACCCAGGGCGATGGCGCCATTGATCTGCGCTTTGACCGGGTGGATTTCATCCAGCTCGGCACCTGGCTGTCTGCCGCGCATCCCGGCTGGGGCTATCAGATCGACAGCTTCCGGCTGGAGGCCCTGCCAGAGCTGCAGGACGCCGGCCGGGTGGCGGCCTGGATCAGCCTGATCCCAGCCGGGCAATAGGCTGGCAATAGACGACTGGCAGTCGCCAGACAGCGCGCCTCAGGTCGCAGGGAAAATTACAGTTTTTGCAGCCGCGCCGCGATGCTGGCACGCCGTCCCGCCATCGAGCCCAGAGGGTCCAGATCAGCCGGGGATTTCAGCACCTCGTCCAGCGCCGCGCGGGCCTGGATCAGCTGCGCCTTGCCCGGCTCCACTTCGCCCTTGGCCAGCAGCGCCAGACCCAGCTCGTGCTGCGCTGTTCCCTGCACCGCCAGGGCGGCCCCACGGGCCTCGCCGCTTTGGCCATCGGCCAGACTGCCGGCAATGCGGGCGGCCTCGGTGTAATTGCCGCTGCGCAGCTCGGCATGGGCATATTCCAGCTGCAACCGCGGCGCCAGCGGGCCGGCCTCTGCGATCAGCCGCTGATAGCTGCGGCTGGCCCGGGCATAGTCGCCACTTTCCAGCGCATTGCGGGCCACCGAATATTTTGAATGAAAGCCACCTTTGGGGCCAAGGCTCTCGCCACAGCTGCCCAGGATCAAAACCCCGCCGGCCATCAGCCCGAGTTTTGCAAGAGATATCACCTGCATTGCCTGCTCTTTTTCTGTTTATTTGTTTTCAGAAATTTACCATGTTCGGCGCAACCCGTCTATCTGGGCGCGCGCCACCGCCAGACTGCGCCTGGATCTGTGGCACATATGCGCCTGAGCCCCGCCCGGGGCCTCGTAACCACACAACCGGCAAGGAGCGCCATGCGCCTGATCGCATACATACTGACGCTTGGCCTGCTGACCCTGGCCGGGCTGGCCGGACATCAGCTCTGGCAGGGGCTCTGGCAGGGCAACTGGCAGGGCAACTGGGCCGCGGACCCGCAGACCCCGCCGCTGCAGATCACCGCCAAGGGCAGCCCCACCGCGGTGCTGTCCCCGCAGGCAGTGCCCCGGCACTGGCCCGCGCTCTTTGGCGAGAAACAACCGCCCCGCCCCGCTGCCGCCCCGGTCCAGGATGAACCGCAACCGCCAAACCCGGCGCTGCCGCCGTTGGAAAGCCTCGGCTATGTGCTGAAAGGCCGGGTGCAGGCCGGACAGGCCACCTGGGCCATCGTCTCCCATCCCAGCGGCGAACAGCTGGTGCGTCAGGGCGATCATCTGCGCGAAGATATCGAAGTGATGCGGATCGATGCCGAGGGGCTCTGGGTCTCGCGCCAGGGGGCCCCGCCGGAACGGTTGGGCTTTGAAGAATAAGCGGTGGTCTCAGCCCGCCACCACCGCCTGCAGATCAAAGATCGGCAAGAGCACCGCCAGCACGATCACCAGCACCAGCCCCCCCACCAACATCATCAAAGCAGGCTCTAACAAGGCGGCAATACGTTTGCGTTCGGTGGACATCCGATGTTCCACCAGGCTGGCAGCCCGGCCGCTCATGCTGCCCAGACGCACCGAAACCTCACCGGCCGCCACCAATTGCCGCGCCACCGGCGGCAGAAAGCTGAGCTGCGCCAGCGCGCCAGAGAGGCTTTCGCCCTGGCTCACCCGGCGGGTCACAGCTGTGCCTTCGGTCTGAAACTGCGCCAGGCTCAGCACCTCGGTGGCGCTTTCGGTGGCATTGAGCACCGGCTGGCGCGCGCCCAGCACCAGGGCCAGGGTGCGCAGATATTGCACCGCCGCCGAGAGCCGCATCAACCGGCCCACCAGGGGCAGCCGCAGCAAGAGCGCATCGCGGCGCTGGCGCAGGGCGGGCCACCGCGCCGCCAGCATCACCACCGCCACCAGCGCCAGCAGGATCAGGCCAAGCGCCGCGACATTGTCGCGGATCAGATCCGAAACCCTCAGCACCGCCAGGGTCAGCGGCGGCAGGGGCCGGTCCGAGAGTTCAAACAGGGCGACAATTTCGGGCGCCACATTGACCATCAGAATGGCGCAGACCAAAAGCGAGACCGCCGCCACAAAGCCCGGATAGATCAGCGCCGTGGCGATCTGCGCCTTGTCAGAGCCCAGCTGCTCGAGATGATCGGCCAGGGCTTCAAAAACTATGGCCAGCTCGCCTGCGGTTTCCCCCGCCCGGAGGGCTGCCAGATAATAGGGGGCAAAGCCGGCCCCGGTCTGGGCCAGGGCTTCTGACAGGCTGGCGCCATCCAAAAGCGCCGCGCGGGCCTCGGCAGCAAGCGCATCCAGCGTTGGATGACCACCGCTGCGCACCGCCTCCAGCGCCGCTTCCACTGGCAGTTCCGCCCCCAGCATCACCGCCATCTGACGAGTGAAAACCACCTGCAGATCCGGGCTCAGCCGCTGCCGCCAGCCCGCCATCCAACCCGCGCTGCCAGTGCGGGCCTTATCCCCCCCGGCCGCGCTGCGGCTCTCGGAGAGTTTTGCCACAAACAGATTCTGCGCCTCGAGCTGACGGCTGGCATCGGCTTCGGTCTCGGCCACCACGGTGCCACTGCGCCGCCGCCCGGCGCTGGTATAGGCGGTATAACGATAGGCCTTCACGCCACATCCCCGACCACGCGCAGGGCCTCCTCGAGGCTGACCTCGCCCAGGGCCACCGCCAAGAGCCCCTGACCAATCAGACTCTCTCCGGCTGCAAGCGCCAGATCCTTCAGCTCTGCCTCGGTGGCGCCGCGGTCAATGGCGGCGGTGATCTGCGGCGTCACCTCGGCCATCTCAAAGATACCAATGCGCCCGGCATGGCCACTGCCCTCACAGGCGGCACAGCCCTGCGGCTGCTGGATCTCGGACGGCAGGGCCAACCCGTGGCGCTGGAACAGGGCGCGGGCGGTCTCATCGGGGGGCTGCGGCTGGCGACAGGACGGGCAAAGCCGGCGCAGCAGCCGCTGGGCGATCACCCCGCGCAGGGTCGCGGCAATCAGGAAATTATCCAGGCCCAGATCGCGCAGCCGCACGATGGCCCCGACCGAGCTATTGGCATGCAGCGAGGAAAACACCAGATGCCCGGTGAGTGCTGCCTGGGCCGCGGTCTGGGCGGTCTCTGTATCGCGGATCTCGCCAACCAGAATGACATCCGGATCCTGCCGTAGGGTGGCCCGCAGCCCGGCGGCAAAGCTCATGCCGATCTCGGAATTGATCTGGCTCTGACTGATGCCGGGCAGGTCATATTCGATCGGATCTTCGACGGTGACGATATTACGCTCGGCGCGATCGGCCAGCTGCAACAGTGAATAAAGCGTCGTGGTCTTGCCCGCCCCCGTCGGGCCGGTGGCCAGGATGATGCCATTGGGAAAGCCGGAGAGCCGCTGCAACAGCGCCTGTTGATCCGGTGAGAGCCCCAGTTCTGCCAGGGGCCGCAGCCCGGTGGAGCGGTCCAGGATCCGCAAAACGATGCGTTCACCGTAATGGCCCGGCAGGGAGCTCACCCTTGTGTCGATCTGCCGCCCCGCCAGCGAGAGCGGGATGCGGCCATCCTGCGGCAGCCGGGTCTCGGCGATATCCAGGCCGGCCATGACCTTCAGCCGCGACACGATGCGTTTCACCGGCACATCCGCGCGGTCCATCACCTCCTGCAGGAAGCCATCGATGCGCATGCGCACCCGCAGGCCCGCCTCATGGGGTTCGATATGCAGATCTGAGGCGCCGGATTGCACCGCCCGCGCCAAGAGCTGATTGACCAGGGTGATCACCGGCGCATCGCCGGGCTCATCCAGCAGATCCCGCTGGCGGCGGGCAAAGGCCTGCTCTTCCAGATCAAAGCTCAGGCTCTCCTGCGGCGCGGCGCTGCCCTCCTGGTAGACCCGCGCCAGGGCGGCCTCAAAACCGCTCTGATCCAGCTCCTGCACCTGCAGTTCAGGTCGCAACCCCACCCGGCGCTGCAGCTCACGCAGCCCCAGCTGGCTGGCGCCGGGCCCCAGTATCAGAGCGCTGCCATCCAGCAGCACCTGCTGGTCGCGGGCAAAGGGGAAGGGAAGCCTAGTTGCCAAACCGCAGCCTGCTGGGCAGCGGTGGGAAGTTTCGCTGCTGCGCCACATCGTCGATAAAGCCGGCATCAAAAGGCTGGTTCAGATTGGCGCCATCAAAGGGCAAGGCCCCCTGGGCCCCGTAGGGAAAGCGCCCATCATCCACCGGCGCAATTGTGGCGCTGACATCCTGCGCCTTGCGGGCCAGATCGCGGCTGATGCGCTGTGCTTCGGCCTCGTTTGACACCACCTGCGGCCGCAAGAGAACCAGCAGCACCCGCTGGCTGCTATTGCTGCTTTTGCCGCGAAACAGCCCGCCCACCAGCGGCAGTTCGGCCAGGCCCGGCACCTTTTGATTGACCCCACCAGAGCCATTTTCCAGCAAGCCCCCCAGCATGATCACATTGCCATCGCGCACCAGCGCCGTGGTCGAGAGCGAGCGCCGCGAGGTGATTTCGCCCCCAGAAGAGGCGGTGGAATTGGTCAGGTTAGAGACTTCCTGCTTGATCACCATGCGCACGGTGCGGTCGGCATTGATCTGCGGCGTCACATTCAGGGTGAGGCCCACATCCTGGCGTTCGATGGTCTGGAACGGGTTCTCCACCGAGCTGCTGTCGCTGACGGTGGAATAGCTGCCGGTGACAAAGGGCACATTCTGCGCCACCACGATCTCGGCCTCCTGATTGTTCAGGGTCAGGATCGAGGGGGTCGACAGGAGCCGGGTGGAATTCACCGAGGCAATGGCGGTGATCAGCCCGACAATGCCATCGCCATCGCCATTCTGTTTGGCGCCGCCCAGAAAGCCGCCCGATCCCAGCGCCGGGGTGGTGCCATTGGAGACCGAGGAAATCAGATTGGTCAGGCTGGAGCGCCCCGGCAGGTCAAACTGAGCGCCGCCCACCAGCGCATTGTTCAGCACCGCGCCAAACTGCACCGAAAGATCCGACAGGCCTTCGACCGACATTTCAAAAATCACCGCCTCGACCAGCACCTGGGTGGGGCGCTGATCCAGATAGCGCACCATCTGCACGATCTCGGCAATGCGCTCTTGTGGCGCCGAGATCAGCAGGGTGTTGGTCTGCGGTTCCGGCACGATGCGCACGGGGGCGCGCGCCGCATTGCCGGTATCGGTATTGAGGGTGCGCATCACCACATCCGAGATCGCCGCCGCATCGGCATAGTTCAGCGGCACGGTGCGCGAGACCACGGTATCGCGCTGGGTGTCCAGCTCATCCACCAGAAGCCGCACCCGATGGCGCAGCGCTTCCGAGCCCGAGATCAGCAGCGCATTGGAGCGCCGATCGACACTCACCGAGGAGCCCTCGGGGATCAGATCCATCGATTGCACCACCTGCAGCACATCGGCGGCATTGGCATTTTGCAGCCGGAGGATTTCGATCGGGGCGGTGGCACGGGGCTGGTCGAGCCGTTTGATCAGCCGGGCAATCCGGTTCAGGTTGGCACCGCGATCCGAGATGATCAGCCGCTTGGCCCCCGGCACCGGGGTCATCACCGCCTCGGGGGGCAAAAGTGGCCGCACCACTTCGATCACCTCCTGCAGCGGCACCTCCCGCACCGGAATCACCCGGGTTTCAAACCCGCTGGGCAGGCCCTCGCTGCTGCCCGAGGACAGCTCGCGCGCCACATTCATCGGCACGATACGATCCGCCCCGGCGCCCTCGATCAGGGTCAGCCGGTTCAGCTCCAGCACCGAAAGAAACACCTCAAACAGATCCTGCGGCGACATCTGATCCGGGGCCAGCACCGTGACACTGCCGCGCACATCCGGATCCAGCACAAAGCTGCGCCCGGTTGCTTCGGAAACGATTTCGACAAAATTACGCAGATCGGCGTCGCGCAGATCCAGGGTGACCTGGGCGCGCAACGGCTGCAGACAGAGCAGCAGCATGGCCAGAGCTCCGATCCAGAGACGAAGACTCCACATAAAACCGATCCGCACCGGTTGCCTCTCTGCGCGCTGTGCCATGGGCTGCTCTTTTACTGCTGCGCGCGGGTCAGGAAGAGATCCCCGCCCCCGCTGCCTTGATTATCTTTGGGGCATCATAGAGGGGTTTGCGTGCAAAACCCATGGTTTTCTGACAGCCCCGCCCTCAGGCGCGCGCCGCTTCCAAATTGGGGCTTTGCCCGGTTCGAAATTGGGGCTCTGCCCCCACGGCCCCAAGGGGCCGCTCCCCCGGGATATTTAGGGCCAAATGAAGCTTCAGCCCGCTGCGAGCCCGCTGGGCTAGGCCAGCAGGCGTTCCAGGTAGCGACCATATTCGTTTTTGGCAAAGAGCGCGGCGCGGGCTTTGAGCTGGGCGCGGTCGATCCAGCCCTGCTCAAAGGCGATCTCTTCGGGGCAGCCGGTCTGCAGCCCCTGGCGGTCCTGCAGGGTGCGGACAAAATTACCCGCCTCCAGCAGCGAGCCATGGGTGCCGGTATCCAGCCAGGCATAGCCCCGGCCCATGGTCTCAACCCTGAGCGCGCCCTCATCGAGATAGCTCTGCAGCAGATCGGTAATCTCCAGCTCTCCGCGGGGGCTGGGCTGCACCGTGCGGGCCCGCTGCGGCGCTGAGCCATCAAGGAAATAGAGGCCCGTGACCGCGTAGTTGGACGGCGGCACCTCGGGTTTTTCGATGATCTGACGGGCGCGGCCTGCATCGTCAAAATCCACCACGCCGTAGCGTTCGGGATCGGCCACGTGATAGCCAAAGACGGTGCTGCCCGCGGCCTGCGCATCGGCGGCTGCCAAGAGTTTTGGCAGCCCATGGCCAAAGAAGATATTATCCCCCAGCACCAGCGCCGCAGGGGCGCCCGCCAGAAACTCCTCGGCCAGGATAAAGGCCTGGGCCAGACCATCGGGGCTGGGCTGCACCACGTAAGAGAGGGCGACGCCCCATTGGCTGCCATCGCCTAAGGTGCGTTTGAACTGTTCCTGATCCTGCGGCGTGGTGATCACGCAGATTTCGCGAATGCCTGCCAGCATCAGCACCGAGAGCGGATAATAGATCATCGGCTTGTCATAGATCGGCAAGAGCTGTTTGGAGACCCCCATGGTGATGGGGTAAAGCCGGGTGCCGGATCCACCGGCCAGAATGATGCCTTTTCTCGCGCTCATGACGCCTCTCCCAGATCTTTCAAAATATCCCGCAATCCCGCCCGCCAATCGGGCTGGGGGATGCCAAAAACAGTCTCTAATGTCGTGCAATCCAGCCGTGAGTTCAGCGGCCGGGGCGCCGGGGTCGGATAGTCGGTTGTGGCAATATCCGTGACCGCGCAGGCCAGACCCGCCTGGGCAAAGATCTCTTGCGCAAAGCCGGCCCAGCTCACCTCTGGGCTGCCCTGCAGATGATAACTGCCCGATTTTTCGGGGTCTGCCGTCAGCTGCTGCGCGATCTCCAGACAGGCCAGCGCAATATCGCGCGCTGGGGTGGGGGCGCCGATCTGATCCGCCACGATTGTCAACTGATCGCGCTCTGCCCCGAGGCGCAGCATGGTTTTGACGAAGTTGTTGCCGTGGCAAGACACCACCCAGGAGCAGCGCAAGATCGCATGGGACCCGCCCGCCGCGCGCACGGCTTCCTCGCCCGCCAGTTTGGAGCGGCCATAGGCATTCACCGGCGCCGGGGTGTCATCAGGACGCCAGGGGCTGCTGCCATTGCCGTCAAAAACATAATCGCTCGAGACGGTCACAAAGGGAATATCCAGATCGGCACAGGCCTGCGCCATGGCACCGGGAGCCTCCCCATTGATCACATGGGCCAGGGTCTCTTCCGCTTCGGCCTTGTCAACGCCAGTATAAGCGGCTGCATTTATCACCACTGTAGGCCGCGCCTGCCGGATCACGGCAGCGCAGGCTTCGGGCTCGCTCAGATCCGCCTGATCGCGGCCCAGACAGCTGACAGCCTCATGTCGCGCCAATTCCCGCGCCAACTGGCCAGTTTTGCCAAACACCAGAATGCTCATGTGCCCTGCTTTCACCTTTCCTCAAATATTCCCGCCGGAGGCCAGGCTTTCCTGGGGAAAGCCTTCACTTGCCAGTGCCCAGACGTTCCCCCACACCGCTGCGGTTCTGCAGCGCCCGCCACCAGCGCTCGTTGTCGAGATACCATTGCACCGTGCGCTCCAGCCCTTCTTCAACCGTCACGCTTGGCCGCCAGCCCAGCTCCTCCCGGATGCGGCTGGGGTCAATTGCATAGCGGGCATCATGGCCGGGGCGATCCGTCACAAAGGTGATCTGGTCTTTGTAAGGCTGCCCATCGGCGCGCGGGCGTTTTGCATCGAGGATCGCACAGAGCGTCTCAACCAGCTCCAGGTTGGAGCATTCATTCTCGCCGCCGATATTGTAGCTCCGCCCCAGCACGCCCTGTTGCAGCACCAAAAGCAGCGCATCGGCGTGGTCTTCCACATAGAGCCAGTCGCGCACATTGGAGCCATCGCCATAGATCGGCAGCGCCTTACCCGCCAGCGCGTTCAAAATGACCACCGGCACCAGCTTTTCCGGGAAATGGAAGGGGCCATAGTTGTTGGAGCAATTGGTCAACACCACCGGCAACCCGTAGGTCTCAGCCCAGGCCCGCACCAGATGATCCGAGGCGGCCTTGGAGGCCGAATAGGGCGAGCGCGGATCGTAAGCGGTCTCTTCGGTGAACTGCACGCTTGGATCGGCAGGCAGGCTGCCATAGACCTCATCGGTGGAGATATGGTGGAAGCGGAAAGCGTCAGGCCTGCCCGCCTCCAGCCAGTATTTGCGCGCCGCCTCCAGCATATTGAAGGTGCCGGTGATATTGGTCTCGATAAAATCGCCGGGCCCGTCAATCGACCGGTCCACATGAGATTCAGCCGCCAGATGCATCACCGCATCGGGCTGGTGCTGGGCAAAGACCCGGTCCAGCGCGGCGCGGTCGCGAATATCCACCTGCTCAAAGGCGTAATTGGCATGATCCGCCACCATGGCCACATTCTCCAGGCAGGCGGCATAGGTCAGCGCATCGAGATTGACCACCGCGTGGCCCGCCGCAACGGCACGGCGCACCACGGCAGATCCGATAAAGCCAGCACCGCCCGTGACCAGAATTTTCATGCGGGCTCTCCCTGCCAGATAAAGGGACTGTCAAAATCCGCCAGCGCCGGGGCGGCGGCATCCTTAGCGCTCAGCACGGGCGCGCCGACAAAGCCCCAGTCGACGCCGCAGCTGTCCCAGGCCACCGCACCGTCACAATCGGGCGCGTAGTAATCGCTGCATTTATACAGGATCTCAGTCTCCGGCGCGCGGGTGATGAACCCATGCAAGAACCCCTCCGGTACCAAGAGCTGCTTGCCGTTTTCCGCCGTCAGCTCGACGCCAAACCATTTGCCAAATGTGGGCGCGCCTTTGCGGATATCCACCGCCACATCAAAGAGCGCCCCCCGGCCACAGCGTACCAGCTTGGCCTGGGCATGAGGCGGCGCCTGAAAATGCAGCCCGCGCAGGGTGCCAACCTGCATCGACAGCGAATGATTGTCCTGCACAAAGTCCAGATCAATGCCCTGCCCTGCCATGCGCTGGCGGCTCCAGCATTCGCTGAAAAACCCGCGCGCATCGCCAAACCGCTGTGGGGTCAAAACCTTCAGCCCCGGCAATCCTGTTTCTTCAACCTGCATTTTATCCCGTCACTCTCGTCACTGCCTGCACCTCTGTCCTACCGTGTGGCGCAGCGCTGCGCCATGGGCAAAGGCGGCAAAGGCGGCAAAGGCAGCACTCACCCTTGCCTGCCGCGTATTGACAACAATCCGGTCTTCGCCATGACACAAGCATGTCGCAACCATGGCAAGGGGGCAGCGCCGCTGCCGACTTGCGCCCCGGCGCGTTCCCCGGCAAGCATAGGCGCAAGCAGATCCCAAGGTATTGTTCCCGTCATGAAATTCCTCTTTGTACATCAAAACATGCCCGGCCAGTATCGCGAGCTACTCTCCTGGTTGGTCAAACAGGGCGGGCATGAGATCGCCTTTCTCACCCAGCGCAAAGGCCTGCGGCTGCCCGGTGTCACCACCGTCACCTACCGCAGCCATCACCAGCCCACCAAAGACGCCTATGGGCTCTCCAAAGATTGGGAGTCCGCCGCCGGCGCCGGACTTGGGGCCGCCATGGCGGCGCGCCAGCTGCAGCGCGACCAGGGCTTTACCCCCGATATCATCATTGGCCATACCGGCTGGGGCGAGCTCTTGTTCATGAAAGAGATCTGGCCGGATGTGCCGGTGATCGGCTTCTTTGAGTATTTCTACCGCACCTCTGGCGGCTTGGTTGGCTTTGACCCCGACAGCCCGCCCAGCGATCAGGCCGGCTTTTTTGCCCAGGCCCGCAATACCGTGCCCTATGCCAGCATCGAGGCGGTGGATCAGGGTCATACCCCCACCCTCTGGCAGCGCGACCGCTTCCCGCGCTCCTTTCATGATCGCATGTATACCTGCCATGATGGCATTCGCTGCGACCGGCTGCGACCGGACCCGGAGGCTTCAGTTGGCCTCGGCCGCCTGGAACAGCCGCTGACCCGCGAAGACGAGGTAGTGACCTATGTGGCCCGCAATATGGAGCGCGCCCGCGGCTTTCACATCATGATGCGCGCCCTGCCCCGGATTCAGGCGGCGCGCCCCAAGGCCCGGGTGCTGATGATTGGCGGCAACGAGACCTCCTACGGCGTTGAGAGCAGCCACCCCAAGGGTCTGCGCGGCGAGATGGAGGCGGAGCTGGGCGATAGTGTCGACTGGAGCCGGGTGCATTTCCTCGGCAAGGTGCCCTATGACGATCTCTGCCGCATCATTCGCATCTCGCGCTGCCATATCTATCTGACCATGCCCTTTGTGCTCAGCTGGTCGCTCTTGGAGGCGATGTCGATGCAGGCCACGGTGGTGGCGGCAGATGTGACCCCGGTGCGCGAGGCCGTCACCCACGACGAGACCGGTATGCTGGTGGATTTCTTTGACCCTGCTGCCCTCGCAGATCAGGTCACGGATGTTCTGGCCAACCCGGGATCTTACGCCCATCTGGGACCAGCAGCGCGCGCCCATGTGCTGCAGAATTATGACTTCCTCAGCCATTGCCTGCCCGAACATATTGCCCAGATCAACGCGCTGCTGCCTGCAGCCAAACATATCGCGCTCTAATCAAATGTTTCGCGCGCGAAACATTTGATGGCCTCCGGCGGGAATATTTGAAGAAAGGTGAAAGCGGCACCCCCTCTTCATTTGGCCCAAAATATCCTGGGGGTGAGCGCCGTGGCGCGAGGGGGCAAAGCCCCCTTTTCTACACTCTTAATCTTCGCCGCGCTTCTTGACCCAACCAAGGAAGGCCGCATCGGCCTGGCGCAACCGGGGCCGACCGGAACGCGCCCACATGGCGCGCCATTCGGCCTCCAGCGCGTAGACATCCGCCCCTGGCATCACATCACGCGCGCGTTCCAATGTGCTGGGTTTCAGGATCGGCGCATCCACCGCGCCCGGCTCTACCACGCTCTGTTTCTGGCTGAACCGGATGAGATCCCCGGGCAGTTCTTCCATCGCATAATCCGGCAGCGGCTGGGCCATGATCATATCGCGCAGCATCTTGCGAAACACCCGGCGCGGACTGGCAGAGCCGGATTTCTTCAACAGGGTTTCGACCGAAATGGTCCAGGCGTTTTGGCGGCCGCAGTGTTTGCGGGTCAGCTCGTAGATGCGCCGCTCCAGCGGTTTGCGCAGGCGGAAATAATCCCGGCTCAGCGTCAGCACCGATTTGGACAGCACCGCGCGAAACAGCCAGTCCGACAGGGTCACCGCCACATTGATCATGCGGCCCGCCCCCTTCTTCGAGCCTGGGGCCTTGCGCACGATCTCCCAGCTCTCGATGAGGCCAAAGCCGGTGGTCACCGCTTCGCCGCCGGTCACGATATTGGTGGTGATCCGGGTGCCGGCCAGACGCTCAAAACTTTCGCGCAAGCGGCGATAGGCATCGCCCGAAGTCTCGCGGTTGGTGGCAATCAACAGATCATGCGCTTTGAGATGCAGGGTGCGCGACAGCTGTCGCCCGGCATTCTGCGCCGCCATCAGCTGGCTGATGCAGAAGATCAGAATATCCTTGTCATGGATTGTCGCCAGGCCTTTGACCGAGGGTACCACGGTGATCTGCGCCCCATTGTGTTCGTAGTTCAGGATGCGCCGGTCCGGTCGGGTCGCCAGCGAAAACAGCGGATGTTCCATCGAGGCCAGATCGTTTTTGGGAATCGCATCAAAGATATCACAGAGGAAAAATCCTCCCGCTGCCTCAGCTGGATATGCTCCGCCTGCCCCTGCCATGCCTGCCCCGCCCGTTCTGCCTGCTGCCCCTTGGGTTTTGCGCCTGATCCGCCAGACTCCCGAGGTGACTCGTTTTCGTGGTTTTGATTACGCCCACCCTAGAGTTATCCACATGGTTTCTCAACGGGGTTCCGGAATCGCCTCTTCGGGGGTTTGGAGTCATTTCAACGGGGTTTCAGAGTCACCAGGACTGCAAAATCTGCCCGCATCATCAATAAAAAAAGGGTTTTGCGCGGGCCTGCCTTACCCTGTAACTATAATATAACTCATAAATAACAGGGTAGAAAAATTTTCCCGCTGCCAATCCCCCCTGTTTCGCCCTGTGCAGACGCTTGATTTGCTTAGAAAAAGAAAAACACCTGCGCGCATTCTTCCCATGTGCCGTGTTTTCTGCTATCAGGCCATAAAGGCGATACATTGCCTGCCCAGATCCAAAATCAAAGCGCGGATCAGCCTGGGTGGTGCAGAGATGGGCAAAGGCGGGCACAGCAGCATGGCGCGAGATATCCACAAGGCAGGCGCAGCTCTGCCGCCCTATTTCAACATCGATCCCGATGTGGCGCTGGCAGAGCTGGACACCCCCACCAGCACCGCAGGCTTTGCCGCGATTGCCGAGGGCTGCGCCCGGGGGCGGGCCGATCTCTCCAGCCGCGGCATGAATGAAGAGGGCCGCAAAGAGCTGCGGCTGTTCTCCACCTGGGAAATCACCCGCTATCTGATCCCTGTCGCCCAGGCCCATTTCCGCCGGGTGCTGAAGGCCAATCCGGATCTGCCCCAGGGCCGCTCGGAAACCGAGGGCGGCGCCAAATGGTTCACCCTGGATGAGGTGCTGGTGCTCAGAGCGCATTTTGGCGCCCAGGGGTCAAAATCCAAAGACTATACCCCCTACCGCCCCAAAGGCCTGCCGGCCAAGCTGGTCTCGGTGGCCAATTTCAAGGGCGGCGTCGGCAAGACCTCGACGGCGGCGCATCTGGCGATGTCTGCAGCGCTGGACGGCTATCGGGTGCTGGTGATTGATCTCGACAGCCAGGGCTCGATGACCTCGATCTTTGGCGGCCGGGTCGAAGATGAATGGCAGACCGCCTTCCCGCTGCTGGCGCGCCACTACGGTGAACATCTGCGCGGCGAAAACCAGCGCCGACTGGATCGTGGCGAAGCACCGCAGCCGCTGGACGAAACCCTGTCGACTGCCATGGAGATGACGGCAGCAGATATCATCCAACCTACCCATTGGCCCAATATCGATCTCATCGGCGCTCAGCTCAATCTCTATTGGGCCGAGTTCCAGATCCCGGTCTGGCGCATGGCGGCGCGCAGCTGGAAGCTCTGGGATGCGCTCACCGACCGGCTGGAGGCTGACGGGGTGCTGGAGGAGTATGATCTGGTCTTTATCGACACCCCGCCCGCGCTTGGCTATCTGACCATCAACGGGCTGGCGGCCTCGGATATCCTCTTGGTGCCGGTGGGGGCGTCTTTTCTGGAGTTCGACAGCACCGGGCGTTTCTTTGACATGCTGCATTCCACCTTTGCCTCGATTGAAGAGGGGGAGAACCTGGCGGCCCGCGCCCTGGGACGGCCCGAGATGGGTTTTGAATGGGATGCGGTGCGGGCGGTGATCACCCGCTATGACAGCGCCCAGCAGGGCGAGCTGGCCGGGGTGATGCAGGCCTATATGGGGCCGGTGCTTTCGCCGCACAAACAGGATTTCACCGCGCTGATTGGCCAGGCCGGCGAGCAGGTCTCGGGTATCTACGAGGCGGATTACCGCGATTTTAACCGCGAGACCTATGCCCGTGGCCGCGAAACATTTGACGCCACCTATGCCGCCTTCAAACGGCTGCTTCTGGGGGTCTGGCGCCGGGCTGAACTGGAGCGCGAGGCCGCGGCGCAGGATCAGCGCACGCTGGCCTAAGGCTCTAACAAGGTGAGACGCGCAGGATCGGCGCGATGAGGAGATCAGCAGATGGCAAAACGCAAACGGCTTTCCCCGGCACAAGACAGCTATCTTGCCAGCGCGCCCGAGAGTAAATCCGCCCTGGCGGGTCCGCTGCCAACAGCGGGCGCTGCTGCCGCCCCGATTGCCCAGGTGGCGGGGGCGGCCTCGACCGAGGCGGCGCTACAGGAGGTCAGCGCGGTGCTGCAACAGGCCCGCGCTCGGGGGCTGATGGTGGAAGAGATTGATCTCGGGCTGATCGATGAGACCCATCTGGTGCGCGATCGCATTGCCCAGGACGAGGACGAGATGGCGGCGCTCATGGGGTCTTTGCGGGCCCGTGGCCAGCAGACCCCGATCGAGGTGGTGCCGCTGGAGGGTCGGCTGGACGGCAAGGCCTGGGGGCTGATCTCAGGCTGGCGGCGGCTTTCGGCACTGCGCAGACTCTATGGTGAGGCTTCAGAGCCTGAATTTGCCCAGGTCAAAGCCCTGGTGATCCGGCCAGACAGCGCCGAGGCCGCCTATGTGGCCATGGTTGAAGAGAATGAAATCCGGGTCAATCTTTCCCATTATGAACGCGCGCGTATCGCGGTGCGGGCGCTGAAGGAAGGGGTTTTCCCCAGTCAGAAAAAGGCGCTGCAGGGGCTCTTTGCCAATGTGCCCCGGGCCAAACGCTCGAAGATCGGCAGCTTTGTCACCCTGGTGGAGGCGCTGGATGCGGTGCTGTTTTTTCCCGCCGCCATCAGCGAGAAGCTGGGCCTGGCGCTGGTGCGCCAGATGGGGGAGGATGCGGCGTTTGCCCAGGCCTTGATCACAGCACTGCAGGGGGCTGAGCGGGGGAGCGCTGCCGAGGAGCTGGCGATCTTGAATGAGGCCTTGGCATCTGCGCAGCAGTCCGAGGCGACTGCGCCTCTAACCCCACCTTTAGAGACACAAGGCGTATCGCCCGGCCCGGGCGACACGCAGCCTCGGATCCGCTGCCCTGGCCCGGAGGCCAGCGCCGAGGAGCGGATCACCACCCAGGTGGCGGCGGGGCTGCGGCTGGGGTTTCAGCCCGGTGCCCAGCGGATTGAGTTGAGCGGCGCGGCAGTGGATGCGCGGCTTCTTGAGGACTTGAAGGCCTGGCTCAAAAGCCGTTAGCGGGCGTTCCAGACAGATTTACCCGCATCCGGGCGGCGCTGGGATGTCCTCAAATGTTTCGCGCGCGAAACATTTGAGCGGCAATTGCGGCAAACCCCCTATCAGGGCAGCGCTGCAAAACCGAATGAATTTGGGGCAAAAACCCTTGGATTTGGCGGGGCTGCGCAGGTATGCGCTTGGGGCGAATGAGACGGGGGTGATCTTTGTCTGATATCAAGACCCGCGCAGAGTTGAAGGCCAGGAGAGTTGCACGTGACAATCAAGAAGAGCCCTGCCCAGAGTCAAACGCAGCCGGTGCGCCTGGTGGCGGTGGTGGTGACTTATAACCGGCTGGACAAATTGCAGGACACATTGGCGCGGCTGCTCGAGAGCCCGGCCGAAGAGCTGGCTGCGGTGGTGGTGGTGGACAATGCCTCCAGCGATGGCACCGGCGATTGGCTGGCAGGCCAAAGGGATCCGCGGCTGGATATCCTCAGCTCTGCCAGCAACCGCGGTGGCGCGGGCGGTTTTGAAATGGGCATGCGCCGCGCCATGGAATGCCATGCCCCCGACTGGCTGGTGGTGATGGATGATGATGGCCGCCCGGCCGCCGGTGGGCTGGCGTCCTTTCACGCCCTGCCGCTGCATCAGGATCCGGAGCGGGCCAGAGCATTGGGGCAGGACTGGGATGCGGTGGCGGCGGCGGTTTATTTCCCGGCGGGTGGCATCTGCGAGATGAACCGCCCCTCGCGCAATCCGTTTTGGCATCGCCGCGAGTTTCTGCGCACCCTGTTTGGCGGCGGTCGCTCCGGCTTTCATGTGCAGCCCTCGGATTACGAGGGCGAGGCCATGCAGATCGATGTCACCTCCTTTGTCGGGTTTTTCATTTCCGCCGCAGCGGTTCAGCGCCAGGGCTATCCGGATCCGGATCTGTTCATCTATGGCGATGACGGGATTTATACGCTGGAGCTGTCAAAGGCGGGAGGGCGCATTGGTTTTGAACCTGGGCTGTGGTTTGAACATGACCTGACCACCTTTGTGGCCAAGGATGGCGCGGGGCAGGCGCAGCGCGGTCGGTTTATCCCGCTGTGGAAGGTCTATTATTATCACCGCAACCTGCTGATGCTGTATCGCCTGGCGGCGGGCTGGCTGTTCTGGCCGGTGCTCCTGGTGATTGTGCCCAAATGGCTCTCGAAACTGCGGGTGCATCCGGGCGAGCGGCGGGCGTTTTTGCGCCTGATGGGCTGGGCGATCTGGCACGGGCTGCGGCGCCAACGCGCGCTGCCCCATGCCAGGGTTCTGGACTGGGCAAAGCCGCGCTGACTGGTACTGACTGGCAGGGGCCGGGGGGCAGATCAGTTGTTGAGGATCTCGCGGTGATAGCGCCCCATCAGCAAGAGCCCCAGCGTCAGAATGATGAGGCTGACAAGGACCACATAGGGCAGGTTCAGATAGCTGGCGGTATAGGTCGGATAGAAGCCAGTACGGGTCAGGCCGATGATATGGATCAGGGGGTTGTACCAGAGCATCTCGCGGGCAAAATTTGGCATGTCATCATAGACAAAGAAGATCCCCGAGGCCAGGAACAGTGGCCGGGTGATGATCGACCAGACCTGCTCCCAGATCGGGAAAAGCCCCATCAGGGCGCAGTTCAGGGTGCCAATGGCCAGGCCCAGCAGCATGGTCAGCAGGATGGCCTGCACAATGGCCGGCAGGTCGATCACGGCCCGGCTCTCGATCACCGCAAGAATGCCGGTGAGCAGAATCACCGAGGCCAGGGTCGAGGCCAGGCTGTTGAGGATAAAGCGGGCCAGCACCGCATCAATCCAGGTCACCGAGGGAAACTGTAGCAGCGGCCTGGAGAAATTGATCGCCCGGGCCACTGTATTGGCAATCTTGTTATAGAGCTCAAAGGGCATGTAGCCGGTGGCGTAGAACAGCAGGAAACTATTGCCCAGGGCCGGGCTGCGGATGACCAGGGAAAAGCCGATAGACAGAAAGATAATGCCGGCCAGGGGTTCCAGGATGGCCCAGATATAGCCCCCCGGGGTGCGGCCATAGCTGGTGGACATCTCGCGTAGCATCAGCGCCACCACGGTGCGCAGGGGGGCAAATCTGCGGCTGGTGCCCTGCTGTGGCCGCTGCGCGGGAAGCGGTGTGGCGGCGGTGCTGGTGGGATCTGCGTCCGGGAGGGCAGGGCGGCTGCTTGGCATGTGGCTCCCCGCGGGAATCTGTGGTTGTGATGGGCCTGTCGGCAGGCGATACTATGGTCCATAGTACGGGCAATTACAAATACCTCTGGCGGTTTTACGCGTCAGAAGGCATGGAGATCTGAGCCGCGATTTATCAGGCGCGGGCCGACAGATGTCCCAGAGGAAAGCAAGTGGGGTTGCATGAGCGAAGCCAAGGGTAAGCAAGATCCCAAGACAGCCGCAGGGGCGGCAAAACAGGCCGAGAGTGCCGGGTCCAAAAGGGCCGGGGCTGATATCGCCGTGCCGGTGCCACCGCCGGCGGCTGCGGCACCGGCTGTGGCGGAGGAATGGCCGGTAGAGCGCCAGCTGCAAAACCTGCGCAAACGGATAAAAGAGGCCGAGGCCTCGGCTGAATTTGCCAATACGCAAAGGCTCAAGGCCGAGGAAAAACTGCACGAGCAGAGCTTTCCGCTGGCTGGCCCTGCCAAGATGCACCGGCGTCACTGGGGGCTGATTGCCAGCTTTGTGCTGCTGGTGCTGGCACCGGTTGCGCTGGTGATCTTTTATCTGACGACAGTGGCGCAGGATCAGTATCAGTCGATCACCGGATTTACCGTGCGCAGCCAGGAGAGCAGCCCCGCCAATGACCTGTTGGGCGGGCTGAGCAGTTTCACCGGCACCTCGGCGGCCTCTGACAGCGACATTCTGTTTGAATTCATCCAGAGCCCGGAGATGGTTGAAGTGGTGGACCGGGTGGTGGATCTGCGCAGCCATTACAGCCAGCACTGGCCGGTGGACTGGGCCTTTTCGATCTGGCCGGATGCCACCCAGGAAGAGATGCTGTGGTATTGGAAACGTATTGTCGGCATCTCCTTTGACAGCAGCTCCGGGCTGATCGAGGTGCAGGCGCTGGCCTTTGATCCCGAGACCGCCCAGACCATCACCCAGGCCATCGTCGCAGAAAGCCAGATCCGCATCAATGCGCTCAATGAACAGGCGCGGGCAGATGCCATTGGCTATGCCCAGGCTGATCTCGATGAGGCGGTGGAAGACATGAAGGCGGCCCGCGAGGCGCTGACCCAGTTTCGCACCCGCACCCGGATTGTCGACCCCAAGGCCGATATCCAGGGCCGTATGGGGGTGATGAACAATCTGCAGCAGCAGCTGGCCACCGCCCTGATCGAATATGATCTCTTGCGCGGCACCGTGGTCGAGGGCGACCCGCGGTTGAAGAAGGCGTTACAATTGATTGATGTGATCCGCCAGCGCATCGATATCGAACGCCAGACCTTTACCTCCACCAATACCGATACCGGCGCCGTGGGCGAGGATTACCCCTCGTTGATTTCCGAATTCGAACGGCTGACGGTGGACCGCGAATATACCGAAGAGGCCTATCGCGCCGCCCTGGCCGGCCTGGCCCTGGCCCGCGACGAGGCGATCCGGCAAAGCCGCTACCTGGCAACCTATATCAAACCCACCCGGGCGCAGGAGGCGGAATATCCCGAGCGCTTTTTGCTCACCGGGCTGGCGGCCCTGTTCCTGCTGCTGCTCTGGTCGATTATGTCGCTGGTCTATTATTCGATCCGCGACCGCAGCTGATCCAGGAGGCTTTGGCGCCATGATCCGGTTTGAAAACCTGACCAAGAGCTTCTGGCTCAAAGGCGAGCGCAAGATTGTCATCGACAATCTCAACCTCACCCTGCCCACTGGCAGATCGCTGGCGCTGATGGGGCGCAATGGCGCCGGGAAATCCACCCTGTTGCAGATCATTGCCGGCACCATGCGCCCGGATCACGGGCGGGTGGTCTCCGATGGGACGATCTCCTGGCCGGTGGGGCTGGGGGGCTCGTTTCACGGCCAGCTCACCGGCGCCGAAAACATCCGCTTTGTTGCCCGGGTCTATGGGGTGGATACCAAAGAACTGCTGAATTTTGTTGAAGGCTTTGCCGAGCTGGGCAAGTTCTTTCATATGCCGGTGCGCAGCTATTCCTCGGGGATGCGGGCGCGGCTGACCTTTGGCGCCTCGATGGGGATCCGGTTTGACACCTATCTGGTGGATGAGGTCACAGCGGTGGGGGATGCCAGTTTTCGCCGCAAAAGCCGGGCGGTTTTTGCCGAGCGGATGGGCCAGTCCGGCGCCATCATGGTCAATCACGGGGCCGCCGAGCTGCGCCAATACTGCGACTCGGGCCTGGTTCTGGAGGCGGGAAAGGTGCATTATTTTGATGATCTGGAAGAGGCGATCGCCCTGCACGAAGAGCTGATGAAATAGCCCGCCTGGCCTGCGCAGACAGGGGCTGAACAGCGGCGGGCTGGGTCGTATTGGCCGGTGCTGACCCGTCCTGTGAAGACCTGGCCTGGGCCCGCCGGGCTGCGAGGCTCAGCTTGTCTTCCCAATAGGCGCGGGTGGTCATCGCGTCATAGCCCTGTCGGTAGGCCCGTTTCAGGTGGTCATGCTGGCGCAGCCAGCGCAGCAGGCTCGCGCTCATCTGCCAGGCCAGTCCAAAAAACCGCGCCTTGGAATGGCGCAGGCGATAGCCCTGGCCCTGGCTGCGGTTCAGATAGGTGAGCCGGGCGGCGCCAAAGGCGGGAAAGACCAGCCCGCGCTCCTTGATCTGCAGCACGATCCGATCGCCGAGGAGGCTCCAGAAGGGCAGCAAATGGCCATTGAGGCTGACCAGGCCGAGCCAATGGCGCAGGCGCCGGGGCAGGCGGCTGAAGCAGCGCCGCTCGGTGCCTGCACCAGCGGGGAGCGCCTGCCAGGTTTCGTCGGTGATCAGGGCGGCAATGCTGGCGCGGCGCGCCTGCATATCGATATTGCGGTCAAAAAAGCCCGGCCCCTGCATCACATCGCGCCAGGCCATCAGCTGGGCAGCGGCGCTCTCATATTTGCAGCGCAGCATCGAGCGCATCATGAAACGGCAGGCGATCTTGGCGGTGCCAAGGGCCGGGCGCGCCAGGGGCTCAAAGATCAGGTGATGCAGCAGGTGGTTGCGCAGATCCAGATAGAGCGTCTGCGGGCTTTCCTTCTCGATGAAATCCTCCTGAAAGGAGACCACCCCGTTGAGGGTGACAATCCTGAAGCTATTGGCCAGCGAAAAGCTAATGTCATCGCCGCGCACAAAGAAGGGGAAGGGGTGGTGGCGGACCGCGGCAATGGGGAAGGCAAAGAACCACCAGCCGCCATAGAATGTGGCGGGCTGGGCCTGGCTACAAAGCTCCATCTGCTGCACCGCCCGGGGGCAACGCAGATCGGTGCCATTGAACAGCGGATGGCAGGAGCCGTCAAAATAGGCGCCATTCTCCCACATTTCCCAAGTCTGGCTATTGCCAATCATCGCCCCGGCCAGGGCGGTGCTGGGATCGCGGGCCAGGGTCAGCACCATATAGCAGCGCAGGATGTTTTCCATGTGGAAAGAGGCGTCATCATCCATGAACAGGCAATGGCTGAAGCCCTGGTCCTCGGCTTCGATCAGCCCGCGGGCAAAGCCGCCGGCGCCGCCAAGGTTGCGGTTGGGGTAGCTGCTGACCCGGGAGCTGGGCCGGATCTCGGCGCTTTGGCCATTGTCGACCACCTGCACATGGATTTGGTCGCCAAAGGCAAAGCGCGTCAGGAAGCGGTGCAGAAGATCGACGGTGTCGCGCACCTTATCTTCGCGATGATAGGTGGTGATTGAGATCGCCAGCCGGGGCAGTGCGGGCGGTGGCAGAGGGGCAGCGGCACAGGAGGGGGGCAGATTGGGGCAGGCAAAGCGGGCACCCAGCAGGGTGACCTGCTGGCCCAGGGACAGGATCTCAAGGAACAAAAGCCCCTCTTGCTCTGGCAAACCCACCCTCTCCGGGTCCATATCCAGCCCCGGCTCGGCAGGGGCGGCGAGCAGCGTTGCCAGATCCACCTGCTGTGGCATCTCCGGGGTGAACCTATGGGCCCGGCAGTAGATCTGGCGGCGCTGCTCGCCGGGGCGCAGATGATGGATGCGGAGTTCTGCCAGCCCGCTGGCGGTGATCTCGAGGCTCAGGCCTGTTAGGCGGCAGGCGCGGGTCCAGCTGCCCAGATTGAA
>NZ_JBDWPJ010000089.1:0-14890 GCF_039971195.1 Pseudophaeobacter sp.
CCGCCAAGCGGGGGCTGAAGATCTCAAAATACCGCAGCAGGCGGTTGGATAGCCCTTCCTGCATCAGGACAGAGATCTGCGGATCCGTGGTCTGGAACATCCAGTGATCGGGGAAATGGCAGTTGCGCGGGCCGCTGCCCACCGGGTTGTCGGGCCGGACCCCTTGACGTTTGGCCTGGGTCAGCAATTGGTCCCCTTCAGGATCTATCAGAAACACAATGTCCCCGGAGAGGGTGAGTTCCGCCTCGAAAAAGTGAGAAGAACCGGGCGCAAAGGCCCGGCCCCTGATCCGAAGGTCACCCCCTGTGATCAAAACCCGATGTCCAGATCGATCCCTTCGATATCTGCATAGGCATCGCCGATGGCATTGCTGTCGCTGATGATTTCTCCGGTGAACTCTTCCAGGGTGCCGTTTGGCAGCAGGGCGGTGTTCTGCGCCAGATAGCGATGATACCGGACCTGTGCCCAGGGCAGCATCAGGCCCAGCGAGCCAATGACCACAAGCGCATTGGTGATGACAATCCAGAGCATGGATCCAACAGAGATTGTGGATTGAAACCCGTGCTGGCGGTCCCCCAGAGTTGTCTGGCTGTAGACATGGTTGCGCATCATGGTGGTGTAGACGATGCCCGCCAACACGCCACAGGTAATGAGAAGGAAATAACCAATCCCGATGAGGGTGACCATGATGACTTGAATCTGTTCAGGCATCATATCTGCTTGATGATAGATCAGCATCTGCATTTTGGGGAGGAGGTAGAGGGCAAAGGCTCCAGCGCCAACCAGAACAACAGCAACTGCGCAGAGGAAGGCCTTGTAGAAGGGGCCGATGGTGCTGTCGAAATGGAAGCGGGTCTTGCCAAGGCTGTGGCCGTTGATGCCAAAACGCTGGCTGGCGCGAGAGAAATACGGCACGGTGGTATAAAGGGTCAGCACCAGCAGGATGGGGATACCGAGGAAGATCCGATAGGCATCGCCGACCTCGCCGTCAAAATTGAAGCGCACATTGCCCCAGCTGCTGTTGCGCGCCTTGAACATCAGGCTGCGCAGAATGAGATAGGGGAAGGCCACCAAAACACATAGGGCAATGACCACGGCCAGGGGTGGGGCCACCGCGCTGAGAAAGGCATAGACAAAGAACACCCCGACAATGATCAGACGGCCAATCAGGATCTGTTTGCCGGTGGCGTGATAGTCAAAATTGCGTCCGGCAACCCAGGTGTTTTGATAGAAATATTTGTTGCTGCGCACCTTGGCCCAGGCCGAATAGATGCCGAGGGTCAGGATCGACAGCAGCAGGTTGACGATCCAGATGCCAAACCACTCTCCGGCAGAGCCTCGAAATTCAAAATCTTCTTGTGACGACATAAGAATGCTCCAAATAGAATGTCGTGAAGCAGTATTCTTATGGTTGAGTGGCTCAAGGTTTTTTGAGCAAAAGGTAAAGCCTACCGGAAAAATGTTGTAAAAAAGGGCCACACCAGAAGATGCAGCCCTTTTGAATTCAGAGATGTCACAAATGCTTAGTCTTTCAGGCGACGCTCGCGCGCGGCCAGCAGTTTCAGCCGCAGCGCGTTGAGCTGGATAAAGCCCGCCGCATCGGTCTGATCATAGGCACCGGCATCGTCTTCAAAGGTCACATGGGCCTCGGAGTAGAGCGAGTGATCCGACCAGCGGCCAACGCAGGTGGCGGAGCCTTTGTAGAGTTTCAGACGCACCGTGCCGGTGACATGAGTCTGGCTGGCGTCGATGGCGGCCTGCAGCATTTCACGTTCGGGCGAATACCAGAAACCATTGTAGATCAGCTCGGCATATTTTGGCATCAGCTCATCTTTGAGGTGCATGGCGCCGCGATCCATGGTGATGCTTTCGATACCGCGGTGTGCCTCGAGCAGCAGGGTGCCGCCGGGGGTCTCGTAGATGCCGCGCGACTTCATGCCAACAAAGCGGCCTTCAACCAGGTCAAGACGACCGCAGCCATGCTTGCCGCCGTATTCATTCAGCTTGGTCAGGATGGTGGCGGGCGACATGGGCTCGCCATTGATCGAAACCGCGTCGCCTTTTTCAAAGCCGACCTCGATGAATTCGGGCGTATCCGGCGCATCCTCAGGGTGGACCGAGCGCTGGTAGACATAATCGGGTGCCGCCACGGCGGGATCTTCCAGCACTTTGCCCTCTGATGAGGTGTGCAGCAGGTTGGCATCCACCGAGAAAGGCGCTTCACCACGCTTGTCTTTGGCAACCGGGATCTGGTGTTGCTCGGCAAATTCCAGCAGGCGGGTACGCGAGGTCAGATCCCATTCACGCCAGGGGGCGATAACCTTGATGTCGGGGTTCAGCGCATAGGCGGCCAATTCAAAGCGAACCTGGTCATTGCCCTTGCCGGTGGCGCCATGGGCAACCGCA
This sequence comes from Pseudophaeobacter sp., assembly GCF_039971195.1. Lineage (GTDB taxonomy): Bacteria > Pseudomonadota > Alphaproteobacteria > Rhodobacterales > Rhodobacteraceae > Pseudophaeobacter. The sequence goes on from NZ_JBDWPJ010000089.1 coordinate 2,407, forward strand.
TCGGCGCCGGTGGCTTCGGCGATCTCAACCAGACGTTTGGAAATCAGCGGCCGCGCGATCGAGGTGCCCAGCAGGTAGAGACCTTCGTATACGGCATTGGCGCGGAACATCGGGAAGACAAAATCACGCACGAACTCTTCGCGCACGTCTTCGATATAGATGTTTTCCGGCTTGATGCCGAGCAGCTCAGCCTTGTGGCGGGCGGGCTCCAGCTCTTCACCCTGGCCGAGATCGGCGGTGAAGGTGACAACTTCGCAGCCATATTCGGTCTGCAGCCACTTCAGGATGATGGAGGTATCAAGGCCACCGGAATAGGCCAGCACAACTTTCTTGGGCGCGGACATGGAATTTCCTCTCAGTCAGATCGACTGGGCGATAGCGGGTTTCGCAGGGGAGGGCAAGGATTACTGGGGCTTTTGCCTTCTTCGCCACGCCTATGGGGAGAACGGGGGTAGATGGTGTAATTTGGGTTTTTGCGATGAAAACCGGGCACAGTGATCACCCTTACTCTTATTTTCAGGCGATACCTGACGGGTAATCGAGGCTCTTCTCAATCTGTGCGCTCGTCTGTCTGTGCAAAAGCGCACCGGGCAGGGGGTTTCCCTTTGCTCTACACTCTCCTACCCTGTCCAGGATTTGAACAATTCTCTTAGGGAGTTATCCACCGTGACAGGTTGGAAGATTTTTTCACATTCGGTGTTCTTGCTGAAACACAACATCAACGATGCGGTTAGAATATCCTGGCCGCTCATTCTGGTGATGATCCTGGGGTTTCTCTTTGGCAGTTCGGGTGATTTCACTGGTGATCTTACGGCCGCGCAACCGATGTCTGGCACTGATGCTTTGCTGCAATTGGCTATGGCCGTGGTTGGCGTTTGGGTCGCGGTCGCCTGGCACCGCTATGTCCTGCTCGAAGAGGCCTCAGGTCCTGTGCCACCCTTCCACGGTGGCCGAATGCTGGCCTATTTCATTACCGCCGTGCTGATTGGCCTGGGCGTTGCCATTGTTGCGGGTGTTATCGGGGGGCTGGCCAGTTTTATTGCTGTTTTCTCTGTTCCGCTGTTTTCCCTGGTGGTCTTTGCAGTTGTCGTTTGCGCGATCTGGGCCTTCTACCGGCTTTCTCCGCTGTTGCCTGCTGCGGCGCTGAACGAGAAACTGAGTGTCAAGGAAGCCTGGGCAGCGACAGCGCCAATTTCGGGCGCGGTACTGATGGCAGTCCTGATCTTGGCCCTGTCGGCTGTGGCCATCGGGTTTGTCGCTGTACTTGTGTTGTTTCCTGTAAGCATCCTGTTGGGGATGGCGGTGATTGGCGTCTTGCAATGGGCCTATACCATGGTGGGCATCAGCATTCTGACCACAATCTATGGCATCAGCGTTCAGGGGCGCTCGCTGTGATGGTGCAGCGCGCATGAAACAAATCTTGCCTGGTGGTTTTTACCCGCCGGGCAGCAAGGAAGGTTAGGCTTGTGCCGGCTTGAGTCGGAAAATGTTTTGTGGAGACTCTATTTTTGACGGGTTGGACGTTAGTTTTACATTCGTTGTCTTTGTTACGACGCAATTTCTCTGAAGCCTTTCGCATTTTTGCCCCCCTAGGGGCTGCGATGGCTCTGGGGCTTTATACTGGCGGGCCAGATATGATCCGCGCCCTGCATTCCGGCTTTTCCGCCAAAGGTCACATGCATCAGGTGATGCTGCTGGTTTGTACTCTTTTTGGAATCTGGGCGGCGGTCGCCTGGCATCGCTTTGTCTTGCTGCAGGAAAAAGGTGGCACCTTTCCCGCGTTTCACCCTCAGCTCATGATCCGCTACTTTGGCAAGAGCCTTCTGGTACTGGCTTGCGCTTTGTTTGCCTGCGTGATGATCGGCTTTGTCGTGATCGCCTATAGTCGCCGCGTGGACGTTTTGCTCTTTGCCGGATTGGCGACGGCCTGGGCCACGGGGCTTTGGCTGTTTTACCGCCTGTCGCCCGTCCTGCCGGCCTCTGCCTTGGGGTACTACATGGGGTTGGAGCGGGCTTGGAGAGCCACGGCTGGAAAATCGGGCGCCCTGTTTCTTGCAGGGCTGCTGTTGATGATCTGCCACCTCGCGGCTTCGACCTGCGCGATCATTTTCTTTGCCGAGGTTCACAGGCTGATCGGAGCGGGGCTTTTTGTCGTCGTGCAGCTGCTTAGCCTGATCTGGGGGCTTTGTATCCTGACCACCATCTACGGTGTCACTGTCGAAGGTCGGGAGATTTAGCGCTGCCCCCTTGCCTTGGGGGCGGGCTTGGGTCACTCACTACAGTATGAGCGATCCAGATACCCAGTTTGAAACCGCCGCCCGCGCAGCCGAAACGGCGATGCGCGATGTGTTTCCAGCCACGCCGCTGCAGCGCAATGTGCATCTGTCTGAACGGTTCGAGGCGGATATTTACCTCAAACGCGAAGACTTGAGCCCGGTGCGGTCCTACAAGATCCGCGGAGCCTTTAACGCCATGCGCAAACAGCCTGATCAGCAGCTGTTTGTCTGTGCCTCAGCGGGCAATCACGCCCAGGGCGTTGCCTTCATGTGCAAACACATGGGCGTTAAAGGCGTGATCTTTATGCCGGTTACCACGCCGCAGCAAAAGATCCAGAAAACCCGGATCTTTGGCGGCGACAACGTCGAGATCCATCTGGTTGGCGACTATTTTGATGACACACTGGCCGCAGCGCAAAACTGGTGCGCTCGCGAAGGCGGGCATTTCCTGTCACCCTTTGATGATCCGGATGTGATCGAGGGGCAAAGTTCTATCGCGGTAGAGATCGAAGCCCAGTTGGGGCGGGTGCCGGATCACGTCATCCTGCCGGTGGGCGGTGGCGGCATGTCCGCCGGGGTCACCAATTGGTTTGGCGAAAGAGTGCACAGTCTTTATGTGGAACCCGCTGGCGGTGCCTGCCTGCGGGCAGCACTCAAAGCCGGGCGACCCGTGTCGCTGGACAAGGTGGATACCTTTGTAGATGGCGCTGCGGTGGGCCGATTGGGGGAACGCCCCTTTGAGGCCTTGAAACATGTGCCGCTGCCAGATGTGATTGCCCTGCCCGAGGATCGGGTTTGTACCACCATGATCGAGATGCTGAACGTCGAAGGCATCGTTCTGGAACCGGCCGGTGCCTTGGCCATCGAGGCGCTGGGCGATCTGCGCAGCTGGATCCGTGGCAAGACGGTTGTTTGCGTGACCTCAGGCGGCAATTTTGATTTTGAGCGCCTGCCCGAGGTAAAAGAACGCGCGCAGCGATATTCCGGCGTGAAAAAGTACTTCCTGCTGCGCTTGCCGCAACGTCCCGGTGCCTTGAAAGAGTTCCTAAGCATTCTTGGGCCCGAGGATGACATTGCAAGATTTGAATATTTGAAAAAGTCCGCCCGCAACTTTGGTTCGGTCCTGATCGGCATCGAAACCAAGCGGCCAGAGAATTTTGCAGATTTTTTTGCCCGGCTGGAGTCCGCTGGCATGGCCTATACGGATATCACCAATGACGAGATGCTGGCGCAGTTCCTGATCTGAGGTGGCAGGGTTGGTCCCAACCTGTGGCTGTGTATCAATGCCGTCAGCAGCTCTTGCCCAAAAGTGCCTTGCGACCTGGGTGCACATCTGAATGCCGACAGGGTGGGTGTCTTTGTCTCCAGGCGCGCAAAGATCTGGATACTGTGTTAAAACAACAATCTACGCAGATCTATCCCCAAGATCTATCCGCAGAGGTCACTACGCCAGATTGGGAAGCCTGGCGAGAAACTCCTGTTTGGACGCCTCAAAACTGTCCAGAATTTCCGGCAGATCAACCGTGTTGCCTTGCCCTTCTGCAGCCTTTCGTTCGCCCAGAAGGCAGAGGTTGGAGAAGCCGCCAAAACCGAGATTCAGCGCACAGCCTTTGAGAAAATGCAGGTCTTGCTCCAGCTGACTGCGATCATCACCACGCAGTTTGGTGATTATTTCTTCGACTTCTTCGAGAAAAAGTTCCACAACTTCGCCAAAGTCGTCCGGCCCGATTTCGTCTCGCAACTCTTTTACCCGAGGCCAATCAATCATTTCTACGTTCCTATTTGCCTTCAGTCTGAGAGCGACTCATAGGTTGTATGTAGTAAAATAATGGTGAAAAACGGGCGATGTGACAAATTTTAATGTTCATAATCTATTAAAGGTCTGCCCTGATAGTGACAGCTGAGACGAGACCAAGACCATTTTGCAAGAGGTACCAAGGGTGCTGCCAGACAGTTCACTGGACAACGAGGAGCAGACGATGAGTGGGTCGATCAGCCGTGTGCTGGTTGTCGACGACAGTCGTTTGCAGCGTCGTATTCTGGTGGCGTCTTTGCAAAAATGGGGGTTCGAAGTTGTCGAGGCCGAGAGTGGCGAAGCCGCCATGGAGATCTGCCAGAACGACCCGCCGGACCTGATCTTGAGCGACTGGATGATGCCCGGCATGAACGGGCTTGAGTTCTGCCAGGCCTTCCGCGAGCAATCCAAAGACAATTATGCCTATTTCATTCTGCTGACCTCCAAGAGTGAGAAGAATGAAGTGGCTGAGGGGCTGGATGCCGGCGCCGATGATTTCCTCACCAAACCGGTGAGCTCGGATGAGCTGCGAGCGCGGATCTCTGCAGGCGAACGAATCCTGAAGATGCAGCGCGAGCTGTCAGAGAAGAACCGCATTGTCTCGGATACGCTGGACGAGCTGCAGCGGGTCTATGATGCCATCGACAAGGATTTGATCCAGGCCCGCAAGATCCAGGAATCGCTGGTACCGGAACTGTCAAAGGAGTTTGGCTCTTCCACGGTCAGCCTGTTGTTGAAGCCCTGCGGCCATATTGGCGGCGACCTAGTGGGTATGTTCTGTCCGGGGGTGAACCGGATTGGCTTTTACTCCATTGATGTGTCCGGTCACGGGATCACATCGGCAATGATGACCGCCCGTCTGGGGGGCTATCTGTCGTCGAACTATTTTGACCAGAACGTCGGTATGGAGCAGCGGTTCAAGCGGTTTTATGCCCTGCGCCAGCCTGATGAGGTGGCCCGGCTGCTGAATGCACGGTTGATCGCTGATACCGGCATCGAAGAATATTTCACCATGGCCTATTGCATCGTCGACCTGCGCAGCGGCGTGCTGAAGATGGTTCAGGCCGGACATCCGCATCCTTTGTTGTTGCGGCGTGATGGCAGCGTTGAATTCCTTGGTCAGGGTGGCGTGCCAATCGGTCTGGTACCGGATATCAGCTACAGTCAGGAAGAGGTGCATCTGGAGAAGGGCGATCGTCTGTTGCTCTATTCCGATGGGTTTACCGAGGCCCGGCTGGAAAATGGTGAAATGCTGGAGCCTGAGGGCCTGCTGGATCTGATCGGCAAATGTGACACCCGGCAAAGCGGCAAAGAGTTCCTGGATGATCTCTATTGGAACCTGACGCAGATTATGTCGCAGGAACATGGGTTGGAGGACGATGTCTCCGCCACCCTGTTTGAGTACGAAGGCCCCTGACGGGGTTCTGATTTCGTTTAGGATCCTTTCTAGGCAAGGCGGGGCTCCCGCCACTCGCTGAATTATCTTCGATAATACGCTCTTGTTGGGCCCGGCAGACCGCTGACACGGTCTGCGGTTGCGTCACCTTGTCAGCCTGGGGGTGTAGACCAAAGGAGGCGCGGCCTTGGGATTTACCTGGCGAGGGCGCGCTGCAGCAGCTCGCCAAAGGCGAGGTGCCGGGCCCAACCCTGTTGATTGGCTTTAGCCCTTCATAAAGGGGCGGGAGCCATGGGAATCTGACCTACATAGGAGTCTGACCAAGAAGGCAGACTACCGCCTGTCAAAAAAGCCCTGCGTGAAGCTGCGGTCGCCGGGGTTACCGAGACGGGCAATGGCCTCATCTGCCGACATCCAGATCGCCTGATGGCCCTGCTCTGCTGGCGGGCCAAGACGGCGTATTGGCCGGGCCACATAGATGTGGCAGAGTTTTTCGGCCCAAAGCTCGTATTCCGGCATAAAGGTGTACCGCCGAAAGGCGCCGAGTTTTCTAGGACGGGCAATGGACCAGCCGGTTTCCTCAAAGACCTCGCGGTGCAGAGCCGGCAGGGGCGATTCGCCATGATCCACGCCGCCACCGGGCAATTGGATATCCGGGCCGGGGTCCAATTGGCAGGTGAGCAGAACCTGTCCCCCAAGGGGTAAAATCGCGTAGACTCCGGGGCGTTGCCGGTATTTCTGATTGCGCTGTGGCACCTCTCCAAATCGCCGGATCATCACGCCCCCTTCACTCTATTGTGGAAAACCCTATATAGGCCGATATGCCAATCACCGGCGCGTAAGGAAACCCCCATGACCCTTGGATCAAAAATGCCTCTAGGATCAAAAATTGCATGGGACGATACCGTCCTGCCTTTTCAGCTCGATGCCTCTGACATGCGGGGCCGCGTGGTGCGGCTTGATTCTGCGCTGGATGGTATTCTGAAGCAGCATAATTACCCGCCCCAGGTCGAAGCTCTGGTGGCAGAGATGGCGCTGCTCACCGCGATGATTGGCCAGACCATCAAACTGCGCTGGAAACTGTCGCTGCAGGTGCAGTCCAAAGGGCCAGTGCGGATGATTGCCACCGATTACTACGCGCCGGAAAGCGAGGGCGCGCCCGCCCGCATTCGCGCCTATGCCAGCTATGATGCCGACCGGCTAACCGATGCCGCCCCCTTTGATCAGGTGGGAGAGGGCTATTTTGCAGTGATGATCAACCAGGGCGAAGACACCAAACCCTATCAGGGGATCGCGGCGCTGGACGGGGAATCACTGGCCGCCTGTGCGGGTGCCTATTTTGCCCAGTCCGAACAGCTGCCGACGACCTTTACCCTTACCTACGGAAAATCCTCCAGCCCCGGTGTTGCCGAACATTGGCGTGCGGGCGGTGTGATGCTGCAGCATATGCCTAAGGCCTCGCCCTTTGTGGCCTCAGATGCTGAAGGTAGTGGTGCGAGCCTGAAGCCAGAGGATCTGGTCGAAGGCGAAGCGGAGGAAAACTGGAACCGTGTCAACACCCTGTTGAACACCGTGGAAGAGCTGGAACTGATCGGCCCCTCGGTGACCCCGACCGAGCTGCTGCTGCGTCTGTTCCACGAGGAAGAGCCGCGGGTCTATGATGCGCAGGCGGTTCATTTTGGCTGTACCTGTTCCGAAGAGCGGGTCCGTCAAAGCCTTTCGATCTATTCGGCCAAGGATATCGCAACCATGACCACGGAGGATGGCCGCGTCACCGCAGATTGTCAGTTCTGCAGCGCACATTACGATCTGGACCCAAAGAGTGTCGGCTTTGAAGCGGAAACCGCTGCGGGTGACTGACCTGCGGCAACAGCTGAAGGCCGCGCTGGCAGATCAGGGGGCGGGATCCTCGGATTTTGATCTCAACCCCGATCTGTCTGTGCCCGGTGGCCGCAGGCTGCGCCCGGCCGGGGTTCTGGTGGCGATCTCTCTGGTAGAGGATGCGCCACGGGTGATCCTGACTAAACGCTCCTCGGCGCTGAAACATCACCCGGGGCAGATCGCCTTTCCCGGTGGCAAGCAAGACGACAGCGATACCGATGTGACCGATGCCGCCCTGCGCGAAGCCTGGGAAGAGATCGGCCTGCCAAAAGACCTGCCCGAGGTCATCGGCGTGCTGCCCTGCCATGAAACCGTCACCAGCTTTCAGGTGACCCCGGTGGTGGCGCTGCTGCACGAGCGTTTTGAAATCCGTCCCGAGGCCGGCGAAGTGGCCGAGGTTTTCTCGGTGCCGCTTGCCCATGTGCTGGATCCTGCGAGTTACATCATCGCCTCGCGCAGCTGGCGCGGCACCCGGCGGCATTATTATACCGTGCCCTTTGGCCCCTATTACATCTGGGGCGCAACCGCGCGGATGCTGCGCAACCTGGCCGGGGCGATGCAGCAATGACCCTCTCTGGTGAACCCTGGCTGACAGATCCCGCAACGCAAAAGGTCTGCTCGGCGCTAACCGCTGAAGGCGCGGCAGCATATTTTGTCGGCGGCTGCGTGCGCAATGCGCTGATGGGAGTGCCGGTCTCGGATATTGATATCTCTACGGATGCGACACCACAGCAGGTTCTATCCCTGGCCAAACAGGCTGGTATCAAGGCGATTCCCACCGGGATTGACCATGGCACGGTGACCCTGGTTGAAAATCAGATCCCGCATGAGGTGACGACATTCCGCAAGGATGTGGCCACCGATGGCCGCCGGGCGGTTGTCGCCTTTGCCAAGGATATTGCCGAAGATGCGATGCGGCGGGATTTCACCATGAATGCGCTTTATGCGCGGCCCGATGGCACAGTGGTCGATCCCCTGGGCGGGTTGGCGGATCTACAGGCGCGGCGGCTGCGGTTTATCGGCACGGCCGCGAATCGCATCCGCGAGGATTACCTGCGCAGCCTGCGCTATTTTCGCTTCCACGCCTGGTATGGTGATGCCACGGCCGGGTTCGACCCGGAGGCGCGGGCCGCCATTGCGGCCAATCTTGAGGGCCTGTCGCAGCTGTCACTGGAGCGAGTGACCTCTGAAGTGTTGAAACTTCTGGCCGCGCCTGATCCGGCACCGGCCATTGCGGTGATGCGCCGGATCGGCGTGCTGGGGCAAATGCTGCCTGGGGCTGATGATCGCGCCTTGGCGCCACTGGTGCATTTGCAAGGGGCGCATTTGCCCGAAGGATCGACCTTCGATCCGATCTGCCGTCTGGCAGCGCTGGGCGGCGAAGAGCTGCAGGAACTGCTGCGTCTCAGCAAAAACCAGGCCCGCGCCTTGGTCCGGCTACGCGAGGCGGCAGTTGGAACCGCGCCACCGGATGAGCTCGCCTATCACTTGGGGGCAGATCTGGCACGGCAATCCTGCCTTTTGCGGGCTGCCCTGCTGGAACAGCCGGTTTCCCCTGGTTTAGAGACGGACCTGGCCCGTGGCGCCACGGTCGTCTTTCCGTTGAAAGCGGCGGATCTGATGCCGGATCTTTCCGGGGCAGAACTGGGTGCGGCGCTGAAGCAGTTGGAGAAGGCTTGGATTGCCTCCGGTTTTGCCCTGACCCGAGCCGCGCTGCTACAACAGTTGAAATAGCGCCACAGCGGCAGAGCTCTGCCAAGAAGTTCTGCAATCCACTGGTGACAGGCAGCAAAATTTGTGGCTAGTTCTGCCTTAGCCAAAACAATCATGCCGGGAGGAATGCGAATGTACTACGGGATCTGGTTTAGCTAACGCCGTACCACCCGTTTTGAAGGGGGGCACGGTTTCGCCTCTTGTCTGCATTCTTGCATTCCCTATTTGCTCAAAGAATTGGAGCACCTGTCATGTTTCGTTTTTTCGAAAATCTCATCGATCCCTATTGCGACTACCCCGAAACGGATCAGCCGCCGACGCGGCTTTGGCCCTTTCTGAAGGCCTATTCAAAACCCTTCAAAGCGGTGTTTATCCTCACCGCCTGCATGTCGGTGGTGGTGGCGGCGATTGAAATCGGCCTGATCTATTACATGGGTCGGGTGGTGGATCTGCTGTCCAACTCTCCCGAAGAGGTCTGGCAGACCTACGGCACCGAGCTGATTTTGGTGGCGCTGTTCATTCTGTTGCTGCGACCCGTTCTGCAGTTGGCCGATGTCTTGTTGCTCAACAATGCGATCCTGCCCAACTTTGGCACCCTGATTCGCTGGCGGGCCCACAAACATGTGCTGCGCCAATCGGTTTCTTGGTTTGAAAACGACTTTGCCGGCCGGATTGCCAACCGGATCATGCAGACACCTCCCGCTGCCGGCGAGGTGGTGTTTCAGGTTTTTGACGCCATTACCTTTTCGCTGGCCTACCTGGTTGGCGCGGCGATTATGCTGATGGTGGCAGATGCGCGGCTGATGTTGCCTCTGCTGGTCTGGTTTGTGCTCTATGGGTTTCTGGTGCGCTGGACGATCCAGCGGGTGGGGCCCGCCAGCCAGGCGGCTTCGGATGCGCGCTCCACCGTGACGGGGCGGGTGGTGGACAGCTATTCTAATATCCATTCGGTAAAAATGTTCGCCCATGATGACCGCGAGCTTTCCTATGCCAAGGAGGCGATCGAGAAGACCCGCGAGACATTCCAGAAAGAGATGCGCATTTTCACGACAATGGATGCGGTTCTGGTCTCGCTGAACGGGCTGCTGATTGTCGGTGTTGTCGGCTGGGCGCTGCACCTGTGGATGATCGGTGCTGCCTCGGCCGGGGTGGTTGCGGCAGCCACGGCGCTGACCCTGCGGCTGAACGCTATGACCGGCTGGATCATGTGGGCGCTGACCTCGTTTTTCCGCCAGCTTGGGGTGGTGGCCGAGGGGATGGAGACCATTGCTCAGCCGATTGATCTGGTGGACGTCGCCAATGCTACGCCGCTGAAGCTGTCCCAAGGCGAGGTGGCGCTCAGGGATCTGTCGCATCACTATGGCCGCGCAGCTGGCGGGCTGGATCAGTTGAACCTCACCATCAAGCCGGGGGAAAAGATAGGCCTGGTGGGGCGCTCAGGCGCGGGTAAGTCGACCCTGGTCAAGCTGCTTTTGCGGTTCTACGACCCGGATGCGGGGCAGATCCTGATTGATGGCCAGGATATCCGCGCCGTGAGTCAGAACAGCCTGCGCAGCCATATCGGCATGGTGCAGCAGGACAGCGCGTTGTTGCATCGCTCGGTGCGGGACAACCTGCTCTATGGCCGCACCGATGCGAGCGAGGAAGAGATTATCGCCGCCGCCAAACAGGCGCAGGCGCATGAGTTCATTCTGGATCTGGAGGATCCGCAGGGGCGGCGCGGTTATGATGCCCATGTGGGCGAGCGTGGCGTCAAACTCTCGGGCGGACAGCGGCAACGCATCACCCTGGCGCGGGTGATCCTGAAGGATGCGCCAATCCTGCTGCTGGACGAGGCCACATCGGCGCTGGATTCCGAGGTCGAGGCCGCCATTCAGGAAACGCTCTATGGCATGATGGAGGGCAAGACGGTGATTGCAATTGCACATCGGCTGTCCACCATCGCACAGATGGACCGCATTCTTGTACTGGATCAGGGAAAGATTGCAGAGCAGGGTTGCCATGAGGAGCTGTTGCAGGCTCAAGGGCTCTATGCCCAGTTCTGGGCGCGCCAGTCCGGCGGATTTTTGAATATCGAGGCTGCAGAATGAATATTGGCAATCTGATCGACGCGTTTCAGCCCGCCAAGGGTCCGCCGCCGCAAAAACTGGGCGGCTTCCTGCGCTGGGTTCTGGCAGGAGCCTGGCCGATGCTCATCCTGGCGGCGGCGATCTCTGGCTTTGCCGGCGCGATGGAGGCGGGGACCGCCTATTTTCTGGGGCTGGTGATCGATACGGCGCTGGCCAGCGGACCAGAAGCGTTTTTCACCAGTGGTAATCTTCTGGTGATCCTCGGCGCGCTGGGCTTTTTCATGCTGGTGCGTCCGGTGCTCTTTGGCCTGTCGGCGGCTTCCAATGCCATTGTGGTACAGCCCAATGTGAACCCGCTGGTGCTGTCGCGGCTCAATCGTTGGACCCTGGGTCAATCGGTGCGGTTTTTTGACGATGATTTTGCGGGGCGCATCGCACAGAAACAGATGCAGACGGCCTCGGCGGTGACCTCGGTTGCGACCGAGATGATCAATGTGGTGGCCTTTGCGCTGGCGTCTTTGGTGGGGTCTTTGATGCTCTTGGGGGCGATTGACCTGCGCATCACTCTGCTGTTTGGGCTCTGGCTTATCGGGTATTTTGCCCTGATCCGCTATTTCCTGCCGCGGGTGCGCCAGCGCTCGGGCAAACGGGCCGGGGCGCGGGCGATGGTTTCGGGGCAGGTGGTGGACAGCATTACCAATATCAAAACGGTAAAGCTCTTTGCCCATTCCGATCACGAGGAACGCAGCGCCCAGGATGCCATGGTGAAATTTCGCGACATGGCGCTGGAGTTTGGCTACCTCGCTGCCTCCTTCCGCTTTTGCCTGATGACCTTGGCCGGGCTCCTACCGGTGCTGCTGATTGGCGCCACGCTGCTGCTCTGGCGCAATGGCATGGCCAGCGAGGGCGATATTGTCGCCGCCGGTGCTGTTTCCATCCGCATTGCCCAGATGACTGGCTGGGTCAGTTTCACCCTGATGGCGATCTACTCTAACGTGGGCGAGATTGAGAACGGCATGAAGACCCTGACCCGGCCCGATAGGGTCGAAGATGCGCCAAATTCAGAGTCTTTGCAGGTCTCCGAAGGGGAGATCACATTCGACTCTGTTGGCTTTGCCTATGGCCGCGATGTGGGCGGGATCCGCGATGTTTCCTTGACCATCAAACCCGGCGAAAAACTCGGTATTGTTGGGGCATCTGGCGCGGGGAAATCGACCCTCGTGTCGTTGCTGTTGCGGCTCTATGACGGGGAAAATGGCAAGATCCTGATCGATGGGCAGGATATCGCTGGGGTGACGCAGGATTCCTTACGCAGCCAGATCGGCATGGTCACCCAGGAAACTGCCATGTTCAA
>NZ_JBDWPJ010000090.1:0-13721 GCF_039971195.1 Pseudophaeobacter sp.
TTTTTCACCACCAAGGGCAGTGAAGGTTCCGGCCTGGGGCTGCCCATGGTCTACGATATGGCCAAATCCACCGGCGGCGATATGCGGGTGGGCAATACGGTTTCCGGCGCCAGCGTAACCCTGCGGCTGCCCTACCGTCTGGCCCCGGATCCCAAAGGCGGCATCGCGCTCCTGGTCGAAGACAGCGAAGAGCTGCGCGCCGCCTTTCGTGACATGCTGATCGACCTTGGCTATTCCGTCATCGAGGCCACCAGCGTCGACGAGGCCTCGGCCCTGGCTGCGGATATTCCCGATATCGCCCTGGTGCTGTCGGATGTGCGGCTTGAAGGGGAGGCAACCGGCATTGATCTGGCGCAACGCCTCAAAGGTTCCGGCCTGCCTATCATATTGATGACCTCGCTGCCGCCCAATGAGCCGCAGTTCCGCATGGCTCTTAAGGCTGGACCTGTGCTGCAAAAACCCTTTACCACAGAGCAACTGTCGGCCCTCATCCCCTCGGAGACTTCCGCATGACCGCGCCTCTTGTCACCATTCTGGACGATGAACCCGAAATTCGTCAGATCCTCACCGATTGTCTGCAGGAGGCCGGGTTTCGCACCCAGAGCTTTGCCCGCGCCCGCGAATTTGAGGCCTCTTTGAAACGGGTGACGCCTGATGTCTGCCTGGTGGATCTGTCCCTGCCGGACGTGGATGGGTTGACTCTGGTGCACCGCCTGGCGCTGGAGCAAGGCGCTGCCGTCATCATCATCTCGGGTCGCGCCCAGGTGCAGGATCGCGTCACCGGGCTGGAACTGGGTGCCGACGACTATATCACCAAACCTTTTGATCCAACCGAGGTGGTGGCCCGCATTCGCGCCCGGCTGCGCTCTGGCCCGCGCAGCCAGCCAGTGAGCGGAAATTCCGCTGGCTTTGCTGGCTGGACTGCACATTTTGACCGCTATGTGCTGGAAGATGACGCCGGGGTGGAAGTGCCGTTTTCCCACGCCGAAGGCGAAGTGCTGCGGCTGTTTCTGGAAAGCCCGAAACGGCTGATCTCTCGCGCCCAGATGCAGGAAAGCCTGGGCGGTGGCGCTGGTGACAGCTTTGATCGCGCTATGGATGTGCGGGTTTCTCGGCTGCGCACCAAACTGCGCGAAGATCCGAAAAATCCCCGCCTGATCAAGACCATCTACGGCGCAGGCTATATCTTTCTTGGCGATGTGAGCTGGAGCTGATCGCCTCTTGCCGAGGGGAATCTCTCTCGTATAGAATCACCTCATGGCCACCTGTCTTCTCTATCGCCAAGCGCAAAGCCGCCGCTCTCGTTTCTACCGGATCGAACTGGCCCTCAACCTGTTTTCCGAGGTTTCGGTCCTCAGGGAATGGGGGTTTTCCGGCAGCAATGGGCAAAGCACCATCAGTATTTACGACAATCTGCGGGAGGCCTCTTTGGCGGCAGACAGGCACCGCAACCGGATGCTAAAGCGCGGCTACGCCCGCAGCTGAGCCGCAGGCGTAGCGGATCAGGTCGGCTTTTTCTTATGGGCGATGGCCCTGATCTCCACCACCGCGCCCGGGCGTCTTAACTCCGCCACGCCGAGGGCAGTCCAGGCCGGAAAGGGGTCACAGACGTAGTCTCGGCGGACTTTGGCAAACAGATCAAAATGATCGCGGATCCCAACGTGGTAGCTGGTCATTTCGACAATTGAAGAAAACCCGAGACCGGCCTCTGCCAGCACCTCTCCGATCTTGGCAAAGGCATTGTGAAACTGCTGTTCCAGATCGCGTGGCATCTTCCCCGAAGCCTCGGAACCGGTCATCCCGGTGAGGAACAGATGCTCTCCGGACAGGACCCCCGGTGAAAGTGCTAAATCCTGGCAGGCGCTTTCTGATCCCTTTGGGACTATGGCAATGGCTGACATTAAAATCACTCCCGAAAACTTGGCGAGTTCATCCTACCATGGCGGTAAAGCCCCTCTGAAAGAGGCCATGATCTCAGAGCGAAAAAGCCGCCTGCGCCAGAACCTCCAGCCCCTTAACCAGATCTGCCTCCTTGGTGTCCTCGTCAAAGGCATGGCTGATGCCACCGATTGAGGGCACAAACAGCATCGCCGTGGGCATCACCCGCGAGACATTGGCGGCGTCATGCAGGGCACCTGATGGCAGATCCAGCCATTTTCCAGGTGCCAGATCTTCAGCGGCGTCCCGCAGGGCGGACTTGAGGCGCGGATCCATTGCCGAGGGTTCGATACCGCCAACCTCGCCCAGCTGAACTTTGACGTTCCGGTCGCGGATGATTTCCGCTGCAACTTCCCACATGATCGTTTCCATTGCGTCCAACCGCGCCGGATCGCCGTCGCGCCACTGGAGCGAAAAACGGGCGGTGCCCGGCACCACCGAAGAGGCATTGGGGCTGAGTTCCGCATGACCCAATGTCCAGACCGTGGCCGGGTTCGCCACCTCCGCAAACCGCTGATTGATCCGTTGATTGAAATCCGACAGCGCCTGAAAGGCATCCTGACGCAGGGCCATGGGCGTGGTCCCGGCGTGGTTCTGGCGGCCAGTGATCTTGATCCGGGTCTCTCGAATGCCAACGATATCGCTGACCACCCCGATCTGATCGCCCGAAACATCCATGCCCGGCCCCTGTTCGATATGCATCTCGATAAAGCCGGTGAACATGTCATGCGGCAAAAATTCGCGAGCCCGCCCCGACATTCGGGACCGTGCGGCCCCCAAAAGAACCCCGTCGGTATCAGTGAGCATATCGGCCTTGGCCAAAGAGATCTGCCCGGTCCAGACGTCCGATCCGGTCAGAATGCCAAATCGGCCTTCTTCGTCTTGAAAATTCACTACGGAAACCGGTGGACCACCAGTCTCCTTTGCGGCACGGGCGATTTCCAGCCCGGCAACAACGCCCAGGGCACCATCCAGCCAACCTCCTTCGGGCTGGCTGTCGCTATGGGAGCCGATCAGCAGGGATTTCTCTCCATTCAGTCCAAAGAGATTGCCGATAGGATCCAGATGGGTCTTCAGGCCGGCCTCATTCATTCGGGAGGCCAACCAGCGCCGGGCTGCTATATCCACCGCAGAAAAGGCTGGGCGTACAACGCCCTTGTCTACTCCAGATGCTCCAAATGATCTCAAACGGTGCAGGTCATCAAGGAAACGGTCCGGGTTGAGGGCCATGTATTCACCTTTGTTTTGGGGGCCTCGCAGGCACCTCACACATTCATGTATTCTACATTAACTAAATTAGTTCCATGCCTAACAACTTTGCGCAATGCCCAAGAGCGACATTCGGCACATTTACTTTTGCACGCGGCAAAATGGCAAAATCGAACATTTCCCAGGCCGTTTCGCCCATTGAGGCTGCAAAAATTTCCGGCGCGCCAAAAAGTTGCGCCACTCACAAACCCTCTCTTCCATGTCGCTCGCGGCTCACCTATGAAATTCAGGAAACGACAAGGGATGCGCTGCATGACACATATCACCCTGGTCCGCCACGGGCAGGCCAATACCGAAGCCCGCGACGAGGTCAGTTATGACCGGCTGAGCGAGCTGGGCCATCAGCAGGCAGCCTGGCTCGGGGCGCATCTGGAAACCAGCGGCGCCCATCACCCCCGGGTCTATTGTGGTACGCTCACCCGGCATATCGAGACTGCGGCTGGCATGGGCTGCGCCGAGGTCGTTCAGGATGCCCGCCTGAATGAGATGGAGTACTTTACCATGTCCCAGGCGATGGAGGCCCAGCACGGGCTGGCCATCCCGCAAGAGCGCGAAGGCTTTATCGACCATCTGCCAAAGGTGATGCGGGCCTGGTCAGCCGATGAGATCAAGGATCCGCCGGAAAGCTGGAGTGAGTTTGAAGGCCGTACCCGCGCTGTTTTGGCCGAAATCGCAGCGGGCGATGGTCCGGCCCTGGTGGTGACCTCAGGTGGATTTATCTCGATGGCGATGCGGCAGGCCATGGGGCTGGACAGCCAGGGCATGTCCCGCATCGCGCTGGCCATCATGAACACCTCGATGCATCGGCTTTTCCCCATCGGTGGCCATCTGAGCCCGGTGCTGTTCAACGCGGTGCCGCATCTTGACAGTCTGGACCGGCAATACGCGCAGACGCATCTATAGACCCAACCGCTAATCTACATCGCCAACGAGGAGATCAGACATGCAGCTTTACTACGCTCCCCGAACCATCTCGGTCGCCGTAGCCATCGCGCTGGAAGAGGCCGGGCTCGACTATGAGCCGATCAAAATTGACTTTGCCAGCCAGGAGCAAATGAGCCCGGCCTATGCCCAGATCAATCCCAAAGCGCGGGTTCCTGCTCTGGCTGTTGACGGTGGTATCCTGACCGAGACTGGTGCCCTGCTCGACTATGTGGCCGATATCGCGCCCGAAGCAGGCCTGCGCCCCAGTGATCCGGTGCTTTTGGCGCGGATGCGCGAGGTGATGTACTATCTGGCCTCCACCATGCATGTGAACCACGCCCATAAGCTGCGCGGCAGTCGCTGGGCCAGCAAGACCTCCAGCTACAAGGACATGCAGGCCAAGGTGCCGGAAACCATGGCGGAGTCCTGCGCCCATATTTGCCAATACGGGCTGCGCGGTCCTTTCGTGCTGGGCGACAGCGTCAGCCTGGCGGATTGCTACCTCTATGTGGTCTGCACCTGGTTGGAGGGCGACGGCGTGGCCCTTGCGGATTTCCCCAAAATCCAGTCCTTCATGACTGCAATGGAACAGCGCGATTCGCTGCGCGCCGTCACCGCCAAAGAAATGCTCTAAGGACGCGACAATGACACATCTCTGGGTACGGGCCGAACAGCGCCCCAACGAAGACCGCGTGGGCCTGACCCCCGAAGGCGCCAAGGCACTGCTGTCAGGCGGAATCAAGGTCACGGTTGAGGAAAGCGCTGTGCGCGCCATCCCGCTGCAGGGCTATATCGATGCCGGTTGCGAGATCGCGCCTGAGAATTCCTGGGCCACAGCCCCGGCGGATGCCATCATTTTTGGCCTCAAAGAACTGCCCGAAGACGGGACCCCGCTGCCGCATCGCCACATCATGTTTGGCCATGCTTTCAAGGGGCAGCATTCGGGCAAGGCGCTTCTGGATCGTTTTGCCGCCGGTGGTGGCACGCTCTATGATCTGGAGTATCTGGTGGATGAAACTGGCCGCCGGGTTGCTGCCTTTGGCTATTGGGCTGGCTATGCCGGTGCCGCCGTCACGCTCAAAACCTGGTGTGCCCAACAGCGCGGTGAAATCTGCGGCCCCGTAGGTGTCTACCCTGGCAAAGATGCTCTGCTGACAGAGCTGGCAGCCGAGCTGAAAGACCTGCAGACAGATGTGCCCTCGGCCATTGTGATTGGCGCCATGGGCCGTGTTGGCACCGGTGCTGCGGATCTATGCGAAGCCACCGGGATCGCTGTTACCAAATGGGATATGGCTGAGACCGCAAGCGGCGGTCCCTTCCCTGACATCCTGCAACATGATCTGTTCCTGAACTGCATCTTTGCCCGCCCTGGAACCCCAGTCTTTGTACCTGCCGAGGCGCTCAGCGCCGACCGCAATCTGACCGCCATTGGCGATGTCGCCTGTGACCCGGACAGCGATTACAACCCAGTACCGGTCTATAATGAGGCGACCAGCTGGGACGCCCCGGCGCTGCGGGTGGCCTCGGATCCGGTAATGGATGTGATGGCGATTGACAATCTGCCCTCGATGTTGCCAGTGGAAAGCTCGCATGACTATGCCGCGCAACTACTGCCCTCGCTGCTGACCCTGGGCGATCTGCAGGCAGGTGTCTGGGGCCGGGCCGAGGCCACATTCCGCGAGTTTGTGCCAGCCTAATGGAGCTATATGTCGGATATCTGGCGGCCTTTATGGGCACCATTTGCTGGTTGCCGCAGGCCTGGAAAGCCTGGGCCAGCCGCGATACATCCGGACTGTCCCTGCCTGCGAACCTGATGTTTCTGTTTACCGTCAGCCTGTGGTTCGGATACGGGCTGATGCTGGGGGACTGGCCGATCATCACGGCCAACTTCTGCGCCATTCTGATTGTGGTGAGCATCGTCGCCGCCAAACTACGCTATAAATAAGGGAGACCTCTCATGACTATTCACTGGTGTGGCACCGGCCTTTCGGCCATCCCCGGCCTGCGTCGCCTGCTCGAAGCGGGCCATGATGTTGCGGTCTGGAACCGCACGGCCGACAAGGCCCGCGAAGCGGTGGGCGATCTCACCTCCAATATCCATGTCTTTGACATCAACACCCTGGGCCAAATGCTGAGCCCGGCAGATGTTGTCGTCTCGATGCTGCCCGGCGACTGGCATGTGCCGCTGGCCGAACTGGCAATCTCCAAGGGGGCGCATTTTGTGTCGTCTTCCTACATCGCGCCGGAAATGCGGGCGCTGAATGACAAGGCCAAAGCCGCCGACGTTGCGCTGGTCAATGAGGTGGGTCTTGACCCTGGCATCGACCACCTGATGGCTCATGCGCTGGTGGATGAGTACAAGGCCTCCGCCGGTTTTGACGCCAGCAACGAGGTGAGCTTTCTCTCCTATTGCGGTGGTATCCCCAAAACGCCGAACCCGTTCCGCTATAAATTTAGCTGGTCGCCGCTGGGCGTGCTGAAGGCGTTGCGCTCGCCGTCAAAATCGATCCGCGACTTCAAGGAACTGGACGTGGCCCGCCCCTGGGACGCGATCTCGACCTTTGACGCGCCTTTGCCTACGCCAGAAAGCTTTGAGGTCTACCCAAACCGCGATTCCTTGCCCTTTATCGGCCAGTATGAATTTGGCGAGGATTGGAAGGTCAAGGAATTCGTGCGCGGCACCCTGCGCCTGAACGGCTGGACTGAGGCCTGGGATGCGGTGTTCAAAGAGGTCGAAACCCTCGAAGGCGAAGCCGGGGATGCCCGTCTCAAAGAGATGTCGGATCAGTTCTGGGAGGAAAACTCCTATGACGAAGGTGAACCCGACCGGGTTGTGCTTTGTGTCGATCTGAAGGCCGAAAAGGCTGGCGCGACCGTCTGGCACAAGACCTATGTGATGGATGCCTGGGGTGACGCGCGTGGCACCGCCATGGCGCGGCTTGTGTCCTATCCTGTGTCCTATGCCATCGAGGCGGTGATGAACGGCAAGATTGCCGCCGGTGTCCACGCCGCCCCCAGCGATGCGGGACTGGTTGAAGACTGGATGGGCAAGATCGGCACCCTGGCCCAGCATCTGGAAGTCAAAGATCGCCTGAGCTAACTGACCAGAAGATGTTATGCCAAAGGGGTTCGCATCGGCGGGCCCCTTTTTGCTTTCCCCAATTTCCCTTGCTGTTTCTTGTCGCAGCCCGTGTTTCGTCCTTGAAGCGGTGCTGGTGAGGGTGTGATCTGGGGCGGCACATGTTTGAAGGATATCAGATGCCCGCCCGCAAAGCCTTCTCTGCCCCAAAGGGCACGATCCTGTTCAGCCCCGGACAGGACTGCCCCGGCTTCCTGCGTCTGACACAGGGCTGTATCAAGGTCACCCTGACCGGCAGCAGTGGCCGCGAAGTCGTGCTTTACCGGGTACATTCCGGCGAGGTCTGTCTGCAGACCTTCACCTGCCTCATCGAGGATCAGAGCTATGCCGCCGAAGGCGTGGTCGAGGAAGATCTGCAAGGCGATCTGATCCCGGCAGATCAATTTCGTCAGGCGCTGGAGCAAGATCCCGATTTTCGCACCGAAGTGCTGACCTCGGTGGCGCTGCGGTTCAGTGAATACCAGCAGCTGATCGAAGACGTCGCCCTCACGGGTTTTGACGCCCGCCTTGCCAAGGTTTTGCTGCGGCTAAGGGATGAAGCTGGCCTGGTACATGCCACCCATACGGCCCTGGCAGCTGAGACCGCCTCTGGCCGGGCCTATGTGTCGCGTCGGCTGGCAGAATTTGCCCGCCGTGGCCTCGTCGAACAGCGCCCTGACGGTATTCGGATCTGCAGATCCGCCGAATTGGTGCAAATTGCAGAACAAAAGTAACTTTCTCCGCAGGACCGGTGACTCTGTCACCGCGCCTCACATCTTCTTTTTGCTATACTTGTCTCAACAGCATCAAAAAGAGACATCACATGACCAAAAACGAAGGCAAAATCGACCGTATCCTGCGCGTCATCGCCGGTATCATCCTGCTCTCGCTGGTCTTTATCGGGCCGCAAAGCCTCTGGGGTTTGGTCGGGATCGTACCGCTGGCCACCGGGTTGCTGGGCAATTGCCCGCTCTACTCTATTCTTGGCATCAACACCTGCCCGCTGAAAAGCTGACGGCAGCAGGCGCACCATTTGGCGGAATGGGCGCCAATATTGCCAGCCTGGTTTTTACTGGGCTGGCACCCTCGGTTTGCGCGTCGGTTTGCGCTAGATCATATGCGCTTACCTCCCCCTGTCCTATAGGCGCTCATCCCTGTTCCCGGTGAAGAGAGCCAGCCCATGATCTGCCCTGCAACCTCCCCCCAACACCGTTCCGAACTCCTGATGCCCGCGGGCAATCTGCGAAAACTCAAGCTTGCCATTCTGTATGGCGCCGATGCGGTCTATCTCGGCACGCCCGATATGTCCCTGCGCACGAAGTCCGAGTTTTCATTGGAAGAGGTCATCGAGGGTGTCGAGTTCTGCCATGCCCATGGGCGGCGCGCCTATCTGACCCTGAACCTGTTCTCCCACAACAAAGACATCGACAAGCTGGACGAATACATTGAGACCGTCCGCAAGGTGCGCCCTGACGGGTTGATCATCGCCGACCCCGGCGTGTTTCAATATGTCAAAGACCGCGCCCCGGAACTGCCGCTGCATATCTCCACCCAAAGCAATATCTGCTCCTGGCTCTCGGTCAAATTCTGGCAGGATCAGGGGGCGGAGCTCTGCGTGTTGGCCCGTGAAGTGTCCTTTGCCGAATTGAAAGAGATCCGTGAGAAGTGCCCAGATATCAAGTTGGAGGCCTTTGTACATGGCGCCATGTGCATGACCTATTCAGGCCGCTGCCTCTTGTCCAATTTCATGGCCGAACGCGGAGCGAACCAAGGCAATTGCGCCAATTCCTGCCGTTGGAACTATACCTTCCGTATGCGGCTCAAGGATGGCACGGTGCAGGATCTGCAGATCACCGATGACAACGCTGATATGTTCGAATTCCTGCTCGAAGAGGGCTGCCGCCCAGGTGAGCTGATGCCGATCGAAGAGGACGCCCGCGGCTCCTATATCCTCAACTCCAAAGATCTCTGCATCATGCCCAAGCTGAACGAGTATCTGGAGATCGGCGTTGACAGCCTCAAGGTCGAGGGGCGCGGCAAGTCGGAATACTACTGTGCCGTCGTGGCACGGGCCTATCGTATGGCCATCGACGACTACTATGCTGACCCGGAAAACTGGGATCCAAAGCCCTATATGCGCGAGCTGGAAGCGGTCGGGAACCGCGGCTACACGCTCGCCTTCCACGAAGGACGGCTGACAAATTACGCCCATAATTATGAGCACACGGCGTCATTGGCGCAGTGGGAATATGCCGGGGTTGTCACCGAGGTGACAGAGGATGCCTTTCTGGTTGAAGTTAAGAACAAGCTGGTCGCAGGAGAGGTGCTGGAATTTGTCTCACCTATCGCGCGTGAAACCGTTCTTTTGCGGGTCTACGACTTTGAAAACGCCGTCAATGGCAAGCGCACTGAGATCGTGCAAGGCAGCACTAAGACGGTGATCCGCCTGCCCTTCTCCCTGTTTGATCACGAAAACATCGACGACCTCAAAACGCGGTTCCCGCAGTATTCGGTGATGCGCAAGGAACGTGCCCTTACCGAAGAACAATGGAACCGGGTGCGGTTCGACAAGCTCACCCAGGGTCTGGAAATCACCGGCAAAGAAAACCCCAAGGCCTATGAAAAACGCCGCGATGCCCTGGCCAAAAGCATCGAGGAAGACGGCAACACCCGCCGGTTCAAAACCAACCGTGTCGGGGTCGAGGGCTGCTGTGGCAAGGGCTGCAACGGCTGCATGATCTTCTGGCAGGACGAGCAATACGCCCGCGCCCGCGAAGTGTTGCTCAAACGCAAACAAGGCCAACAGCTCAGCCGCGCCGAGGCCAGTGAGTTGAAACTGGCAGTGCTACAGCTCTGACGAGGCCCAGCAGGACTGAAAGGGAGCAGTCGACCTAGCGGCCGATCACATCCCCTTCGACGTCCTGCACATCCACGCCCAGCGCATCCAGGCCGGCCTCGATATTGTCGGCCAAATGCGGTGTGCCGATCAGATAGTCGGCTGTTGGCGTAGTGGCTTCCTGCTTGGCGGTCTCGATGGCCTCTTGCAGCTCTTCCGCCTCAAAACTGCCCCGACCGATCCACATGATCGCAGTCAGCTCGGCCTGCTCATCTGGGCCCAGACGGTCGATAAAGGCCCGCAGCTCTCCCTCAGCTCGGCCAAGTTCTCGCGCCATCAACGCGACCTGCGCCACCTTACGTGTTGAAATCTCCAACATAGTCTGTCTCCTTCTGTTCGCCCTTGTCTGGCATCAGACAGCAGCGCCGCGCTCAGGTCTTTGATCTGAGGCAAAGAAAACACCCGTGCAGAATTCACCCCACCTGGGATTCGCTTTTCCCCGGCAGGGCCTCCCGTCCGAAGATTTCCAATCCGCTGCTGCGCCCGCGCAGATGCACCGCTGGCAGCACCGTCCAACCCTCGCGCGCGGGCTCTGCTGCAGCCACCTCCAGCACCGCGGCCGAGGCCACAACGCCAAAGCCCACAGTCTTGGTCAGCTCCTCCATGCGGGCGGCGGTATTCACCGTATCGCCAAACACGGTGTATTCCAAACGCTCCGCATCGCCGACCACGCCAGAGAACACCTCGCCCAGATGCAACCCAATGCCAACCCGCACAGGGTTTCGCCCCTCGGACCGACGCAGCTCTCCCCAGGCGGACAGCTCCGCAACCAGGGCATCGACGCAGGTCAGAGCCTCGCGGGCGGCTTTGTCGCCGGAAAAAAGGATCATCGCGGCATCGCCGATGAATTTGTCGATGATCCCGCCGCTGGGTTTGACCGCCATATGCACCCGTCTGCGGAACTCTCCTATGTAATCGACAACCTCTTCTGGCGCGCGGCCCTCGGACCATTGGGTAAAGCCCCGAATATCGACAAACATCACCACCATAGGCTGCTGTTTGCCTTGGCGCAGCTCGTTCAGACCGCCATCTGCCAACCGGTCGGCCAGCTGCGCGGGCAGATAGCGGGTCAGATTGGCGCGGGCCTGAGCATCCACTATGGAGCGCTGCAACAATTTGCGCGTCCGGTAGGCCGCGGCAACCAGAACCACGCCCCCGAGGGTGATCATCATGATCCGCACCACATTGGGCGGCAACATCACCAGGCTTTGAACCCGGTCAACGATATGGGGTGAAATCACCTCGGGCTGCCAGAGCGTCATATAGCCCAGCCCACCCACGGTCAGCGCCACGCAATAGGCTTGCAAATAGGGGTTAAACCGCAGCACCGCAAAGGCCATGATCACCGGCACCAGCCAGGTCGGCGGCAGAAGGAAGGTCAGCTCTCCCGGCAGACCGGTATTGACCAGCCCGGCCCAGGTATTGGCCAGCATGAACAGGCAATCAAGGGTCACCGCTGGCCAGACCATCCAGCCCCTGAAACGCCCCGAAGTGGCAAGCCAGAGCGCGCCAATGCCCAATAGAAAATAGGAAATCATCGTCGCCAGCGCCAGCACCCATTGCAGCCGCAAATAGTCAGGCACATCCTGAGTGTCACCGCGCACCGCCAGCAAAAAGGCCGCGAGCAAACACAGGGCAACCCCGATCCGCAGCAGGGCCACCAGCCGTTCAACTTCAATTTCGGCTTTGCGTAACAGGGCGTTATCTAGGGAGTGTGCAGTCATGGGTCCGTCTGGCTCAGGGGAACGATATTGGAAGTGACCTCAGTGGCGATCTCTTCAAAGTCAAAATTGTCCAAACGCTGCGCCCGCCGTCCGGCCTTGTCGGCGCTGATCTTGATCTCGGCAATATCCTTGGCTGCCTGGCCAAAATGGCGATCCAGATTGCCCACCCTATCGCCTAGGCGCTCAATATCGCGGTGCAGATGACCCAGCTCGGCGCGAATGGCCCCGGCCTGTTCGCGCATCCGGGCATCTTTCAGAATGGCCCGCATGGTGTTGAGCGTTGCCATGCAGGTGGTGGGCGAAACAATCCAGACCCGGGCGGCAAAGCCCTCGCGCACCAGCCCGGAAAAATTGGCATGCAGCTCGGCATAGACCGCCTCGGAGGGCAGGAACATCAGCGCCCCATCCGCGGTCTCGCCCTCGAGGATGTACTTGTCCGAAATTGCCGCGATATGCGCCCGCAGCGCTGCCTTCATCTGCCGCATGGCATAGGCCTTTTCATCGCGGCTCTCGGCCCGATGCAGCGCCTCATAGGGCTCCAGAGGAAACTTGGAATCAATCACAATGGGACCGGGCGGATTGGGCAGATGCACCAGACAGTCGGCACGTTTGCCGTTGCTCAGCGTCGCTTGCATCCTATAGCTGCCCGCCGGCAGCGCCTTGGAGACGATATCATGGAGCTGGATTTCCCCAAAGGCGCCGCGGGTTTGCTTGTTCGACAGGATATCCTGCAGCGACAGCACATCGCCGGAAAGCTTGGTTATATTGTCTTGTGCTTTGTCGATCGCCGCCAGACGTTCCTGCAGCTGGGTGAGTGAAGTCGCGGTGCGCTTGGAGCTGCCATGCAGGCTCTCTTGCAGGCGCTCTTGCATTTCGGCCATGGCCCCGGCCTGACGCAGGGCATTCTCGGCCAGCCGATCATTCATATGTTGCTGCACCGAGGTCAGCCGCGCCTCGACGGTCTGCACCATCTGCACCTGCGCCGTCGCCTGCGTATCCGAGACATGCTGCAAGCCGCCCTGCAACTGATGCACCGATTGGCCAAGCTGGCCAAGCTGCCCTGTGAGCGGTCCCATGGCCCGCGCCACCCGCGCTGAAGCGCGTAAAGACATCACCAGCAGGATCAGCAACAGAGCAGCAAACCCCGCCGCCAGCAGGATCAGCGTCCAGACCTCATTCATCGCTTCTATGGCTTCGCCCATGCCTGCCATCAGCTGCGCCCGAACAGCCGTTCGATATCCGCGAGTTTCAGCTCCACATAGGTCGGGCGACCATGGTTACACTGGCCGGAGTGTGGTGTTGCTTCCATCTCGCGCAGCAGCGCGTTCATCTCTTCGCCGCGCATCCGACGGCCTGACCGGATCGAGCCATGACAGGCCACCCGGCTAAGGATTGCCTCCAGCCGCGCTTGTACCAGATGGCTTTCGCCCTGATCGTCCAGCTCATCCAGTATGTCTTTGACCATGGCTTCTGCATTTACCTCTCCCAGAATGGCAGGGGTTTCACGCACGGCCACGGCATTTCCGCCGAAGGCTTCCAACCCGAGGCCAAATTTCTGCATGGCCTCGGCATGGGCCAGAAGGCGGGCGCAGTCATTGCTGCCCAATTCGACAATTTCCGGGATCAGCAGGGCCTGGGCGGCGACGCCGTTTTCCGCCATCTGGGTTTTCAGTTTTTCATAGACCAGACGTTCATGGGCCGCGTGCTGGTCAACGATGACCATACCGTCGGCGGTCTGGGCGATGATGTAGTTTTCATGCACCTGCCCGCGTGCCGCCCCCAGCGGCAATTGCTCGGCCCCGGACACGGTCCCCTCGGGCGCATCCGACAATGGACCCGGGGCACCGTCGGC
>NZ_JBDWPJ010000091.1:0-15060 GCF_039971195.1 Pseudophaeobacter sp.
AGCGCGATAAGGTGACTGCCAAATACAGCCGCCATCTGCGCACCACCTCGGATTCAGAAATCCTGCTGAATGTTCTGGCTGACAAGATCTCAGACAGCATCAAGGTCAATGGCACCGTTGACCCGATCCGCAATCTCTTTGCGGGCGTCAAAATGACCATGGAGCGCATACAGGGCGCCTATTCAGTGATCTGCATGGTGGCCGGGGTTGGCATGCTGGCCTTCCGCGATCCCCATGGTATTCGCCCGCTTTCCGTTGCCCGCCGCGACGCCGAGGGCGCGGGTGACGACTACGCCTTTGCCTCCGAAGACGTAGCCTTTGGCATCAATGGTTTTGAAAAGCTGCGCGATGTGGCCCCGGGTGAGGCGATTCTCATCGATCTGGAGGGCAATATGCACAGCTTCCAGGCGGTTGAAGGCACACTGACCCCCTGTATCTTTGAATATGTTTACCTGGCGCGACCCGACTCGATGCTGGACGGGATCTCGGTCTACAAGACCCAGCTGCGCATGGGCCAGACCCTGGCCAATCAGATCAAGGAAGCCGATCTCGAAATCGACTGCATCATTCCGGTACCCGATTCTGCCCGCCCGGTGGCGCTGGAAGTGGCCAATTCCATGGGCATTCGCTACCGCGAAGGCCTGGTAAAGAATCGCTACATCGGCCGGACCTTCATTATGCCCGGTCAGGCAGAGCGGCAGAAATCTGTCCGCCGCAAGCTCAACGCCATTCCGCTGGAGATGAAGGGGCTCAATCTCTTGCTGATTGATGATTCCATTGTGCGCGGGAATACCATCCAAAAGATCGTCCAGATGTGCCGCGATGCCGGCGCCAAAAAGGTCTATATCGCCAGTGCCTCGCCGCCGGTGAAGTATCCCAATGTCTATGGCATCGACATGCCGACCAAGCATGAACTGATTGCTGATGGCCGCTCGACCGAGGAAATCCGCGAAGAGCTGGGCGCCGATGCACTTATTTATCAGCGGCTTGAGGATCTGGTCTGGGCCGCACATGAGGGCAACAAGGACATCGATACTTTTGATTGTTCCTGCTTTGACGGCAAGTATGTCACCGGCAGCGTCAGCGAAGACTACCTGAATTCACTGGAGACCAGTGGCCGGGTCAGCAAAAAGATCAAAGACATGCCCGCCCCCGGGGAATCCTGGAACAGCATGAAGCTGGCCACCTAAGCTGGCCTCTGCTGCGCCCCTTGCCCCCGGCTTGCCATCGCCTCTCAAAGGTTATGCACTCAGGGGTTTGCTTTGCGCTGCAGGCAGGATATGAGTGCGCTCAACGTCATAGGGAAAGGCGCTGATCCAACAGATCGGCGCCTTTCCTTTGTTCTGCACCCGGCCCCAGAGGCCCTTTGAAAGACCCGCCACTTGGACGCCCATCTCGCCCGTATGCTGACATCTTCGCGTCGCTGCCGCTGCTGTGGTGCGACCTTTGCGCAGTTGCTCAGCCTCAGCTGTGACCGCCCGGACATCTGCTCCGAAGACATGGTGGTGCAGGATAACTCTGCGATTCTGGCGCAGAGCGGAGATGTGTTGACGGATGATTTCTGCCGCCTTGGCGATCTGCGCTTTGTGCGCGCGGTGCTGGCGATCCCGCTGGCCGAAGGCGACGGCCACGAGTTCATTCTCGGCACCTGGGCCAATCTCGGCGCCGAAGACTTTGACACCTATTTGGACCTGCTGGATATGCAGGATATCGAGAGCCTTGGCAGCCGCCCGGCCTGGCTCGCCAATGCGATCCCGCCAGAAGAGGGCAAACCGGTGGCCTGCATGTTGCATATGCGCCCTGAGGGGCAATACCCGGAGCTGCAGATCTCAGAGTCAAATCACTCGCTCGCCACCCTGCAGCACGCTGGGGCGCAGCTCGAAGAGCTGTTTGAGCTGCTGCATACCTATGGCCATGACCTCGCTTCGCTGGTCTATGATTCCTAAGACGCAGTGCCGGCAGAACCTCTGACTTGAAAGGCTGCGTCTCATTGAAGGGGACGGCCTGAGATCGGCAAGAGCCCGCCGATTCCTGGCCCTGCCAGCAAGGCTCCGCCCGGTTTTGCCTGTCGTCTTCGCAACTGCAGCATTTGGCTCTCGCATCCGCCTGCTGTCATGCCTATCTGCCGCTTTGGGCCCTGCGATATTCCTGTCGACTCACCTGCGGCCCAGAAGAAGGCAACCATGACAAACGCGACCAATTCCACTCAAACCCCCGCCCTTGTGGCCAGCAAGGCCACCCAATCCCGTGCCCTACCAAAAAGCGGCCTAAGCCTGCTTGGTCTGTTTGGCGCCGAGGGCAACATGCAGGCCATGGTACGGCTGCCCAGCGGAAGGGTGAAAACCGTCAAGCCCGGCAGCCGCGTGGCCCAAGGCAAGGTTCTGGGCATTGATGCCAATGGGCTGGTGCTGGAAAGCGCCGGGCGTACCCAGCGGATCACGATGCCCGGCAGCTGAGGCCGCCTCAGCCCACCTTCGTCTGTGCCCCCCTTGCTTGCTGATTGCGCCAAGATGAAGTCTTGACCCTGTGCGCCAAGCCGCGCACAAGGCTGGCCATGACACAGAAACTCGCTCTTATCACTGGTGCCTCACGCGGCTTTGGCGCAGCCCTGGCCGAGGCGCTGGCGCCCACGCATCATATCGTCGCCGTGGCCCGCACTACCGGCGCGCTGGAAGAACTTGATGATCGCATCAAGGCGCTTGGCGGCTCTGCCACCCTTGCACCGATGGACATCACCGACCCGGCGGCCATGGCTACCCTGTGCCGTGGCATTCACGACCGCTGGGGCCATCTTGACCTCTGGCTGCACGCCGCGATCCACGCGGCACCGCTGAGCCCAGCCTCTTCGGTTGCGGTGAAGGACTGGACCAAATCTCTGGCGACCAATGCCTCAGCGCCCTCGGTGCTGATCCCCTATGTGGCGCCCCTTCTGGGGCAGGCAGGGCGCGCGGTATTCTTTGATGATCCCCGCGCCGGAGAGAAATTCTTTGGTGCTTATGGCGCCAGCAAAGCGGCGCAGATGGCGCTGGCCCGCAGCTGGCAGGCCGAGACCATCAAAACTGGCCCGCGGGTTCAAATCCTAGAGCCCAAGCCGATGCCAACGGCCCTGCGTGCGCGGTTTTTCCCCGGCGAAGACCGCAGCCCGCTTGCGGATCCCCACTCTGAGGCTAAACGCCTCCTGCCTGAGATTCTGCGCTAGAGCAAAACACAGCGCATTCGGCGCCAAGCGCTCCCGCCCCCGGCTGGCAGGATCAAAGATCCTTGCCCCGGCCTTGGGCCCAGCGCCGCGCCAAGGCGCGGCGCTGCACCGCATCTCGCGGCCGGATGATGAGATGGCAGACCTGACTTGCCAGGCCAGCGACACCGCTAAGGCTCTGGGACCTCTGCGGCTCCTCAAAAGAGTTTCAAAATTCACCTCAGCAAACCTGTGGCACAGCTACCCGCTCTGCGGCGCCTCATTTCTGCCAATGGGTCGAAACACTTGCCCCCTTTGGTCCCAATGCCTATTCAGATCAAAACAGACTCCGGGGGAAAACATGCGCATTCTCATCACCAATGACGACGGTATCAGTGCTCCCGGCCTTGTAGTGCTGGAAAAACTCGCCCGGGAGCTGGCCGGCCCCAAGGGCGAGGTATGGACCGTCGCCCCAGCCTTTGAACAATCCGGCGTTGGCCATTGCATCAGCTACACCCGCCCCTCGATGTTGAGCCAGCTGGGCCCCCGCCGTTTTGCTGCCGAAGGCTCCCCTGCCGATTGCGTGCTGGCCGGCATCCATGTGGCGATGAAGGGCAGCCGCCCCGACCTAGTGCTGTCGGGCGTCAACCGCGGCAATAACTCGGCCGAGAACGCACTCTATTCCGGCACTCTTGGTGGCGCTATGGAAGCCGCTTTGCAAGGCATCCCCGCCATGGGGTTGTCGCAATATTTTGGCCCCCATAACAAAGACCTCGACGATCCTTTTGAAGCCTCAGCCACCCATGGCGTCGAGGTGGTCCGTAAGATCCTCGCCGCCGAGCCTCAAGACCAACAGGATTACCGGTTGTTTTACAATATCAACTTCCCCCCGGTTCCGGCCCAGGCCGTGAAAGGCACTCGGGTGGTGCGCCAGGGTTTTCGCCGTGGCAGCCATTTTTCCGCCGAAGAGCAGCTCTCTCCCACCGGGCGGCGCTATCTGTGGATCCGTGGCGGCGACCAGCATGTGCAAACCGCCCCCGACAGCGATGCCAGCGTCAACCTGAACGGCTATGTCTCGGTGACGCCGATGCGGGCAGATCTGACCGCCCATGATATGCTTGAGGGGTTCAAAGCGATCGAATGAACGGCCCCGACCCGGAAACCAAGATGCAATTCCTCTTTGCCCTGCGCTCGCGCGGGGTCACGGATAGCAGGGTGTTGGAGGCCATGGAGCAGGTCGACCGTGGCCCCTTTGTGCGCGGCATCTTCACCGAACGCGCCTATGAGGACACACCGCTGCCGATTGCCTGTGGCCAGACCATTTCGCAGCCCTCAGTCGTCGGGTTGATGACCCAGGCGCTGCAGGTCTCGCCGCGCGACACCGTGCTGGAGGTCGGCACGGGGTCTGGCTATCAGGCCGCCATTTTGGCCAAACTGGCCCGACGGGTCTATACTATCGACCGTCACGCGCGGCTGGTGCGCGAAGCCCGGATGATCTTTGACACCCTGCAACTGCCCAATGTGACTTCGCTGGTAGGGGATGGCAGCTTTGGCCTGCCCGATCAGGCGCCTTTTGACCGCATCATTGTCACCGCCGCCGCCGAGGATCCCCCCGGCCCCCTGCTGGCGCAGCTAAAACCCGGAGGCATCATGGTTGTTCCGGTCGGCCAGTCGGACGCGGTTCAAACCCTGATCCGGGTGCGCAAATCCGAAGACGGGTTGGATTATGATGAACTGCGCCCGGTGCGATTTGTGCCGCTGCTCGAAGGATTGGGCAAAGAGGCTTGAATTCAAGCAAAGCCGCGCCGATTGCAGCCCAAAGGCTAGAAAAACATTGACCAAGGCCATAGTTGCAGCCCAAGAGGCCATAAGACCGGCGCAGACCCGGCCCGTTCAGAACAGGACAAGGATTGAGGACAGCATGACCAAAGGCATGATCACAGGCATGATCCCTGGCAGCCCTAAACCCCGCCCCGCCCGCCGCCGGATGGCGCTGGCTTCTGTTCCCATGCTGGCGCTCCTAGCCGCCTGCGAAGGGCCACTAGACTATGATCTGCGCGGTCAAATTGGCGGTTTCAACACCACCGCAGCCGCCCAGAACGCTACCACCAACCGCCCCACACCGGATGCGCGCGGCTTGATCACCTATCCCTCCTATCAGGTGGCCGTAGCCGAGCGCGGCGATAGCGTTGCAGATGTAGCCGCCCGAATTGGGCTGCCCGCAGGCGAGGTCGCCCGGTTCAACGGCATGCAAACCAGCGACACTCTGCGCAAAGGCGAAGTGCTCGCCCTGCCCCGTCGCGCCCCCGACAGCCTGCCTGCCAGCGCAGGCACCGCCTCACCAGGTGGCGTTGATATCGCTTCTCTTGCTGGCAATGCAATTGATGCCTCTCCTGCAACTTCGCCCAATCCCGGCTCTGTCACCACCACCCAGATCCAGCCGACGCCACAAACCAAACCCGTGGCGGTGCAGGACGGGCCGGAACCTGTCCGCCACAAGGTGGTGCGCGGCGAAACCGCCTATACCATTTCCCGCCTCTATCAGGTGCCGGTGAAATCCCTGGCCGAATGGAACGGATTAGGCAGCGATTTTGCCATCCGCGAAGGCCAACATCTGCTGATCCCTCTCAAGGACCAGCAACGCTCCCAGGCGCCCGCTGCAGTGGCCACAACTGCCCCCGGTGAAGGCACGGCCACGCCAACGCCCCCCAGCGCCACCAAACCGCTGCCCGAGGAAAACATCGCCCCTGCCAGTGTCGCCACCGAAAACCTGCCAACCGTGGATGTCCCGGCGCCCACCCGCCCCAGCCAAGCTGCCATGATCTATCCGGTGCAGGGCAAGATCGTGCAGACCTATTCCAAAGGGCGCAATGATGGCATCGATATTGCCGCCGCCGCGGGCGCCCCGGTCAAGGCCGCCGATGCTGGCACCGTTGCTGCCATCACCAAGGATTCAAAGAACAACCCGATCATTGTGCT
Organism: Pseudophaeobacter sp.; assembly: GCF_039971195.1. Classification (GTDB taxonomy): domain Bacteria; phylum Pseudomonadota; class Alphaproteobacteria; order Rhodobacterales; family Rhodobacteraceae; genus Pseudophaeobacter. The sequence goes on from NZ_JBDWPJ010000091.1 coordinate 6,155, forward strand.
GCGCCATGGCCCCCAACTGCTGACCATCTATGCCAATGTCGACAAGATCCTGGTGAGCAAGGGCGACCAAGTAAAACGCGGCCAGGTCATTGGCAACTTGAAAGAGGCCGAAGGCGCAACCCTGCACTTTGAAGTGCGCGACGGCTATGACAGCCTCGATCCGCTGACCTATCTGAACTAGCGCTGCTGCGAAAGCACTCACAAGTCTCGAAGTCCCGGCCAGCGCCCCTGCGAGGAGGCGCAAAGCGTCCATCCACTGCGGCGCGGCTTCACCCCCGCAGGGAAACGCCGTGACGCCCCGCCAGATCGGTAAAGAACTGCCAGGCCACCCGACCTGAGCGCGCTCCGCGGGTGGCCTGCCATTCAATCGCCTCTGCCCGCATGATCTCTGGATCAACCTCCAGGCCATGCGCTTTGCAATAGCCAGAAATCATCGCCAGATACTCATCCTGATCACAGGGGTGAAAGCCGAGCCAAAGCCCAAATCGATCAGAAAGCGAGACCTTCTCCTCGACCGCCTCAGACGGGTTGATGGCACTGGAGCGCTCATTTTCGATCATATCACGCGGCATCAGGTGACGCCGGTTCGAGGTGGCAAAGAACAGCACATTCTCAGGCCGCCCTTCAATGCCGCCATCCAGCACCGCCTTCAGGCTTTTGTAATGCTCATCATCATGGCTGAACGACAGATCATCGCAAAACAGGATGAACCGATAGGGGGCATGTCGCAAATGATTGAGCAGCCGCGCCACCGAGGGCAAATCCTCTCGTTGTAGTTCCACCAGTTTCAGATCACCATGATCCTCCAGCAACGCGCCATGGATCGCCTTCACCAGGCTTGACTTTCCCATGCCCCGCGCGCCCCACAACAGCGCATTGTTGGCAGCCTCGCCACGGGCAAAACGCCGGGAGTTTTCCAGCAGCGTATCGCGCGCCCGGTCAATCCCCAGCAAGAGATCCAGATCAACCCGATTCACTTCCGCCACAGGTGCAAGCCGATCCGGCGCAACATGCCAAACAAAGGCGGAGGCTGTCGCAAAATCCGGGGAAGCCAGCGGCGCCGGAGACATCCGTTCCAGGGCTTCTGCAATGCGGGTGAGTGTTGTTTCGTTCATATCCGGTCTCCGTCAATCCTTAAGGTTTTGAAAGCACGTTCCCCCTCTGGCCACAAGTGCCCCGGGCCTCTCAAGAACCGCCAGACTTCCCCCGCTTTCACTTTTCCAAAAATATTCCGGGGGAGCGCGCCCCAGGCGCGCGGGGGCAGAGCCCCCCATCTTCTTCCCTTAACCCTGAACTGGGCCTCAAAAAAGGCGCGCTGATCCCAGCGCGCCTTTTTGAAAGTTAAACAACGAACAGATCGCCAATTTCACTGCTACTTGGCGTCATCCTCGTCAAACTCGGCCATCAAAGGGTCTTCATCCTCGTCATCATAATAGCCTTCCGCCCGCAGTTTTGCTTCGCGTTTGGTTTCCACCCGACGCACCAGGAAGATGGAGATCTCATAGAGACCATAGACCACCACAAAGAGGATCATCTGGGTGATCACATCCGGGGGCGTCACCAGAGCCGCCAGCACCAGAATGGCAACAACAGCATATTTGCGCATGCCGCCAAGCCCATCTGCACTGACCAGACCTGCCTTGCCCATCAGGGTCAAAAGCACAGGCAGCTGGAAACACAGGCCAAAGGCCATGATGAATTTCAGCGTGATATCCAGGCTCTCATTGACCTTGCCAAAGAAGGTGATCCTGACCCCATCGGTGGTTTCAGGGACCACCGCAGCGCCGACGCTCACCCCGTCAGGAACGGATCCCGCCACATCTCCTGCCGCCTGCGACAGCAGGTTGGCAAAGATCGAACTGACATCGGCAAACCCGAGGAAGAACTGCATTGCCAGCGGTGTCACCACCAGTTGGGCAAAACTTGCCCCCAGCAGAAACATGAATGGCGAGGCAATCAGGAAAGGCAAAAAGGCACCTTTTTCCGTCTTGTAAAGCCCTGGTGCCACAAAGCGCCATAGCTGATAGCCGATCACCGGGAAAGACAGCGCAAAGCCAAAGACCATGGAGATCCGAAACAGTGTGAACAAATATTCCTGCGGCGAGGTATATTGCAGCGTTGGCGAGGGATCACCAAGGGCGCGCAGGGTTTCCTCGATCGGTGCGACCAGGAACTGCAGGATTGGTTCGGCCACGACAAAGGCCAGGATGACCCCCACCGCAAAGGCCATAACCGAGCGGATCAACCGGGTGCGCAGCTCTGCTAGATGCTCGATCAGCGGCGCGGTTGTTTCCTCAACCTCTTCTGTCTGGCTCATGTTTTGGCCTCGCTATTGTCAGAGGGCGCCACGGCAGGATCAGCGCTGCTGGGCTGCTCTGGAGCAGTCTCAACCGCAGCTTCAGCCGCCTCTGCATGGGCCATGGCCTCGCTCGCTTCACGGGCTTTACGCTCGGCAGCGGCGCGCGCAGTGGCGGCCTGAATTTTCTTGGCCTCCAACGCGCGTTCCACCGCCATCTGTCCGGTCTCGGTGCCTGGTTTATAGGAGGTAGGATCAATCGATTTGGTCGGATCAATGGATTTAGCCATCTCCTGCGCCGCCTCTTTCACCCCGTCCATCGCCGTGCCAACCGGATTGGTCGCCGCCTTCAGCCCCTTGGCAACATCGCGCACACCGCTTTCGTCAGCGGCGTCATTCATTGCCGAACTGAACTCGCGGGCCATGCCCTTGGCCTTGCCCACAAAACGGCCGACATTGCGAAACATCACCGGCAGGTCCTTGGGCCCGACAACAATCAGCGCCACAACGCCAATAACCAGGAGTTCGGTCAACCCAAGATCAAACATCCGCGCTTACGCCTTGTCTGTTTCAGACGTGGTCTCGGCGGCTGGTGTCACATCCTTGGCCTCGTCAGCGGCTTCGGTTTCCAGCTCCGCTGTGCCTTCACTGACGCCCTTTTTGAACGATGTGATGCCTTTGCCAACTTCCCCCATCAGCGAGCTGATTTTACCGCGGCCAAACAGCACCAGAACCACGACAGCGATGAGCAGAATGCCTGGAAGGCCAATATTGTTGAGCATGTGAATCTCTCCTTCACTTTGCCAATGCAATGCGCATCGGCTCACTAATTCTCTGACCAAGAGTTCTACGCATCTCCCTTGGCCGCGCAAAGGGGGCCCAGGAGGATTGCCGTTTGCCGCTGATGCAAAACCAGCTTTTTTTGCGCCCACCCAAACTCAACTGACAGGTTTGTGTCAGTTGCCTCCTGATAGATCCCGCGCATCAACAGATAGGAGATTGATATGACCATGAATGTCGCTGAAACCGTCACCTTCACCCTGAACGCAGGCGTCACACCTGAGGAGTTCCTCAAGCTCAGCTATGCCAGCGAGGAGTTTGTCCGCTCCAATCCCGGCTTCATCTTTCGCCGCCTCAGTTCTGGCGCCGATGGCGCCTGGACCGATACGGTAATCTGGAAGGATATGGAAACCGCGCTGGAAGTGGCTGATAGCTTTGGCAAACAGGACTTCGCTCCGGCGCTGATGGCGGTCATTGATGGGGACAGTGTCGCCATTCGCCACGAGAACATCCACTGGACCCTGGCGCCAAGCTAACGGCCCGTCTTGACGCGGCCCCCGCCTCTGCGCCAAGGGTAATCCCATGCGCCGCACGGACCGCCTTTTTGAGATCATCCAGATCCTGCGCGATGGAAAACTCCATCGCGCAAAGGATATTGCCGCACGGCTAGAGGTCTCTACCCGCACCATTTACCGCGATATGGACACGCTGGTGGCTTCCGGCGTGCCAGTGGAGGGCGAGCGCGGCATTGGCTATCTGGTGCGCGAACAGATCACCCTGCCGCCGCTGACTCTTACCCCGGAAGAGCTGGAAGCGCTGAACCTTGGCATGGCCATCGTCGCTGAGGCCGCCGATGCCGATCTCAAGGCTGCTGCGCAATCCCTGGCGGGCAAGGTCGACGCAGTCTTGCCCACCGAGGTGATTGCCGAGGCTGATGCCTGGAAGTTTGCCGTCTACCCCTTTGCGGATGTCGCCCGTGGTTTTGCCCATATGCCCACCCTGCGCGCCGCAATCAAATCGCGCCAAAAATTAAACCTGCAGTACCGTCGTCTGGACGGGTTTCTGACAGACCGGATCATCCGGCCCCTGCATATGGAATACTGGGGCCGCGTCTGGACCCTGACCGCCTGGTGCGAGACCCGTAGTGATTTCCGGGTCTTTCGCGTCGATCTGATCGAAGAGGTCCGCGCCCTGCCAGAACTGTTTCAGGACGAGGCAGGCAAGACCCTCGCGGATTATGATCCGCATCGCAAAAAGGATTGAGCCCCTACCGGGTAGCTGGATCAGCGAGTTTGAACCAGAGTTTGTGCCAGCGAAGCTAGGTCGGGCAAGTCGGACCTGTGTTCAGGCGGGGAAAACAAAGCAGCGGTTGCGCGGCACCGTCAGCCACATGACCCGGCCCACTTCCGGCAGGAAGACCCGCGGCACCGTGACCTTGAGAACAGAGCCATCATAATCCATCTGGAATTCCACCAGGCTCTCATGGCCCAGGTAGCGCGCCCGTTTCACCACCGCACGGGCAGGCACCCCGTCTGTCGCCGTGGGCAGCGGCCCCTTGCCAGCGCGGTCAAAATCCACCCGCACATGTTGCGGGCGAAAGACAATCTCCACATCCGTGCGGTCGGCAATGCCCGGTGCCAGGAACTGTCCAAAGGGCGTATCTGCTAAGGCGCCGTTAACTTGTGAATTCAAAACGTTGATATCGCTAAAAAAGGCGACGGCTGCCTTGTCACTGGGGCGGGTATAGACGTTGTAGGGCGCACCCTGCTGGACAATTCTCCCACCCCGCATCAACGCGATCTCATCAGCCATGCGCATGGCCTCTTCCGGCTCATGGGTGACCAGCAGAACCGCCGCGTCTTCTTCTTTCAGCAGCGTCAGGGTCTCGTCGCGAATACCATCGCGCAGCCGGTTGTCCAGGCCGGAAAACGGTTCGTCCATCAGCATGATCCGCGGACGCGGCGCCAAGGCGCGCGCCAGAGCCACCCGCTGCTGCTCACCGCCAGAAAGCTGATGCGGAAACTCATCAATGAACCGCGACAGCGAAACTTTTTGCAGCAGCTCTTCGACCCGGAGGCGTTTTTCTTCCTTGCTACCTTTGAGCCCAAAGGCCACATTATCCGCCACGCTTAGATGGGGGAACAGGGCAAAGTCCTGAAACATAAGGCCGATCTCGCGCCGCTCGGGTGGGACCCGGAACACAGTGTCACAGATCAGCTTGCCATCCACATAAATCTCGCCGCTATCCTGCATCTCCACCCCGGCGATCATCCGCAGAGTGGTGGATTTACCGCAGCCCGACGGCCCCAACAGGCAGGTCACCTGCCCCGCCTGGATTTGCAGGGACACATCATCCACCACCGCGCGGTCATCAAAATACCGATGGATATTCCGGATCTCCAGCCGCGGATGCGACGCGGCTTCCGTCACAGGGGATTGAAGAGATGCTGTGCTCATTCGGCCTCGCAAGCTGTGCCAACTCTTAGAAGCGGCTTTTGCGGCAAATACCAATCACAGCCCCCCCGCGCAAGTCCTCAGCAGCAGGGGACTGCCGCGCCTTCTCTGCCAAAAGCATTGAAGGGAGACTTGCCGCCGCAGCCCTCAAAGATGCCGTAGTGATTGGAAAAATCACCGATGAAGTCAAAATGCGGCGCCAGGCGGGTGTCCTTCAGCATCATCCAGGTATTGCCACAGACCGGAAAAACCTTGTCTGCCTCGATCACGTGGTGATCATCCAGATGCAACGCATGGGGCGCATGGGGGATAGTGCCTTTGTAGACAACCGCCTGGCCGTAATCCTCACAGTCCGCCTCCAGCTCCGGCAGTTTGAACAACCGGTAGGTGGCAGAGAGGAATTTGAGCGGCGCCACGCGGGCTTCAAGCTTGGGGTTTTCAATGGTCAGAGGCCGCGCCGTCACCATCCGGGGATCGTTGAAACCCGCCACCTTAGAGAGGGTTAGAAAATCGTTCCAATAGAGCGCGCCAGACAGACATTCTCCGTAGAGAACCTCATCCGCTGCCATCGCCTCTGGCACCCGGCGGTCGGCATAAACATCAGAGAAATACATCTCGCCGCCCTGTTTCAGCAAATGGTGCGCGCCGCGCAGCACCGCAGCCTTGTCGGTTGCCAGATTGATTACACAGTTGGAAACGATGATGTCAAAACTGCCTGGCTCCAGATCCAGATCTTCCAGCTGTTCGATGAAGCCGTGGTGGAATTCCACGTTTGACACCTCATGGCCAAAGGCATCCGCATGAAACGCCTGATGGCGCCGTGCCACATCCAGCTGCGCTGGGGTCATGTCAACGCCCACAACACGACCCCGTGGCCCCACCATCTGCGACAGCGCATAGACATCACGCCCGGCGCCACAACCCAGGTCCAGAATATGCGCTCCCTCGAGAGCCTCTGGCGCGATCAACCCGCAGCCGTAATACCGCGTCAGCACCTCGTCATGGATCTGCGAAAGCACCGCCTTGATATGGGCGGGAATATCATCCGGGCTACAGCAAGCATTGGTCTGCAGGTCCGCGCTGCCCTGAAGCACCTCACCATAGTAATTTTGTACGGATTCATGGGACATTAGAGGAACCTCCTAAGGGGGAATTAACCATTCTCACAGCCCCAAAAGACTGCAGTCGTCAGTCGGGCTATCGCGAAGCGGACAGCACAACAAGGGGCAAAACCCCAGTTAACAGAGCTGTGAAAGCAGGTGAGTGCTAAGCCGTAAGCTCGAAACTACCCTGCGCCGCAACCTGCCCATTAACAAGAATCTCAACCTCATGGCGGCCCGGGTGCAGTTTGAAGGTGGTCGCATCGCCCTTCATCCTGTGCCGTTTTGGCAAGGTCACAGGTGCGCTGGCAAGGCGGGTCTGCTTGAGCTTAAAGACTTTCTGGGAGGCTTTGCCGGAGGCCCGTGGAAAACTCACCCGGTAGTCAACAATCACCGGCAGCGGGCTTGCGGCGCTCAGCGTGATGTAAAAATTGAGCATCTCATCAATTTTAACTGTTTGTTTTTCAAATCTTAGGGTTACGTCAACTTCTGCATCTGGATCATAGCCCAGAACTCGCAAGGCCCGGGGGTGGCCGGATTTAACCAGACCACGGCAGGCATGGGTGGTCAGCCAGCTAAGTTCCTTGTCTTTTTGTTCACCCAAGGCGCGCCAGCTTTCCAATCTGTCCAACACTAGATCCGGGTCTTTCTTGGCGATGTCATTTAGATGGTTGGCAACCGATCGCGTCACATAGCGGGTGGGATCGCTGTGCAATTGATCCAACAGCACCAGAGGCTCTTTCATATCCAGCTTAATTCCCTGCCCCCAAGGCAGGCGTGGGCGGGTACCTTCGCTGACCAGACGGCGCACATGATAGCTGGGATGAGAGGCCCAAAGCTGCATCTGCGCCAATGTCAGCTCAGGGTGAGCATTCAGAAAGGGGCGTATCGCCCATTCCATCGAAAACCGCTGTGTGAGCTCTGCCAGTAGCTCCAGCCCCAGTTCAGGGTCGGAGGCAAGCCCGCGTGCCACCACGAATTCGCCCAAAGGGGCAAAAATGAAGTCGCCAAAATCGTCATCCGTCTTCTTGGGGTCCAAGGGGGGCGGCAATGACTTTATCAGCAGCGGCGCGACCTCTGGCAGGGGGCCAGGCATATGCCTGCCGAGGATCTCGGCAATCCGGTTGATGCGCGCCTTCAGCTCCAGCGGCAAAAGCCCCGCCATCACCTCCGCCTGAAACCGGTCGGGATCAAAACCAGGTACGCCTTGGGCAAAAAGACCCGCCAGATAGCGGGTCTTTTCCTGGTTGAACAGCTGGTCTTTCAAGGAAAACCCAGAAGCCATCAAATCACTCCAAAATGTTCTATAATGTAAAAACTACAACGTCGAGTTGGTTGATCCACCATCTAAAAGGATGTTTTGTCCAATGATAAAACCAGCATGTTGGGAGCAAAGGAAGGCGCAGGCAGCGCCAAATTCGCCCCGTGTGCCATAGCGACCGGCCGGAATCGTCGCCGCGCGCTGTGCTTTGGCCTCTTCCATGCTAATCCCCTGCTGGTTCATCACCCCGGTGTCGAGTGAGACCGCCCGGTCCGTCGCATGAATACCGGGCAGCAAGTTATTGATACTAACACCACTTCCAGCCACCTGACGGGAGGTGCCAGCGACATAGCCGGTCAGGCCTGCACGGGCAGAATTGGACAGGCCCAGCACCGCAATTGGCGCCTTGACCGATTGCGAGGTGATATTGACCACCCGGCCCCAGCCACGCTCCATCATGCCGGGCAAAAGGGCCTTCATCAGCGCAATCGGGGCCAGCATATTGGCATCCAGCGCCTTGATAAAATCATCCCGCTCCCAGTCCGACCACAGACCCGGAGGCGGGCCGCCCGCGTTATTGACCAGAATGTCGACACCAGCTGCGGCTTCCAGCAGCTTGGCCTGCCCATCCGCAGTGGCCACATCGGCGGCAATGGTTACCACCTCGACGCCGTAGCTGTCGCGGATCTCTTGGGCCGCCTGCACCAGCGCCTCTTCCCCGCGCGCGTTCATCACCAGATTGACACCGGCCTCGGCCAAAGCTTCGGCGCAGCCCAGCCCGAGCCCCTTGCTGCTGGCACATACCAATGCCCGTTTTCCCGCGATCCCTAGATCCATCTGTCTGCTCCATTGCGCGTTTCATAAACTCGGCGCAAGAGTGCACTGCGCCTGCGCCAATGGCCAGCCCCGAACCGCGCTTGAGGTTGGGGTGGGGTCCGAGAAGGGTCAAATTAACGGCTTGTCAGGAATTCATCCCGTAATTGTCGGTATCGTGCCATAATTGCTTGCTAGCTTT
>NZ_JBDWPJ010000092.1:0-39296 GCF_039971195.1 Pseudophaeobacter sp.
GATACCGCAAGCGCCACAAGATCGAGAACAGCTTCGCCCGGCTCAAGGACTGGCGGCGGGTCGCAACACGCTACGACAGGTGCCCCAAGGTCTTCCTGTCGGCATGCGCATTGGCTGCCGTCGTCATGTTCTGGTTATGAAGCCTGACGCTAGGCTCTGGACCCATTGATTTTTGGTCGGCTTCAGAATTCACCATGCCGAAAACAAGCGCTAATCATGTCAGATCTTTTTTGGCTGAGCGATGGGCAAGTGGCACGTCTTGAGCCTCTTTTCCGTAAGTCTCACGGCAAGCCAAGCGGTGCCGACAGGCCCGTTCTAAGTGGAGTTATCTTCATCAACCGCTATGGGTTGTGCTGGCCAGACGCACCAAAGGAATACGCACTGCACAGGACCCTGTACAACCACTGGAAGCGCAGGAGGGATCAGAGCAGCTTCGCCCAGATCTTGGCAGGACGGGTTCCGAGCAGGGCAAAAAAACCGTGAGGGTTGACGTTACTTCTCTTAAGGACCATCGCACTGCGTCCAGTTTGGGCGTCAAAAAGGGGGGGCGCCGAATTGGTAGAACCAAAGGCGGCATGACTTCCTAGCTGCCTTCCATCTGGGCGGGCCTTGATGAGCCGTCACGGCAATTGTCATGACAAAGCTGTGGTAAAAAGCTTCTTCCACCTGCTGAAGCGCAAGAGAACCAGAGGTCGTAAACATCGAGCGCGAGATCAAGCAAGGCGGGCCGTTTTTGAGTATTTCGAAGTGTTCAATAACCCATAACGCCAGCACACGAACAACGGTAAACGGTATGCTGTCGCCCCTAACTTCGAAGAAAGACAGGTCAAACTGAAAAAGCGGGCATCAAGGATACTAGGGGAACCTCACAAATCTGGTTCCCCTAGAACTAAATCAAACAGAGAAGCCAACCTAGCACAGGAGGCCAATAACCCGTTGTTCTTATTAGCCGTAACGTGTTGCAACGTCCTCATCGTCGCTTGCCACTTCTCGTTCTTGGACGTCTTCCTCTTCGCGAACCAAATCGGTGGATACATTGAAATGTGCCACCAGCTCTGAAAGCTTTCCAGCATCACTTCTTAGCAAATGGCTCGCGGCTGTGGATTGTTCCACCATGGCTGCGTTCTGCTGCGTAACCTCGTCCAGTTCCGAAATGCCAATATTCGTTTCATTCAGACCAGTTGCCTGTTCTGTAGAGCCGTCAGCGATTTCCGAGACCAGGTGAGAAATATTGGTGACCCGGTCGACGATGGATTGCAGTGCTTTACCAGCACCACCGACCAGCTCAACACCGGAGTTCACCTGTTGAGAGCTATTCCCGATCAAATCGGTGATTTCCCGAGCCGCTGTTGCAGTGCGTTGTGAAAGGCCACGGACTTCTGAGGCAACAACTGCAAACCCACGACCGGCGTCACCCGCACAGGCAGTTTCAACCCCCGCATTCAGGGCCAGCAGATTGGTCTGAAAGGCATTATCATCAATGACGCAGATGATCTGGGCGATCTGCGTGGAGCTTGTCTCAATATCCTGCATAGCAACCACTGCCTTCTCCACAATAGCACCGCTTTCTGTTGCTTCGGACCTTGCTTCTTGTATTGTCGCTTCAGCCGAACGGGCCCCTTCGGCCGCAGAGCGCACACTGGCTGTCAGCTCGTCCAGAGCAGCTGCAGTTTCCTCTAGGGTAGCGGCCTAGTTTTCTGTACTGCGAGACAGATCATCCGATGCCTGGCTGATCTCAGAGGCACCGTTACGGATAGAGGAGGATACATTGACCACTTCGACAACAGTGCTACAAAGTGTTTCGGCCTTGCTGTTGAAATCAGCCTTCAGCTGGGCATAGCCATCTGTCAGCTCTTCTTTTATCCGGTAGGTCAAATCGCCTTTTGCCAGATGTGACAGCCCATCACCAATTGCGGTGACCGCAGCGGCCTGATGGGCCTGGTGGGGCGCCCTTTCTGCTTCGGCGGTCTTGGAAAGTTCTTGCTTTTCTACCAGGCCATTACGAAAGACCGTCAAGGCGCGAGCAATTCTGTAAATCTCATCACTGGCCTTGTCGAAGCCATCAATGGGGCTCAGATCACCATCGGCCAAACGTTCCGTGGTTTGACTTATGGCATTCAAGGGGCGCTGAACCAGCCATTGTGTCAAAAGAAGCGCCGCGACCAGAAGGCCACCGGAAAACATCAAGAGATATTCAAGGTTTGCTTTTGCGGTTCCAACTTCGGAGGAAATCTCTCCGGCCATAACTTCAATTTTGCCCTGACTGTCAGACCCGAGCAGTGAGGCGCGTCCTGCAATCTGCAAAACGGCATTTGCAGTGGAGGTTGCTTCAACTGTTGCTGTGGCATCGGCTGCGATAGAGGCGATCCGAAAGGCTGCAAGCCCCCGATCTTGATCCGCCAGTGCAGTCATTGCGGTCAAGGACTCCGACAGGATTCCATCAATGAAATCCCAATAGCTCTCGAGCGCTTCTGCGGCACGTCTCAGAGATTTTGCAGCCAGACGCGCTTCGTCGACACCTGGGGATGTCACCACATCCAAAGCCGCAACCTGAAAGCTGCTGATCCAAGTGTTGATTTCCAGAAGCATGTTCAAAAACCCAACTTCATTGTCGAGCAGGCTTTGGATCGCATCGCGGTTTCCGGTGCTGACGTCGTCGACTGCGAGGGTAAGTTCAAAGACCATATCGTCGACAGCTGACGCCAGGATCGCATCGCTGGACTGGCGGGCAGAAAGAACCTGTTGCCGGACTGTAGCGGCTTACGAATCACCCTGCGAAATCGCCTTTTGAAGCATGGATTTGGCGCCACGCAGCTCGGCCACTTCGATCAAATCAGCTGCATTGGTTTCCAGACTGTCCAGAGCATCAGACAGCCGAACATCGGAGGCCTTTGCCAAATCGGTCAAGATGGAAAACAGACCGCTGTCCTGGGCACTGCCAATGGCGAGCGCGACACCGGACAAAAGGTTGACCTCGGCCCGGGCTTCCAGAAGGGTTTGCAAGGTTGCAAATTTTGTTTCCACTAGGTCTACCAAGGTGGCCTCGATTGAAGACATAGTGTCTTCGCCACCAGTCGTCAGATTGTAATAGGCATCATCGGCGATCTGCACCAAAATTCCTTGCAAAGTACTGGTGATTTCTTGGAGTTGGCTGGTTTGGGTCACAACCCATGCTGAGTTTTTAAAAGCGATTGAACGGGCCGAAATTGAAGCTGCCAGGGCGGTTTCAACGGCGACAACATCTTCAGCAAATTCAGAGCTTAACGCCTCGGGGAGCTGGTCAACTGCAGATTTCAACTGTGCAACAGCTTCGTCCACGTTCCCTGCTGCCGCATCCAATGCGTCAGGGGCTTCGGCGAGCATCACTGCGACCATCGCATCTTTGGTATTGCTGGCAGCTCCCATGAGCTGGCTACTTAGTTCCATTTGGGGCAACTTGTCCTGGGCGAGACTGTCCATGTCTCCGGCAATGCGTTCAAAAGCAAAGAAAACTGCAAAGCCACAGGCTTCTGAGGTTGCAGCCATCGACAGAAGAATTAGGATAATCTTTGCCCTGATACTGGACAGGGGATGGCGGCGACGTTTGGCTGTATTTTTTGGCTGCTTCGTCATGTTCGTACCTATTCTGGCGATCCCAATTGGTGTCGCAGTGCCCAGTGGTATCTGCCCGGCCACCGGGCAGATTTTTCTTTAAGACGCCTCAGCGTCAAGCGGCAGACCTTGGATCAGGACTCTTCGCCGGAAGTCACTTGCTCAAAACCGCCGTCTTTGGTGATTCTGGTCAAAAAGACACTGTCCATGCCCTGGTTGTCGTCAGGAGCAAAGGTCATGGTGAAGCCGCCAAAATCGAGCGTTTGCAGCCCTGCAAGAGCGTCCAGATAGGATTGCCGTGTGAGATCGGCACCCGCAGCTTCCAAGGCGGCCAGTGCCAGGCGTCCTGTCAGGTAGCCCTCAAGCGTAACAAAGCCGGGGTTGGCATCAGGGGCGACGGCTTTCAGGGCCGCTTGATGCTGTGCAAGGGCCGGTACATCTGCATCCCATGGGAAAGGAACAACCTGGCTGTTGATCACATTTTCACCAGCGCCACCGAGCTCTTGCGCCAGTGCATCGGAGCCAACAAAAGAGATATTCACAAAGGTTGGGTTGAACTTAAGGCGGCGGGACAATTTGATGAACTCAGCAACCGGCTTGTAGGCGCCAACCATAACCACCGCATCCGGTTTGGCCTTTTTGATGGTGAGAAGCACCTTTTTCACAGCAGTGGTGTTACGTGTATAGGTGCCCTCGGCTACCAACGTCATGCCACGGCGTTCCAGCGCGGCGGTAACGCCCGCCAGGCCAACACGACCAAAGCCATCGTCCTGATACAGCAAGGCAATGGATTTCATTCCTTGTTGGTCAACAGGATATTCAATCCAAGCCTAGGTTTCAGCAAAATAGGTTGCACGCACATTGAAGATGTTGCCAAGGCTTGCATCCCGCAGGAAACCAGCGCCAGTCAAGGGACCGACAAAAGGCATATTCGCTTCGGTAGCGATTGGCTGAGTTGCAGAGGCGGTTGGTGTTCCAACTGCCCCGATCAGGCCCAGGTGATTGTTGCCTTCAACAACCGACTTCACAAGCGCAATCGAACGATCGGGCTCGTAGTTGTTATTCATGCTGTCCAGGGTAATGGTACGGCCATGAACACCGCCAGCAGCATTGGCTTCTTCAAAGGCAGCCTGCATGCCAAGGCGCATGCCCTGGCCCAGTGCCGCAGCCGCCCCCTCAAGGGCAGCTACCTGTGCAAAAGCGATAGAACTGCTGGTCACGCCTTCTTCTGCACTCGTTAACATAGGTAGCGCTGCTAAGATCGTTGCAGCCAAGATAGACTTGTTGAAAGCCATCATCAGACTCCACATATTTGATGGTGAGCCAGTCTGCCGACGGAAAGCTAATTTAGGCGCAAAGCCGTCGTATCTTTCGATAAAAGTTATGCTGAGGTTGAAATCCCAAGCATATTCAAATCATTGCGCAGCCTTGTGACGTTTAAGAACGACGCGTTGACTATAGAAACTGAATATCTAAACAGGCCTGTGGAAAAGAATAGACATGAATTTTGCACCTAAGCATGCGTTGTTTGGAAGCCGAAAGGCCGGCTTCTGGACTTACACATAGCTTTGCGAAATCCGCGATCTGTTCTTGGCGGTTTTCGGTGTGGTTGCAGCAAAATAATCCGATTTCAGCTCTCACGACCTGAACCTTTAGAGGATGGTCTGCTCCCCTGAAACGTCCTTCGTATTGGACCAGCCTGTTGGCTACCTGAGGAATCCGACAGTGACGCGAGGCCAAACAGATCATTGGGGTTTTGAAAGAGCATCAGGCGGGGCTTGGCGCGAAAGAGGTAAGCCGTAAGCACGGTGTCAGTGAAGCGACATATTTCTAGTGACGATCCATTCAGGACGGCCTGGGTATGTCTGATGCTAAGGAGCAGAATACGTAGCTCATGAAACTCTCAAGGTCCGGAAAACAGGCTCGTCTCGCCTTTCGTGGTGATCTGCGAACCCAACCTTGCAAAGGTCGCTCTTGCGCGCAGCTGCTTCAGAGGTCCCAGGCTGGTGGGATGAAGTGAAGGTACCAAATCCGAAAAGGCGATACGCAGCACTGAGCAAGGCGGAGGGCTAGTTGTCGGGCAAAGGCGGTTGGTTAAACTGTTTCGACCTTGGCGTTTTTGAACTGGTCGAGCAGGGCTTTGGGGGCGGCGCGGTTGGTGATCAGTGTGGTGATTTCTGCAACGTCCCAGGCGCGGACACGGTTGGTGGTGCCCAGTTTGGTGTGGTCGGCCAAAACCACGGTGCGCTGGGCCTGAGCGGCCATTGCGATGGAGACTTCGGCCTCTTGCAGATCATAAAAGAAGGACCCTTTTTCCGGGTGCAGCGCAACCGGTGCGGAAAAGCAAAGATCGACCTCAAAGCGGCGGATTTCAGAAAGGGTGAGCTCACCCACCGTGGCAGGCACATCCGCAGCAATCCGGCCGCCTAACAGGATCACCTCCATTCCGCCGGCCTGCAGGGTGGTTGCCACATCCAGGGAATTGGTGATGACCGAGACGCCCGGGACCTTCACCAGTTCGCGGGCAAAGACAGCAGTTGTAGACCCGGCATCTACCATGATCGTCTGGCCAGGCAGGATCAGGCCGACGGCTTTTTTTGCCATTTCGGATTTTGCCCGGATCTGGGTCGTCATACGCTGATGAAAGGGATCTTCTGAGCGGGCCTCGGGCAGGATCGCACCACCATGGACCCGCGCGACCTTGCCAATCTCCTCGAGGTCGAGCAGATCACGGCGCACGGTTTCGCGCGACACCCCGAGCATGCCGGCTAGATCATTGGCGCTGACCTGCCGGTTGGCGGTGAGCATTGACAATATCCGCTGGTGACGCTCTTTTGCCCACATCAGACCGCCCCTTTGCGCTGGTTTCGGCGCCCCATCAGCGCCAAGATTGCCTTCATCGACAGGACCGCTACACAGACCACCGCCATCACGCAAGTGGAGAAGGCCGCCGCCTGCGAGGTCAGCCCGGCATCATCCAGCCGCATGATTGTCACGGCGGCGACACTCAGGTTCGGGGTAGTCAGGAACACCACAGCCGAAAGCGTCACCATGGAGCGCATGAAGAGGAAGAAAAACACCGAGACCAGCATTGGCGCAATAAAGGGCGCAACAATATCCCGCGCGGTACGGCCAAGCCCGGCACCGAGGCTCCCTGCGGCTTCCTCCAGCGCAGGTGGCAATTGCCGAAACCCTGTCATCACGGTTAGAAAGCCCTGGGTGTGATAGTGGTAGAAGTTGACGATAGCGATCAGCGCGGCGGTGCCGTAGAGCAGGTAAAGCGGCGTCGCGGTGGAGTTGAAGGTCAGGATATAGGCGAGCCCCAATACCATTCCCGGTACGGCGGCTGGCATCGCGGCGAGAATCTGGATTGGCTGGGCCAGGGCCTGCGGCAGGCGGCGCAGGCCAAGCCCCAGCAGGAACACAGCAATGGTCCCACCAGCCGCTGCGGCCAAGGAGACAACAATTGTCATCCAAAGGGAAGAATATCCGCCAGCAAGGGTGATGTTGTAGTGTTTGAGCGAAAAAGACATGTTGTAGGGCCAGAGCTTCACAAAGCTGGCATAGACCACGATCCCGATCACCGCGACAATGCTTGCACAGATCAGGGCCGAGACGGCTGCCATGCACAGGTCGCGTAGCGGCGTAAAGCTGGGTTGATAGGCGACCTGTCCAGTGGTCTGACCAGCCTGCTGCCGTTTCATCGCTTGCCGTTCAATACTGTAGGAAATCACCGTGGGCAGCAGCAGCATGATGCCAACCACGGCCCCCATGTTAAAGTTCCGCTGGCCAACAACCTGGCTGTAGATCTCGGTTGCCAAAACGGAATAATCACCGCCGATCACGGCGGCATTGCCAAAATCAGTGATGGTAATGGTAAAGCAGACAAAGGCGGCATTCAGGATGCCGAAACGCGCGGCTGGCAGGGTCAGGTCGCGGAACTGACGCCAGGGGGAGGCGCCCATGACCTCCGCCGCTTCATAGGTACGCGCATCCAGCAGAACCAGGGCCGCACCAATGATCATCACCGCCTGGGGCAGCGCATAAAGCGTATTGGCAATCAGCAATCCCCAGAAGCCGTAGATCTCGATTTCTACACCTAGCGCCCGGCTGATGACACCATTGCGCCCCAGCAGAAAGATGAGCCCCAAAGCCTGCACCAGAGAGGGGGCAAGAAGCGGCAGCACAATGATACTTCGGATGATCCATTTGCCTCGAAAGGCGCAGCGATACAGGCCCTGGGCAATGATGAACCCTAGAAAGACACTTAGCGCTGTTGTCGCACCGCCCATTGCAAGCGAATGCCGTGTCGCCCGCCAAAATCCGGCAGAGCCCAGAACCTCGGTATAGTTGTCGATCCCATAGCTGTCCCCGACGGTGATGGAACGCAGAAAGACGATCACCATTGGGTAGGCAAAGAACAGGATCAGCCCGATCAGCGGCAGGCCAATGCAGGCCAGGGTCAAGAGCCGGTCCGCGTCAAGTGAGCGGTGCAATCGGGGGCCGCGCATTGGAGGGCGGGAGGTGTGGCTGGCGCTGCTCATGCCGCAGATCTCTCGGGCTGACCCGCGTCATCAAGGACCCAGGTGCAGGCATCCAGAGCAATGCGCAGATCAACGCTTTCGCCCATGCGACAGGAGACCCTACCATGGGTTTCCACCAGCAAAGGCCCGGCGGCACTGTCGACTTCCAGCCGTTGCAGATTCCCCAGAAAGCTGATGCTGCGCACTGTTGCGCTGCCCTCTTTGGCGGGGGTCAGACCGATTTGTTCGGGGCGAATGCAAGCGAGATAAGTCTTTTCGTCGGTGGGGTGAGTTGCCAGCAGATCCGGGAAATGCCGCGCGATATCCTCGGCAGAGAGCAGATTGCTGCTGCCCATGAACTCCGCGACGAAACGGGTGGCAGGACGGTGGTACAGGTCCTCAGGTGTGCCAGCCTGGACGACAATGCCATGGTTCATGCAGATGATCTTGTCGGCCAATGCAAGGGCTTCTTCCTGATCATGGGTCACCATGAGCGTTGGGATCTCCAGCGCGCGCTGCACCTGCCGGATCTCGTCGCGCAGTGTTGCCCGCACCTTGGCATCCAAGGCCGACAGCGGCTCATCCAGCAGCAACACCCTTGGATCTACAGCAATCGCCCGCGCCAGAGCGATCCGCTGTTGCTGGCCACCAGACAACTGTCCCGGTAGTTTATCCGCCATCTGTGGCAGCTTCACCAGTTGCAATAGCTCGTTCACCCGCGCCGTGATCTCAGGCGCGGGAACATCTCGAATTTTGAGCCCATAGCCGATGTTTTCGGCCACGCTCATGTTTGGAAACAGGGAATAGGACTGAAACACAATGCCAAAGCCGCGTTTGCGGGCTGGCAGTTCAGACAGCGGCGCCCCTTCCAAGGTGATTTCTCCGCCATCCAGCTCGGTCAGCCCGGCAATCAACCGCAACAGGGTGGTCTTGCCGCATCCCGATGGGCCAAGAAGGCAGACAAATTCGCCCTTTTCGATCTCGATAGAGACGCTGTCGAGCGCGGTAAAGGTGCCGTAGGTTTTGGTGGCGTCACGGACGGTCAAATACATCGGGGGGCTTTCCTTTGCATGCGGGCAGTCAGTGACCTCGCCCGAATAGGACCGGGGCGACCCAAAGCCGCCCCACTCTGTGGCTCAGCGGCCGAACTTTTCTTTCCACTCGGCTTTGACGGCGCTTTGCTGGGTCGAAGCTTCAACAAAGTCCACGTCGGCCAAGATGGTCGAGATATCAGCGGGTAGACCTGCGGCCTCTGCCGCTTTGGAGGCGTCAACACCGGGCACGGTAATCAGAGCCTTATAGGTCTGATACAGCCCGATGGCCTCATCTGACATAGTCCAATCCAGGAAGGCCTGGGCTGCCTCTTTGTTGTCCGAACTTGCCATCAGGCCTGAGGCTTCCAGCTCGTAGCCAACGCCCCCTTCGGGGAAGACCATGGCCAGTGGGTAGCCTTCTTCGATCGACTGCATCGCAGTAAAGGCCAGTGAGATCCCAACGGTGTATTCCCCCACGCGGGCGGCCTTGCAAGGCTTTGATCCAGAAGAGGTATACTGTGCCATATTGGGATCAACTGCTGCGAGCTTGGCCCAGCCTGCCTCGGCGCCCATGCCCTGCAGGACAGCGTTGACATGCAGGTAGCCAGTGCCCGAAGAGTTCGGATCAGGCATCACCACCTCGCCTTTGAAGGCTGGATCCTCAAGGTCCGCCCAGCTGGTCGGCATCGGCAGGCCCTTTTCTTCGAGCCGGGCGGTGTTCACACAAAAGGCGCCCATGTAGCCAATGGGTGCGAACCATTTGCCGCCCTTACCCCGGAACGTCTCTGGCAGCACGTCAACACCGGCGGCCTCGTAGGCCTCCAGCATGTCAAGGATCTGCGGGTCCATCATGGCGCTGACCGCCCAGCCCCAAATCACATCCGCCTGCGGGTTGCCGGCCTCGGCCAACAGCCGCGCCCCCAGTTTGCCAGTGGAGAGGCGCAGGACATTGATCTTGGTGTCCGGCATCGCCGCCTGCGCTGCCGCGACATAGGCTGCGATCTCTTCTTCTTCCAGGGCGGTGTAAACGGTCAGGTCATCGGCAAAGCTGGGCGCGGCAAAGCCGAGCGCTGCCAGCGAAAGAGCGGTGGTCTGCATCCAGGTTTTCATAGTGATCTCCTTGTTGGTCCATTTTTTGTTGGCCCGGACCTGTATCCGGAAGGCTGCGGGCCCTTGCATAGACCCGTTCTGATTGCCCCGCTCTGTTTTTTGAGTCTGGGGTTATTTGTGTAGTCTTGCGTTTTTGTGGCATTTGTCTACGGTTAATTTTCAACGCGGATGTTTCCAGTCCGCCAGAACCCGCATTTTGAGGAATTTTTATGCAGATGTTCACGACCTCTCCTGAAACGGACCTGCAGGTACAATTTGCAGACAGACTGGCGGATGCGACTGATGTCATGGCCATGCGCTATTTCCGAAAGCCGCTGGAAATAGAGGCGAAGGCGGATGATTCTCCGGTCACCCAGGCAGACCGTGCCATCGAAAAAGAGATGCGGCGCCAAATCATGGAGGCCTTCCCCGCGCATGGCATTCTTGGCGAGGAACAGGAAGCCACACGTCTGGAGGCCGCCAATCTCTGGGTCATTGATCCGATCGACGGCACCAAGAGCTTCCTTTCGGGCATGCCAACTTTTGGCACGCTGATTGCCTGTCTCGCTGAAGGCAGGCCTGAACTGGGGGTAATTTCTATCCCGCCCACTGCCGAGCGCTGGGTCGGTCAGCGTGGCAAGCCGACCCTGCTGAACGGCTCCCCCTGCCAGACCAGCGGAAAGACCCAGCTTGGCGAAGCAATCCTGTATACGACCAGCCCAGACAGCTTTGATGCAGCGGGTTTGGCGCAGTTTGACGCGCTGTCAAATCAGACGGCGTTGCGGCGTTTTGGCGGTGATTGCTATGGCTATGGCTTACTGGCTTCAGGCCACGTCGATCTGCTGTTCGAGATGAGCCTGCAGCCCTATGACTACATGGCTCTTGTCCCAATCATTGAGGGCGCAGGCGGTGTCATCACCGATTGGGAGGGGCAGCCACTAACATTGAAATCTGAGGGGAAAGTCATCGCGGCTGCCAGCGCTGCGCTGCATGCGGAAGCGTTGAGCACGCTGTCGGCTGGCGCTGGGCAGTCCTAGCCTGGTGTGTGCCTAGATGCCTTTTTGAGCAGGTCAGCCCCTATGGGGCAAATCTGCGCTGCTGCGGCCCGGTGTTCTGTGCAGGGCCGCAGTGGGTTTTGTTGGGCTGTCCGGTCAGAACGCGAGGGGGTAGCTGGCACTCAGCCCGTAGCTCTGGAAATCTGACGCGCCAAGCCCGTCCAGATAGGCATTCAAAGTGAGGCTGCCGTGGCGGGGAAGCACATAGGTCAGGCCAAGATCGAGCTTGCCGCGCCAGCCGGCATAGCCGGGCAACACAGTCTGGGCGGTTGTGGTACCGCCAGTGGAGGACCAAATGCCCGAGACACCGCCGCGCAGCTCCAGATCGCCCCTGACGCTTTTGACCTGATGCGCCAGGTTAAGCCCCAGTGAAACCTGCATCAGATCAATGCTCTGCGCCCCAATCGCCGTGTTCAGACTGTCGGTATAGGCTTCCTGATCCTCCTTCAGATAGGCGGCATCCAGATAGGGGCTGAACAGGGTTGCGCCTGCCTCAATCTGGCCCGAGACCTTGACCTGTGCCAGCAGGCGGGCGCTGTCAAATTCATCCTCATAGGTGCCCAATGGCGCGACCCGGTTGGAGGATTCCCCATAGAGCAGGCTGCCGGAGAAAAACAGCGGATCATTGGGCCGTTTAGCCACCAGATAGGGGCCAAGCATCCAGCCGGTGCCCGAGAGCCGCGCGGCGCCGTCCTCTTGTGACAGGTGGTCAACCTGTAGCATCGCCCCCAGCAACAGGGTCTCGCGCAGATGCAGATGGCCGCCCAGGGCACCAAAGGCGGCAGAGGTTTTGGCGCTGCCCTCTTCTGACCGGGCGCCTTTGAGGCGGAACCAGAGGTTTTTTCCCTCGACTGAGGTCAGATTGAAATGCCCCTGGCCGCGGGTGACGGTGAGGTCCAGACTGCCCGTGCCCGCGCCAGATGTGGCGCCGCTGAGAAGCCCGGTCAGGTCCGGCTGATTGCCCATCAACTGATTGGCGCGGCTATACATAAAGTTGGCAATGATCTTCTGTGTGTCTTCCATCGGGGCCGTGACGGCAGATACGCTGGCCCCTGACACATTGCCGACCCCGTCTACCGCAGTAACTGTCACATTGCTTGCGGGCTGGGCAGCCGTAGACACCACTGAGAAGCTGCCCGCAGTGGTTGGTGCGGCGCCAAAGGCAAGGGGCGCGCCAGAGTGGAATTTTGCGTCGCTGCCAGCGGCAATCGTGGTCGCCACAGATTTGTCCGGGAACTCTACATGAACCGTGGCGCCTGGTTCAGCAGTGCCGGTCACGGTCAGGGTGCGGTCGGGGTTGAATGTCACGCTGGAAACAGTCGGTGCTGCTGGCGGGTTTTTATCGGTGACGGTGACGGTAAAGCTCACCTGCGTGGCGGCATTTCCGGTAGAATCCTGTGCGTCCATGGTGACGGTTGTGACCCCCACTGGAAAGTCATAGTAGCCAGTGAGAACGGTGCTACCGACGCGATAGGTGATCTCGAGATCGGTATCCATATTATCGCTGACCGAGCCCAGTTTGGTCACATCCAAACTGGCCGAATTTTGGTCAGGATCGGTCGAGATTGCCTGGTTCGCCACCGGGGAAATGACTGGGGCCTGGGTATCAATACCAAAAAAGGCACAGGTCCAGGCGAAAGTCGTACCAAGGGGTGCGCTAAGAGAAATAGTATGTCCTCCACTTGAGCGGAAGACATAGCGATTGTTTGCCCCCGTAAGGGTTTTAATCAGCACATTACTTTTTTACGGTGATTTCAGTAGTGGCAGAGCTCGTGATGGTAATGGCTTCACCTGCAATAAACTGACTGTGAATAGCGCCGGAAATGGTTGTGCCATTTACATAGTTACATCCGGGGTTGAGGCTGGATGCATTTGTGGGTTGTGTTGCCCCAAGAGTTGTAGCCGCCGCAAAAAAAGTAGCGCTGTCGTGAGTTTTTTGAGTATCATCGGGTCTCGCATTTTTTGATCGTCAGAAATTTGCTGAAACGACTACAGGTTGATTGGTTTCTAAGTGGTAAATAAATATAGATTTTTACCTCCTTGCAGGTGTCTGCAAGGTTTCCCCGCGTCAGCGAAAGGGGCTTTGGGCAACGCGCACTTGGCCAAGTTTAAAAGGTCTTGGAGCGGATTTTAGTATCCGTTCACAGGATGTGTTCTCAAAAAGAACAACTTCCGAAGTGGATGCGGATCTACTTTTAGGTGTGTGCTCTGAGGGGCGCACAGAGAGGGCAAACCGCTTCGTTCTACAGCGCGGGCAGTTCAAAACGCTCTTTGCCATAGCTTGGCAGCAATAGGGGGGAGCAGTTAGGGGGGGGGCGTGCCTCCCTAAACCTGTCGTGTTGTTGACGGTCAATGCATCGGACTTAGCGCCCGACCTTTCTGGGGGAGGCCGCGGTTTATTCCGCAAATCCTAAAAAGCGGGTGGTGTTCTCAATAGGGCGACGGCGCGAAACTACGGTGTTTGCGACGAACTCTTCATCTGGCCAGCCCAGGGCGACGCAGGTCAGGATGATTTGATCTTCAGGGATCTTGGCAACCTCGCGCACCACAGGGGTTTGCATGATGCCCTGGCCGTTGATCACCGCGCCAAGCCCCTTGCTCCAGGCAGCGAGCACCAGACCATAGGTCATCGCGCCGGTGTCAAAATGGGCGATGGTATTGTCCAGGAGCGAGCGATCAAAGCAAACCACGATGGAGACTGGCGCATCAAACTGGCGAAAGCCGCGCATCACCCAGTCCTGGCGGCGTTCCTTGTCGTTTCGCTCGATGCCCATGGCTTCGAACAGTTGTACGGCGATTTCGATCTGACGGGCGCGGTGCTCGCCCGCGTAAGCGGCGTAGTCTTCGATGTCGCGGTTGGGGGGCGTGCCGTCGAGCATCCGTTCGGTATTACCCTTGCGCACCTGGTCCAGCGGCTCGCCTGTCAAAACATGCAGGTGCCAGGGCTGGGTATTCATTGAGGAAGGGGCGCGATTGGCCAGGGCGATAATGTCCTGTAACAGCTCCTGCGATACGGGTTTGTCGGTAAATCCACGGATAGAGCGGCGCTCTTGCATTGCCTGTTCGAGATCCATCAAAGGTCCTTTGTGATCTTAGCAGCTGACCAGAGGCCACCCCAGTCGGAGGCGTCTTGACAGCGTTATGCTTGCCTATGTGGCAAAGCTTCCTGTCACTGGATCTTAAGCGCAATTGAGACCTTGGGTAGATGAATTCCCCCATGTGCCGCAGCGGCATTCCATCCGCCCATGCTGGGGGAATGGGCTTATTGGCATGGTGCCTAAGGGAGCCGATTGCAAAAGGCGCGGGTGGCATGATCAAAGTGGCGGGGATCTGTAGCGATCCGGGCAGAGACCTGCGCTCCTTCGACCAGCGCCAGCGTTGCCGCGGCTTCTTCGCTTGGGCTTCCCCAAGTGGCCGACGGAGGTGACAGGAGCTGGGCGAAGCGGTTTTCCAACCACTTCTGGACTGCGGCACGAAAATTCAGAACCGCCTTTTGAGTGCCCTCTGATAGGCTTTCCTTGCCAATTGTCAGCGCAACGCAGAGGCAGAGGCAGTCCCCTTCTTGCAGGGCAAGACGATAGAAATCCACAAAGGCACGCAGTTGTTCGGCGGGGCTGGGCAGGGTGTCGCAAAAGCCTTCCAGGATCTCGATTACCTGCCTTGAGTATTGCTCCATGATGGCCTGCAGCAGGTCAGATTTGGCAGGGAAGTGATAGTGAATGCTGGCTTTTTGGATGCCAATTGAGGTGCTGAGATCCGCATAGCTAAAACCATCGGCCCCGCGATGGCGCACCAATTGTTCTGCCGCATCCATCAATCGGGTCTTGGTGTCTGCCTTTGCCATCAGCCTTGATCCTTGTAAAACTGTTTGGCTATCTCTCTGGCCATGTCCTCGGCCGCTGCCAGGGCGCCTTCCAGATAGCCGCCCATTTCGGGGGCTGTTTCGCTCACACAAAGTGCCAGCCGCCCGTCCCAGATCCCACGTAGCGATGGTGGGAGACCATAGGTGGGGTGCTGGCGCGGCGGCTGTTGATCAAGAGGTGCAGAGCTGTGCTCCTCTTGCGCCCAGTCCAGATAGGCGGTGCGGACTGGTTGGGCCGCTTCGGGTCCAAAGATCCGGACCAACTGCGCCAAGGCTGTCTCTTCGATGGCGCTATCCTTGCCCTGCCGTGCTTTGACAGGCAGGCCGACAAAACCAAACAGCGCCGCCGTGGCTTCTGGATTGATCTCAACATCGGGTGCTGATGCATCGTGGATTTCTGCAAGTGGCCCTGCTTGGCTCATGGCATCTCCAGACAGGCCGGTTTTGCGCCAAAAAGGGGCGTCGTAGAGAGCTAGGAATTTTGCCTGCCCTCCCATCCAAGTGGGGATAGCCCGCAGTGCATCAAGCTGATCAGGGGGCAGGGGCGGGGAAAAGCAGAGCTCCGCCGCCAGCCGGGGCGGCAGCGCCAGGATGACCTTCTGTGCTTGCCACTGCTGGCCGCTGCTGAACCTGAGCCCCCCGTCCTGTGCCACCTCGAGCAACGCCTGGCCAAGATGCAACCGCGCGGCAGGCAATTGGGCGGCGAGGCGTTTGATCAGCCCCTGCATGCCTTCTTTGAGCCGCCAGGAGCCCTGCATCGAAGCATAACCCGCATTTCGCACAACCTCTCCGGTGTCCGTCTCATAGGAAAGGGCGCCGCTGGCGTATTGATCAAACCTTTCGAGATCAAGCTCTTGCACCAGTTTTGTCATCCGTTCTTGTCCCGGCCAGAACCAGGAGGGCCCGAGATCAAAGCCCGCGTTCCCGTATTCGAGCGAGTGGGCGCGGCCCCCTAGACGGTCACGGGCTTCAAAAAGCTGGTAGTCTTGCCCAGCCCGGTCAAGATGGCGGGCCAGCGCCAGGCCGGAGAGCCCTCCACCGATGATGGCGATACCCGTTTTCATCATCCTGTTGGCGCTTTGGCATAGGGCAGGTGGCCGGTTTTCATCCAAAAGCCGGCACCTTCTGGTCCTGTTGAGCCTGTCAGCCTCTGCCCTTCAGGAAGGCGTAGCCAGGACCCTTCCTTTAACTGATCGTCGCCTTCGGTCAGGCCACCGCTCAGCACCAGCAGCTCGATGCCACCGGGGGCCGAAACATCAAGTGGCGCTTCCGGTGGGAGCTGGTGAAAGCTCACCACTTCACGGTCGTCCCTGTGCAACTCAACCGAAAAGCTGCCCTGCGGATTGGCGCTTAACTCCTGCACCATGTCTTTGCGGAATTGGCTGCGGTCCTGCATGTCAAATTGCCAAAGCTTCACCAGGATCGTGCAGCCGATCTCTGATCCGGGCGTGTGGCTGGTGGTGGGTGGGTTTCGGACATAGGTGCCCTTTGGATAGTCGCCATGTTCATCTTGAAACACCCCATCAAGAACCACGAACTCTTCGCCCCCGGTATGGGTATGTGCCGAGAAATGACTGCCAGGCGCATATCTGACAATGGTGGTGGCGCGGGCGACCTCCCCCCCAATGCGGTCCAGCATACGGCGTTCAACCCCTGCCATGGGGGAGGCCACCCAGGGCATGTCAGCGGAATGAACCACTATGCGCTTGGTGAAATCAGCGTTAATTTCCATTAACTTATCTCCTGCTTTAAAAGTGCCCCTTGGCCCGTGTTTTTGCGGCAATACTCCAGGTGGGATATGTCGCTGCGGGACAGAGGCAGAGGGCGTCTAACGGGGGTCACAAAAGGAATGTAGGAGGTACGGTAAGAAAAACAACCTACTAGTTGGTAGATAATTCAGGGCGTGGCACCCTACCTTGTTGATGGTCCCAGGGCGCGTGAAATAACAAAACCAAATCAGGCTACTTAGTAGCATCTTAAGGGTTGGGCTATGGAAGGGGATGATGCTGCTACGCTTTGCCGGGATGACAAACACATAAACAAATCTCGGTGCTCCACCCAGATGTCGAGGAAAATACCTCGTTTGGGACAACAAGAAGCACCGCACTCATTACTCGTCAATAAAGAAACAAATGACAAGCATAGCAGCGCGTCCAGTGTAGGAGCTTGGAGCCTAGAAAGGGAAGGCAGGTATTCCTTACCTTAGGGCAGCTATTTCCCCTGGGTGACTTGCGCTTTCTTGCCGCGCCAGGGCGCTTCTCGGATTGACCTTAGCGCGATGGAAGCACAGTGTTTTCCCATGTCTGATCGCCTGCAAATCACCCGACTTCCCCGTGCCTATGATGCCGCTCTTGCTGCTGAAACCCGCGACCTGGTTCCCGGTCTTGATCAGGAGGCTGGGCAGTTGATCGCAGGGGCCGCTGGCTCCAGCCCCTATTTAAGGCGCCTGTTAGAGCAAGAAGCCCCCTGGATTGGACCGGCGCTGGAGGATCCCAAAACGGCCCTGGCGCAGGTTTTTGATCAGTGCCGTACGCTGGCCCCTGATCAGTTGAAACCCGGATTGCGCCAGGCCAAGCGTCGTGTGGCCTTGTTGACTGCGCTTTGTGATGTTTCTGGCGGCTGGAGCCTCGAACAGGTGACCACTGCGCTTACCGATTTTGGCGCCTTGGGGGCTGATGTTGCGATCAAGGCTGAAATTGCCACCTTGATCCGGCGAAAGAAACTCTCGGGCCTAACCGAGGCGGATGTGGAGACCGCCGGGGGGCTGACCATCCTCGCCATGGGCAAGATGGGCGCCTATGAGCTGAACTACAGCTCTGATATTGACCTGATCTGCCTGTTTGATGAGACCCGCTATGACCCGGATGTGTTTTTTGAAGTGCGGCAAGGCATGGTGCGCGCCACTCGGAACATGTGCGCAACCTTGAGTGACCGGACCGCTGATGGCTATGTATTCCGCACCGATCTGCGCCTGCGCCCGGATCCGGCGGTCACCCCAGTCTGTCTGGCGATGGAGGCGGCGGAGCGATATTATGAAAGCCTGGGGCGCACCTGGGAACGGGCGGCCTATATCAAGGCACGTCCCTGCGCCGGGGATCTGGCTGCGGGAGAGGCCTTTCTCAAAACGCTTCGGCCTTTTGTTTGGCGCCGCCATCTGGATTTTGCCGCCATCCAGGACGCCCATGACATGCGCCTACGCATTCGCGAAAACAAAGGCACAGGGGGGCCGATTACGGTACCGGGTCATGATATGAAACTCGGCCGTGGTGGCATTCGCGAGATCGAATTCTTCACCCAGACCCGCCAGCTGATTGCCGGGGGGCGCGATGAGAGCCTGCGGCTGCGCGGCACTGTAGAGGGGCTTGAGGCACTGGCGGGCAAGGGCTGGATCCCGGAGGATGTTGCAATAGCGCTCAGCACCCACTACCGGGCGCACCGCGAGGTCGAGCACAGGATCCAGATGGTCCATGACGCCCAGACCCATGACATGCCGAATTCAGCAGAGGGGATTGCCCGCGTTGCCTGTCTGATGGGAGAGGATCCCGCAGAGCTACAGGCAAAAATCCACCGCCGATTGGTTGAAGTTCACGACATGACAGAGGACTTCTTTGCCCCTGATGCGGCGCCAGCACCCAAGACTGATGTTCCAGATGGGCTGGACGAGGCCATCATCGGGCGCTGGCCGACCTATCCGGCGCTGCGCTCCCAAAGGGGCGCACAGATTTTTGAACGACTGAAGCCAGAGCTGTTGAACCGCCTGGCCCGCACCGCCAAACCGGCGGAGTCCTTGCTGGCACTGGACGGCTTCCTTGCAGGTCTTCCGGCTGGTGTGCAGCTGTTTTCCCTGTTTGAGGCCAATCCACAGCTGTTGGATCTCTTGGTGGATATCGTCGGGACCTCCCATGCGCTGGCGGCCTTTTTGTCCCGCAATTCCAGTGTCTTTGACGCGGTCATTGGCGGCAGCTTTTTTGAAGACTGGCCCGGTGGTGCGACCCTGGAGCGGGAACTGGACGCAGTTTTGGCGTTGGAGGGCGACTATGAGACCCAGCTCGACACGGCGCGCCGCTGGTGCAAGGAATGGCATTTCCGCATCGGGGTGCATCATCTGCGCGGATTGATCGATGCACGGACCGCTGGGGCGCAATATGCCGAACTGGCCGAAGCCGTGATCGCGGCGATACTGCCCCGCGTGGTCAGCCAGTTTTCGATCAAACACGGCCCGCCGCCGGGCAGTGGCCCAACTGTGATCGCCATGGGCTCGCTTGGCGCGGCGCAGATCAATGCGCAGTCTGATCTCGACATTATCGTGCTTTACGATCCCGAAGGGGCAGAGACCTCTGAGGGGCGCAAGCCTCTGGCTACCC
Organism: Pseudophaeobacter sp.; assembly: GCF_039971195.1. GTDB lineage: Bacteria > Pseudomonadota > Alphaproteobacteria > Rhodobacterales > Rhodobacteraceae > Pseudophaeobacter. Next base: position 19,519 of record NZ_JBDWPJ010000092.1, read on the forward strand.
GGCCTTACTACGCTCGGTTGACCCAGGCCCTGATTACGGCACTGTCGGCGCCAATGTCGCAGGGGCGGCTCTACGAGGTCGATATGCGCCTGCGCCCCTCGGGCAATAAAGGCCCGGTTGCTACCAGTTGGCCCAGCTTCACTCACTACCAGCAGAACGAGGCCTGGGTCTGGGAGCATCTTGCCCTGACCCGCGCCAGAGCCGTGGCCGGACCAGAAGCCTTGGTTCAAGTGTTCAACAGCTTTCGGGAGGAGATCCTGGCTCAGGACAGATCCAAGGGGCAGATCCTGGCTGAGGTGGCAAATATGCGGCAACGCTTGGCGGCCGCCAAATCTCCGGCTGGGGTTTGGGATGCCAAAACCGGGGCTGGGCGGATGATGGATATTGAACTGTTGTCACAGGCCGGTGCACTTTTGTCCAAAGCCGTCACACGTGACGTGGTAAGCGGGTTGCACGCTGCGGTCGCTCATGGCTGGCTGGATGCCGCTGATGCACAGGTTTTGCAGACGTCCTATGCGCTATATTGGTCAGTGCAGACTGCGGCGCGTCTGGTGACCGGAACGACGCTTGACCGGGAAGTCTTGGGAGAGGGCGGTGCCCAGTTTCTGAGCCGCGGCGCTGGATTTGAGACATTGGAAGATCTGGAGCAGGCCTTGCAAAAGGCCTATGGGGAATCTGGGGAGATCATTTCCCGCTGTCTGGAGGAGAACGCAGATGCAGAAACTGGCTGAACTCGACCACAAACAACTGATATGCGAAGCCTATAGGATCGAGGGCATCACCGAGAGCCAGTGTCGCAGCATCTTTCTGGATTGGGCGCTGAGCCTGCCTGTAGGGGTGGACAGTCACCAGGCGATTGAGCAGTTGCTGGAGCACTACAGGACTGAGCCCGCCAATCACCCGATGACGGAGGTTCTGCAGCAGGGGCGGGCGGAACAAGCAAAGCCGCGCCGTCGTGGCGGCTGGCGCTCTCGCCCTCGTGACTAGAGGAGGCTGTGAGTCGTTCCTGACGGGTTTCGCCTGCTCCATGCTGGGGCCTGTTTCGGGCGTCTCCCGGGGACGGTCCAGCTGAAGGCTGCTGTTGGATTAAGATTTCGTTAAATTGGACTAAAATTGTCTCAATCCTGCCCCCTTTGCGGATCAGGTTGTCCTTAACCGCCCGTATTGCCGGACTTTCCCGGCGATAGGCCAAGGAGCAGAGCAATGATGACCCTTCGCACCCTTTTCCTCACCGCCCTTGGCTGTAGCCTCTCGGCCTGTGCCAGCGTTGATACCGCCTCGCGCAACGTCCCGTTTGAGACCCTGCCGCAAAACCAGGCTACAATCGCTGAGGGTTTTGAAGCCATTGATGGGCTGGCGCCAGAGCTACAGCCTCAATCGATCACCCCCGTTGTGGCCGCTGGGAGCCTGGATGATGGTTCTGCCATTGGTTCTGTGCGCGGGGCTGATCTCTCGATCAGCAAAGTGACCGTAGAGGTGCCGCGCGCTCTGAAGGTCTCTGAAGCCAATCGTTACCTTCCACAGGGGGACATTGTCTGGCGCGAGGATCCCATGGGGGATCGCCATGCGCAGGTACTGGCGATTGTACAGGCCGCTTTGGACGCAGGCGTGCAGCCGCTCACCGGGCCGGTAGAGGCCGAGCTGGAAGTTGAGGTCCTCAGGTTCCACGCCCTGACGCAAAAGGCGCGCTATACCACGGGAGGGGTGCATGCCATCGCCTTTACCATGGTGCTGCGCGATGCACAGACTGGCGCTGCCCTGACCGAACCGCGCGAGATTGAAGCGGACCTCACCGCCTATGGGGGGCAAAGAGCACTGACAGCCATGGCCGAAGGGCAGACGCAAAAAGTGCGGATCACGGAATTCCTGGCTCAGGTGATCCAGCAAGAGATCCTGGCTCCGGGCACACGGCAAGCCCGCCGTGGCGGTTTGATCCAGGCACTGAACAAGCTGTGATCCAGTTTTAGGCGCATCTTGATGCTGAATTGACAGGAAAGGGGGCGGTACAGCGGTGCAGGCCCCCTTTCCCTGTTGCACTCTTGCGGCTAAGAGGAGCTATGACAGCCACATCCCCCGCGCCCGAGCGCCCCCGCGTAAAACTCCTGCCCAAAGCCAATGCCCGCGCCCTGCGCCACGGGTTTCCATGGGTCTATTCCAACGAGCTGGTCACCGACCGGCGCACGCGTAAGCTAGACCCTGGCAGTCTTGCGGTGCTGTTGGACGAGGCGCAGACGCCAATGGGGACCGTTGCGGTCAATCCCACAAGCAAGATCATCTGCCGGATACTGGATCGTGACCCCGGTGCGGTGATTGATCAGGCCTGGTTTGAAACCCGCATTGCCCGTGCCTTTGACCTGCGTGAACGCCTATACGACGCGCCTTTCTATCGTCTGGTCCATGCCGAGGCCGACGGTCTGCCCGGTGTGGTGATCGACCGCTTTGGCAGTGCCTGCGTGGTGCAGCCCAATGCTGCCTGGGCCGAGATGTATCTGAGCGAATTGACCTCTGCCCTGGCTGCGGTGACTGGCTGTAGCATCATTCTCAAAAACGCTTCTGGGCGGACCCGTGGGTTGGAAGGCCTGGATGATGAGAGCCTCACCCTGCTGGGTGAGACCCCAACTGCGCCGATAGAGGTGCAGATGAACGGGGCCACCTATATGGCGGATCTCACAGGTGGGCAGAAAACCGGGCTGTTTTATGACCAGCGCGAAAACCACGCCTTTGCTGCCCGTCTGGTGCCGCAGGGCGGTGATGTGCTGGATGTGTTTTCCCATGTGGGCGGTTTTGGCCTGGCAATGCGCGCAGCCGGAGCGGGCACTGTCACCTGCGTGGATGGTTCGGCGGCGGCGCTGGAACTGGCCGGGCAGGGCGCCCAGGCTTCCGGCTATGGCGAGAGCTTCACCGCGCGTCAGGGCGATGCCTTTGATCAACTGGCGGCTTTGGCTGTTGAGGGCCGCAGCTTTGACGTGGTGATCTGCGATCCCCCCGCCTTTGCCCCCTCCAAACCAGCGCTGGAGGCCGGGTTGCGCGCCTATGAGCGGATTGCCAAGCTGGCGGCCCCCCTGGTGAAACCCGGTGGCTACATTGGCCTCTGCTCCTGTTCTCATGCGGCGGATCTGTCGCGGTTCCGAAATGCCTCGGCCCGGGGTATTGGCCGCGCTGGGCGCCGCGGACAGTTGATCCATACCGGCTATGCCGGGCCGGATCATCCGCAATTGCCGCAGCTGGCCGAAAGCGGCTATCTGAAGTCCGTGTTCTTCCGCCTGGACTGAGCCCTTCTGATGAAGCTGTTGCTGGACACCTGCGTGCTTTACCCTACCGTCATGCGCGAAATGCTGATCGGGGCGGCGCGTATTGGCGCATTTACCCCGCTGTGGTCTGCCCGCATTCTGGAAGAGTGGAGCCGCGCGGCGCTGAAGCTTGGCCCCGTTGGGGCGGCGCAGGCCCGCTCCGAGGTCGCTTTGCTGAAGGCCGCATGGCCGCTGGCAGAGGTGACGCCATCCCCGGGGACTGAGGCTCGGCTTTACCTGCCGGATGCTGCGGATGTGCATGTATTGGCCGCCGCTATCACCGGTCATGCCGACGCCATTGTCACCGTCAACAACAAGGATTTCCCCCGCCAGACCCTGGCCGAAGAGGGGCTGGAACGGCTGGGGCCGGATCAGCTGCTCTATGATCTTTGGCTCAAAGACCCAGAGGGGTTGGAGGCCTTGGGGCAGCAGGTTCTGGCCGAAGCCAACCGCCTGTCCGGCGGTGGCTGGGAGATCCGACCCCTGCTGAAAAAGGCGCGGTTGCCACGATTGGCCAAGGCGCTCGCCGCGACCTGAATGCGCTAAAGCGCCTGTAGGGCTTTGGCGGCAATCTCGAACGAGCGCAGCCGGGCGTGGTGATCGTGGATCTGGCCAGTGATGATCACCTCATCCGGAGCGTAGCGGGTGAGGATGTCGGACAGTTCTTGCTGTACTGTTTCAGGGCTGCCAGTGGCAGAGATGGTCAGTGCTTCGTTTACCCCGGCCAGTACTGGCGGCGAAAGATGTTCAGCAATGTCATCCACTGGGCGGGGCAGCTTGCCGGGCTGGCCCAGCCGTAGCCGGGCAAAGGCCTGCTGCATTGTGGTGCGCAGGCGGATGCCCTCGGCCTCTGTTTCCGCACCAAAGACATTCACCGCCATCATGGCATAGGGCTTGTCGAGGTAGGCAGAGGGGCGGAAGGCGCGGCGATAGAGATCTAACGCCTTTTCCAGCGCTTGCGGCGCAAAATGCGAGGCAAAGGCATAAGGCAGCCCCAGTTGTGCGGCCAGCTGTGCGCCATAGAGGCTGGAGCCGAGGATCCAGACTGGCACATTGCTGCCCTGGCCTGGAAAGGCACGAACCCTGGCCTCTGGATCCAGCGGGCCCAAGAAACCCATGAGATCAACCACATCCTGCGGAAAACTGTCAGGTGCCCCGTGGCCAGAGGCCATGCCGCGACGCAGGGCGCGGGCGGTTTGCATATCGGTTCCGGGAGCGCGACCAAGGCCAAGGTCAATACGATCTCCGTGCAGGGCGGCGAGTGTGCCAAAGGCTTCGGCCACCATATAGGGCGCATGGTTGGGCAGCATGATGCCGCCGGCGCCAACACGGATGGTTTTGGTCTGGCTGGCAATATGGCCGATCAAAACGGCGGTGGCCGCACTGGCGATGCCGGGCATATTGTGATGCTCGGCCAGCCAATAGCGGTGATAGCCCCAGGCTTCGGCCTGTTGCGCCAGATCGGAGCTGTTTTTGAAAGACTGCGGTATTTCGCTGCCCTCGGGCACCGGGGCAAGATCAAGCAGGGAGTAGAGCATCAGAGGGTCCAATCAAGGCTTCCAGTCACGGGAAGTTCTGATTTGGGGGCTGGCAGCGGCACTGACAAGAGGCAAAGCTCCCATAGGGGCAATAACGTCATGTCAGTGGCTGTTCCAGCCCGCCTCCAGCCGTTCCAGGGCTGCGATACGCTCTTCTGTCTTTGGGTGCGACATCAGCCAGGCCGGGGCCATGCCCGCCCGCGCCTGCGTCAGATCTTCGAGCTTGCGAAACAGGCTCTTTTGCGGCTCCAGCCCGATGCCGGATTTGGCCAGCAGCGCGGCGGCATATTCATCCGCCTCATATTCATCATTGCGCGACAGGCGCGAGGCCACCAGATTGGCCAGCAGCCCGGCGATCCAGGGCCCGACAAAAGGAATGTAGCGCCCGAGCACCATCATCAGCGCGGTGCGCAGGGCGTTTTGGCCGGAAAAATCGATGACGCGTTTTTTGGCATGGCCCAGGGCCACATGACCCATCTCATGGGCGATGACCGAGGCCAGCTCAGCTTCGGTGACCTCGCCATTCTGGTACTTTCGGTAAAAGCCACGGGTGATGAAAATTCGCCCATCCGGAGCCGCCAGCCCGTTTACCGGGTCTACTTCGTAGATAAAGACCGGGATGCGGTCGATTTCCAACGCCGCGGCCATCCGATCTGTCAGGCGGCGCAGCTTGGCATCCGCCAGCTCGGTCGAGCGGGCATCCAGCTCGCGGTGGGTGCGCCAGACAGAAATCCGGTACATCACAAGGCCATAGATCACGGCCAATAGGATCGGGGTAAAACGCAACATCTGTTAGATATGCGGGTGCGACGTGCCAGTGGCAAGGGGGAGGCGCCCCGAAGGGTTGGAAAGATTAGCCCGCCTTTGGCGCTTCTTCTTCATCACCCGGCAAGACTGGCGTATCAACCTGGTACATTTCGGACCATTTGGTCTCAAGCAGCCAGTTGGTTTCCTCGGCGCTCATAGGTTTGGCAAAAAGGAAGCCCTGACCATAAGCGCAGTGGAGGCCTTGCAGATATTCCAAGTCTTCGGAGGATGCGATCCCGACCGCTGTCACCGCAAGCTCCAACCCTTCTGCCATCGCCAGAATACCTGCAACGATCTTTTGATTGTCCGGGTTTTCGCTGATGCCAGAGATAAAGCTACGGTCAATTTTCACCCTGTCAAAAGGCAATGTGCGCAGGTTCGACAGTGAAGAGAAGCCGGTGCCAAAATCATCCAAAGCGACTGTGATGCCCAATTCGCGCAGGGCGACGATGGATTTTTTGGCCAGGTCAATATCCAGGATGACCGCACTTTCGGTGACTTCGATCTCCAAACGGCGCGGGTCCAGCTCGGTTTTGATCAGGATGTCGCGGATCGAATCTACCAGATGGCGGTCGCGGAACTGAACTGGCGAGAAGTTCACAGCCAGTTTCAGCGAAGAGTCCCATTTGCTGGCCACAACGCAGGCCTTGGTCAGGATCTGCCAGCCTAGAGTATCTATGAGCCCGGCGTCTTCGGCGATCGGGATAAACACCTCTGGCGAGATCGGCCCATGCGTGGCATGAGTCCAGCGGGACAGGGCTTCAAACCCGACCAGGCGTTTTGTGGAAACATCCACAATCGGCTGGAAGAAGGCTTCGAAATCGCCATTCTTTAGGGCCATGCGCAGGTCTTGTTCCAGCAGGCTCTGGGTTTTTGCCTTTTCATCCAGCGCGGCGTCATACCAGGAGAACTGCCCCCGACCTTTGCGTTTGGCGGAGTTCAGCGCCTGACCGGCAAGGTGCAGGGCAGCTGAGGGCGTGCTGTTCTTTTCCGCCTTGGCAAGGCCGATGTGCACCCCGATCCAGAGCCGTTTTTGCTCGTAAGAAAACGGCTGGGCCAGGGCGGTAGAAACGCGGCGGGCCAGGCTTTCGCAGCGCTCAATACTGGCGCCTGGAGCCAGGGCGATGGCAAACTCATCACCAGCCAAACGGGCGACAAAATCAGCAGACTCCAGCTCGAGCCGAATACGGTTGGCGACTTCGATCAGAACATAGTCCCCACAGGCCTGTCCGTGCAGATCATTGATTGCTTTGAATCTGTCCAGATCGACAACCAAGATGGTCACATCATGCTGGGAAGTTTCGGACAGGTGCTCGGTATAGGCGCTGCGATTGGCCAGCCCAGTCAGCGCGTCGTGGCGGGCAATCCGTTTCGCCTCTTGCTCGGCTATATCCCGTTCTGCGATGGCCCGGTTCAGCCGCTTGGTGTAGACGATCAGATACCAGAGCAGGGCCCCCAGGACATTGAGGCCAAGAATGGCGACCTCGTCGAGTTCCATATCTTCATGGGCGCGGGTGAACTCGTAGAACTCTTCAAACAGTTCCAACTCTGCGCCGATCTGAAAGGTCAGTACCGTAGTGCAGATGATGAAGAGTTCAACCTTGAACCGGTTGAGCTGATGAAGGAACCACAAACCCATTTACTCCTAGGAAACCAACTAAGGGTTCACCATAGGCACAAAAATTAAAAATCAAGTTGAGATTAATCGGTCAATTTTAGGGAATAGCGTCAAGCACCACTGCACCACCGGCCTGGATCGGTACAGGACCAAATGTGAGTGGTCCAAATCTGCGGGGTATATTTGTCATGTCAGAGTGAGAGTTAAGCAGTGCATGGCTCCATCGTAGGGTGCTCGGAGCTAAGCAGCGATAAAAAAGGCGGATGGGGTGCGCAAGAGATCCCCAAATCTGTTCTTTTCTCAAGGGGTTTGCATGTTAGAACGGGGCAGACCCAAAGGTGAGTGAGTGCAACCATGACTGATCCCGACAATATTGATGGCCGCCTGCACGGGGAGCAGTTTGAACCGGAGGAGAAGGAAAGCCTTCTGTCGCGGTTCCTCTATATGATCCTGATTACGGTGCTGATCTCCCTGGCCCATTCGGTTCTGGCAACGGCTACGGTGCTGCAGTTCATTGTTATGCTGATCAACAAGGAACCAAACGAGCGGTTGGCAGATTTTGGCACTGACCTCGGCATCTGGATCGCCAAGGCGGCGCGTTACCAGATGGCCGCCAGCAATGTGAAACCCTGGCCCTGGACCGAGTTGGACTAATCCTACTGCGGTCTTTCAGTGAGATGAAACAGGACAGAAAGATCAGTCTCCCGGTCTGCCTTGTGCCCTGTTTGGGTCTTTTGTCTCCCCGTGACGTGAAAGCCGGGAGCCACTGCGCCAGAGTAAAACACCTAGGGCGAGCACTGAGAGCAGGACGAGCCAGCTAATCGCTGGTCCAAGAATGTATGCGGTTCCTCTGCCAATCGCGAGGCTGGGTAGATGGTCGAAAACACTGAATTCAGGATCACGTTGCGCGACAAACAAGAAAGTCGCGCCCATGAAGGCGATGACCGAGAACAGCTTTAGAATTGTACCTCTGACCTGATGCAAATCAGTCCCCTACCGCGTCAGTTCCTTCATGCCTTCTTCGAGGCCGGTGAGGGTCATTGGCACCATGCGGTCCTCAAAAATCTCCCGGACCATACCGATGGAATGGGTGTAGTCCCAGTGCTTTTCTGGTACCGGATTGATCCAGAGATTGCTGCTCCATTGGTCGCGGGCCCGTTGCAGCCAGACCTGGCCGGCCTCTTTGTTCCAGTGCTCATTGGCACCACCTGGATAGGCGATCTCATAGGGCGACATGGAGGCATCGCCGACAAAGATGCATTTGTAGTCGGGCCCATAGGTGCGCAGCACCTCATGGGTGGGCATCTGCGCCTCCCAGCGGCGGCGGTTGTCGCGCCAGACGCCTTCGTAAAGGCAGTTGTGAAAGTAGAAATATTCCAGATGCTTGAATTCGGTGCGGGCGGCCGAGAACAGCTCTTCCACCACTTTGATATGGGGATCCATTGATCCGCCAACATCCAGAAACAACAGCACTTTGACCGCGTTGTGGCGTTCGGGGCGGGTTTTGACGTCCAGATAGCCATGCTCTGCGGTGGAGCGAATAGTATGGTCGAGATCCAGCTCTTCATGGGCGCCTTCGCGCACCCAGCGGCGCAGGCGTTTCAGCGCCACCTTGATGTTACGGGTGCCCAGTTCGACATCCCCGTCGAGGTTCTTGAATTCGCGCTTGTCCCAGACCTTGACCGCGCGCTGGTGGCGGCTTTCCTTCTGGCCGATGCGCACCCCTTCGGGATTGTACCCATAGGCGCCAAAGGGCGAAGTGCCGGCGGTGCCGACCCATTTGCTGCCGCCCTGATGGCGGCCCTTTTGCTCTTCGAGCCGCTCTTTCAGGGTTTCCATCAGTTTTTCAAAGCCGCCCATGGCTTCGATCTCGGCCTTTTCTTCCGGCGTCATGTGCTTTTCGGCCATTTTGCGCAGCCATTCCTCGGGAATGTCTACTGCGTCCATCACGGCAGAATTGGGGATCGCTTCCAGGCCTTTGAAGGTGGCGGAAAAGGCGCGATCAAATTTATCGATATTGCGCTCATCCTTGACCATGGCTGCGCGGGCGAGAAAATAGAAAGCCTCGATGTCATAGGTCACCAGGCCCTTTTTCATCCCCTCCAGAAAGGTGAGGTATTCCCGCAGCGAAACCGGAATTGAGGCATTGCGCAGATTCTCAAAGAAGGGCTGAAACATGACAAAGGCCTTTCGCGGCGGTTAGGCCAGCACGCGATGGATCACGATAGTGGCAATGACCGCCACAATACCAAAAGCGATGGCATAGACAGCGCCATATTGCAGAATATCTGCAACATTGCCGCCACGTTTTCGCGCATTATAGACCCCCAAAAGGATCCCCAGCAGCACTGCGCCAATTACGATCATGTTGTTTCCGCCTGTTTTCGCGCGTTTGTCAGTTGGTTGAGGGGCGCAGATCCGCAACTTCGCGGACCTTGGATTGCACCGCCCAATCCGGGCCAAACCCGTAGCGCGCCCATCCAAGGCTGTCCAGTCTCACCGTATTGGAAGTGGCAAATTGGCCCAATAGGTCCAGCGCTTCGGCCTTGATCAACAAAGAGGTGGCCAGCAGGGCGGCGTTCTCGTGACGGGTGGCAACCGGCATCACCGGGTTGATGTATTGCAGCGCAGCTTCGCCATCGCCGCGGGCGATCTGATAAGCGGCCATTCGCGGCCTGATCAAGGCCTGGTGCAACTCGCTGCCGGGGGTTTGGCGTAGGGTTTTAAGCGCGGTCTGAAAATGGCGCTGCGCCAGTTCGGGCTCATCGGCCTGGATCATCCGGCCCAAAACGTAGTGGCTATAGGCGCGGCGATGGTCGGACCAGCCCAGATTGCTGGCCAGGATCGCCGCCTGATTGGCCGCCCGTTTGCGGGTATTCAGAGTGGTGCCGGGCCCCAGGGCGGTTTCAATTGCATCGATCCAGCTGCGGGGGGTGGCTGGCAGCGGCTGCGAGGAGATGCGGTTTCCAGCCGGGTTCAGCCGCATCAAAAGGCCGGGCAAAACAGCGGCGACTTCCGCGCGGTTCATGCCGGTGTGCAGCTCTGGTGCATAGGTGGCGCGCAGCACCAGCATGTCAAACCCAGTCAGCACGGTATGCACATTGTCATCGTTGAAGACGGAATCCGGCAAGCGGTATAGATCGTTGAGTGGGCCAATCGCCTGAGCCAGTTCTTCGTGCAGGCAATCGCGGGCCTCTTGCGGGCTGACGTCAATTGGTACAAAGATCGCCAGTCTTTCGCGGCTGCGCAGGCGCGACCAGTCAGTATCGGGGCTGCGCCGTTTGCGTCGCAACTCGGCTAGAGAGTCGACATTGGGCACCACAAAACAGGCGGCCTTGGGCAGGGCGCGCTGAATAGCGCGGCTGGATACCGCTTGGATGGTGATTTCTGCCGGGCCAGTGCCAACCCGCTGGATGTCTATTCCCGCCTCTTGGTGGAACCGCTTCAGGATACGGTTGAGATCCTGGTTAAAGCTGGCACTCGGAGAGCCGGTGACCCGCACCCGAATAGGGCGCTCAAAGCGGGTAAAGACCGGCAGTACCGTGCCGCCTTCCAGTTTGAAATGCAGGTCGAGAAAGTCGCGGGCAATATCGCTGTTGGAGCGCCGGGGCGGCTGAGGGCGTGGCGCAGAAAAGGCCTTGGCCGGGGGCAGGGTGCTGAGGGCCTGTGCCGCGCGACTTGCAGGTTTTGCCCGCTCTGGCAGATCACAGCCGGTCACAAGTGTCGTGAGACCCAGCAGAGTAGCGACAAGCCCCAGCCGGTGCAGTTTCATTTTCTTGAAATTCACAGTGACCCCCGGATGTCATACCAGAGCACCCCTTCAAAAACAGGCTGAGTTGTCACGGGCATTGCAAAGGACTCCAAAATTCGGCGTCTGGGGCTCTAAAGGCGTTAGATCAATACATCATTTCTGTGCGCAGAGAACAATAGGGCGCAAGTTTGAACACAAGGTGAAGCAGGAAAACAGCCACAGGAAAAGATAACGGGAGCCATCCTTTTGAGGAGACTCCCGTAATGAGTGAAAAAACCAGGCCAGGAAGCCCCGGCTTCAGAGGTTACCGGCGCCCGCGCGCCATAAAGGCAAGCCGCTCGAACAGATGTACGTCCTGTTCGTTTTTCAGCAGGGCGCCATGCAGTTTGGGCAAGGCGTCCGCTCCGTCGCGGGCGATATCTTCGGGGGTCAGATCCTCGGCCAGCAGCAGCTTGAGCCAGTCCAGAACCTCAGAGGTCGAGGGCTTTTTCTTCAGACCCGCGGTGTCGCGGATTTCATAAAACTGCGTCAGCGCCGCCGTCAGCAGAGAGTCCTTGATGTCCGGGTGGTGTACCGCAACGATCTTTTTCATCGTTTGGGCATCTGGGAACTGGATGTAATGGAAAAAGCAGCGCCGCAGGAAGGCGTCTGGCAGTTCTTTTTCGTTGTTGGAGGTGATGATCATGATCGGGCGATTGACCGCCCGGATGGTTTCCCCCGTCTCATAGACGTGGAATTCCATCTTATCGAGTTCCTGCAACAGGTCATTTGGGAACTCGATGTCAGCCTTGTCGATCTCGTCGATGAGCAGCACGACCTTCTCTTCGGCCTCAAAGGCCTCCCAGAGCTTGCCTTTTTTGATGTAGTTCTTGACGTCATGGACGCGTTCTTCGCCCAGCTGACTGTCGCGCAACCGGCTGACGGCGTCATACTCATAGAGGCCCTGCTGGGCCCGGGTGGTGGATTTTACGTTCCACTCGATCATCTTCAGCCCCAGGGCATCTGCCACCTGGCGGGCCAATTCGGTCTTGCCGGTGCCAGGTTCACCCTTGACCAGAAGCGGACGTTCCAGCGTGACGGCTGCATTGACGGCGACCTTCAGGTCATCGGTGGCGACGTAGTCTTTAGTGCCCTGAAATTGCATAGTTAATATACATCTCCTGCGATTGGTGCTGCGATCTGGCGCATTTAGCACGGTTTTAACCCGGTCTCTTTACTATTGTGTAGTGACAATCTGCTTGTCAGGGGATAAACGCAGCGGCATGGGGAGCCAGGATGTATGGCGAAGATTGAAGAGACCTACAGAATGGGCGATACCGAAGGAGCCGAAATGAAACAAGAAATGTTTCTGCCGGAAGACTACCGTCCGGCCGAAGACGAGCCTTTCATGAATGATCGGCAGCTTGAGTATTTCCGTCGTAAACTTCTGAATTGGAAGCAGGATTTGCTCGCTGAAAGCCGCGATACGATCGAAGGGCTGCAGGACAATACCCGCAATATTCCAGATGTGGCAGACCGGGCCAGCGAAGAAACCGACCGGGCGTTGGAGCTGCGGACACGGGACCGTCAGCGCAAGCTGGTGTCCAAGATCGATGCAGCAATCCGTCGGATTGACGAGGGTGAATATGGTTACTGCGAAGTGACCGGCGAGCCGATTTCTCTCAAACGTCTGGACGCGCGGCCCAATGCGACAATGAGCCTTGAGGCGCAGGAACGTCACGAGCGCCGCGAAAAAGTGCACCGCGACGACTGATTTTCCAAACAATCACAAAAAACCATGACGCCGGGGCCTGTTGCTCCGGCGTTTTTCGTTTATGCAAAGTTTATGAGCGAAAACTGACGGGCCGCAATGACACTGAAGCATCTTAATATCACCATTATCGGCGCGGGCATTGGCGGCTTGGCGGCAGCGGTGGTGCTGCAACGAAAAGGCGCACAGGTCACCGTGCTGGAACAGGCTGAGGTGGTCTCGGAAGTTGGCGCCGGGCTGCAGATCACCCCCAACGGTATGGCGGTGCTGTCGGCACTGGATCTGGCCGATGAATTGGCCTGGGGAGCGCAACGTGCCCGCGCTGTGGTACTACGAGGGCATCGCCATGGCAATGAGGTGCTGCGTCTGGATCTGGACCAATACGCTGGCGACCTGAGGTACTATTTTGTACATCGCGCTGATCTGATCCGCATCCTGGCAGATGCGGCGCGCGATGCTGGGGTGCAGGTGCGGCTGTTGCAAAAGGTAGAACGGGTCGAGACCTGTCCCAAACCGGTGGTGCATCTGGCCAATGGCGCACAATGTGGGGGCGATTTGGTGATTGGTGCCGATGGGCTGCACTCTCAGGCGCGCAGGGCTCTGAATGAAACAGGACAGCCGTTCTTTACCCGTCAGGTGGCCTGGCGGGCGATTGTTCCCAATCACAGCAAGTTCCCGGCAGAGGCGCAGGTCTTTATGGGGCCGGGGCAACATCTTGTGGCTTACCCGTTGCGCGATGGATCGCTGGTCAATCTGATTGCCGTGCAAGAGCGCCGCGCTTGGGCCGAAGAGGGGTGGCATTTCCCCGATGACCCCAGCAATCTGCGCGCAGCCTTTGCCAGTTTTGGCGGCGAGGCGCAGTATCTGTTATCACAGGTGGAAAACTGCGCCCTCTGGGGGTTGTTCCGCCACCCTGTGGCGAGCCACTGGCATCAGGGCGCTGTGGCCTTGCTGGGTGATGCGGCGCATCCAACACTGCCATTTATGGCACAGGGGGGCAATCTGGCACTCGAAGATGCCTGGGTTCTGGGGGAGGCGCTGGAAGAGCAGGCGCAAGACATTCCGGCGGCCCTGGCACGCTATCAGGACCGTCGCCGAATGCGGGCGTCAAAGATCGTCGATGCGGCCAGCCGCAATGCTTGGAAGTATCATTTGCGGGCGCCATTGCGCTGGCCCGCGCATCAGATCCTGAAGCTGGGTGGACATCTGGCGCCGCAGCGCATGGTGGGGCAGTTTGACTGGATCTACCGCCACGATGTCACCCGCGCGCAAGGGTAGACCTTTGACAAGGCCACCTGGCAAATGCACCATGAAAGCGTAGCGCAGTCTGGAAAACTGAAAACCCCTTAGATATCGAGATCGACCCAGATCGGAACATGGTCGGATGGCTTGTCACGGCCGCGGATCTCTTTGTCGATTTGACAGTCCTGCAGCAGATCGGCTGCCTGTGGGCTGAGCAGGAAGTGATCGATGCGAATGCCGTCGTCGCGGTTCCAGGCCCCGGCCTGATAGTCCCAGAATGAGTAATGTCCGGGTCCCTGATGTCGCGCCCGAAAGGCTTCGGTGAAGCCAAGGTTGACGATCCGCTGATAGGCGGCGCGGCTTTCGGGCCGATACAGCGCATCCTCGGTCCAGGCGTCAGGGCGTTTGGCGTCCTCTGCCTGGGGGATAATGTTGTAATCCCCGGCCATAAGCGCCGGGATCTCGGCTGCCAGCAGCTCTGAAGCGCGGGCCTGCATCCGCTCCATCCAGGCCAGTTTATAGGCGTATTTTCCGCCCGGAACCGGTGCCCCCGCTGGAGTGAGTTCAACGGGGTTGCCATTGGGCAGATAGAGGCCGCAGATACGCAGGGCCTGTTTGCCCACCACCGTGGCCTCGATCCAGCGTGCCTGCAGGTCGTCCTCATCGCCGGGCAGGCCACGGATTACATCCTCCAGCGGCAATTTTGACAGGATCGCAACCCCGTTGAAGCTCTTTTGCCCATGGGTCTCAACATTGTATCCACGGTCTTCAAGCAGCTCGCGCGGGAAGGCCTCGTCAACCGATTTGACTTCCTGCAGCACCACAACGTCCGGCTTTGCCTCGTCCAGCCATTGTGGCAGCGCGGCAGCGCGTGCTTTGATGCCATTGATGTTGAAACTGGCGATCTTCATGTGGAAGCTCCTGGCGCGGAAGTTGGATTTCTGAACCCGATCTATCGCCGAATAGTTGGGTCAGAGCAAGGGGAGGCATTGTCGAATCGGGGCTGCCTTTTTTGGCCTCCAGCTAGCAGGGCTTTGCGATCTCCCAAAGCATCCCGCTATCGAAACGGACATGCTTTGCATCTACAAGCCTGTGGGTAAGATATTTTTCAGCTGGGGATTGATTTGGTTATTTGAAATGCACCAGCCAAGTCCAACATTAAGTTGACGTGGGTATCTATTGTTTCGCAACTTAAAAGTGTGGCAGGCTATTTTCAAGATTTGGATCAATGTGCAAGCGTTTTGGGGTGAAATCTGAAAACCACGGAGGTTCCAATGACTGTATTGCAAAAAACTTTGACCACTTCTTTTGACGTAAACCCTGCAGGGGATGATAGGTTGGCCCAAGCCCAGAGCCTGTTCCAGGGAGATGGGGTTGAGTTGTTTTCTTCTGGCTCGGCGCCAGAAATGACCAGCTGCTGGAGCGGCGAAGGCACCACGATGTTTTCCTCGGGGTCTGCGCCACAAAGCGGCGGAAACCGCGCTTCGGGCGCTCTGGTTGAGCTGTTTTCCTCAGGCTCGGCGCCGACAATGGTGACACGTGTTGAAAGCGGCGCAGAGGTTGGCCTGTTCTCGTCGGGCAGCTGACAAAGATAACAAGACTAAGGCGCGCCCTGGGCTGGGCGCGTTTTAACCACCAGATTTGCAACGGAGAAACCGGGATTGCAGATCGGAAAAACTGAAATTGTTTTTGTGTTCAATAGGGTGATCACTGAGATGGCAAAGATATTGCAGTTTCCCAAAGGTACGTTGCCACAGTCACGTGCAGTAGGGCTGTCGCGACTGATCACCACCTTTGCCAGCCAGCGGCGCGCACAAGAAGACGTCTTCTGGCTGAAGGAAAACGCAGAACTTCTCAATATCTTTGAAAGTAGCGGCTGTGCCCGGGAAGAGCTCACTTGTCTTGATCCGGTGGCGCTGGAACCGCTGCGAGGCTTTTATCACGGCGCCGATCGGCATCTTTGTTTCTTCCGTCAATACTACCGTTTTGTGCTGTCGATTTGTATGGACCTTGAGGACCTGGGATTGGTTTTGCAGAATGGGCGAAACACGGCGTCACTCCCCAGCGAGGCGTTGGCGCAATGGGTCAAAGACCAGGGGCTGGCAGATCATGAGCTGTCGGACCTGCAGCGTGCCGAGGCCCGCCGCCTGCTGGCGCGTCGTGGCGTGACGTTGGATGTTCCGGGGTTGGATGCGCGCTTGCATGGCTTTATGGAGTCTACCGCGCAGTTTTCGATTCCCAACCGCAAAGCCGCTTTTGAGCTCACGCATATCGTGTTTTACCTGTCCGACTATGGGCGGCGTGATCCCGGTCTCTCAGCCGGTGCCATTCAGAGCCTTACCCATGTGGGGCTCTTGGCCTTTCTGGATCGCGATGCCGATCTTTTGTCGGAAATCTGCGTGGCGCTGCGCTTTGGCGGGCGCCAGCCCTCGCGGATCTGGGAGCGCTGGCTAAAGGCGCATCATCAAGGCTTTACCCTTTTCGCCGGTGACGATGCGGCGGCGCCAGCCCTGCAGCAGGACGATTATCACATGTTTCTTGTCAGCAACTGGTATCAGGCGCTGAGCGGCGAAATTGCCTTTCAAAAGCCCGTCCCCAAAGGTGGGGTTCGGTTTCAGCGCTCTGGGCATGCTGGGATCTTGCATGGTTTGTCGCAGGCAGTGTTTCAGCTCGGTACCAAGGCAGCGGATTGGCAATGGCTGCGGCCACAGATCTTTGCGCGGCTCAGTACGGCTGACGCTGAGTTCCTCACCGAAGTTGAGCAGAGCAGTTCTGAGTTTGCTGCATTTTTTGAAGGGTTTGCCCGCCTTGGTCGGGTTTCGAGCACCGTAAAACAGGTAGAATGGGCATGATGCGCCCCGCCGTTCCGCTTCTAGGAGCTTTCATGGTGGTCGCCTATACGGGGGTTATTTCCTCGGCCGATGGGATCACCAAACTGCTCGCGGGTGGCTACAGCGCGGCGCAGATCTATGTCTTGTCCGGGGCGGCAGTTGCGCTGTTTTCGGTTCTGGCAAGCAGCTGTCAAAGGCAAAGAAAACACAAGAGGACGGGCCAGGTCCCTGCGAGCGGGAACAGCCGTTCAGGGGTGAAGGAAGAACGCTGGCTTTGGCCCTGGCGAACCAAATGTCCACGCGCCATGGGGCTGCGCAGTCTCTCTGCCTTGCTGGGGGCGATTTGTTTCTTTTATGCTTTCCGGTTACTGCCCTTTGCCCAGGTTTTTCTGTTTATCGGGCTGATGCCGCTGCTGGCAGGTGTGATGTCGGGCGCGATCCTGCGAGAGCGGATTGGTCTTTGGGCCTGGCTGGCTCTGGGGCTGGGTTTTGTCGGCGTTTTGTTTCTGTTTCCAGAGGGTCTGTATGCTGTAGAACTAGGCCACTTGCTGGCTTTGCTGGGGGCGACCTGTGGGACATTATCGATGATCCTGGCGCGCTACATCAGCCGGTATGATCGGCATCTTTTGCCGCAGGTCTTTTTCCCGAATCTGGTTCTGTCTTTGACCATGCTGCCGGTGCTGCCTTTCATCTGGCGCTCGATGCCCCTGCAGGACCTGGCCTGGGCCTTTGGCTATGCGGCACTGCTGTTTGTCGCCCGCTGGTTGGCAGTGGCCGCCTTGCGTTTGTTGCCCGCCTATGTGGTGACACCGCTGATGAATCTGCAATTTGTATGGATGGTGACAATTGGCGCCTTGGTCTTTGGCGAAATGCCAAGCCAGGGAACCTGGTTGGGGGGGGGTATTGTGATCGGATCGGGGCTGTTTTTGTTGTGGGGGCAGCTGTTGCAGAACAGTGCTGCGCCGCAGATCCCAGCCGAGGCCCCGCCACGCCCGGCGCGCATGCCTGCCTGACCGAGGTCATAGGGCAATCCTGGCGGTTGCTACATCGAAAAGGAGGTGCCGCAGCCACAGCTGGAAGAGGCATTGGGGTTCTCAATTGTAAACCGCGCGCCAATCAGCTCTTCGGTGAAATCGATCACTGCGTTTTCCAGGAAGGGCAAAGAGATGGTATCGACCACAACTTTTTCGCCCTGGCCTTCGAGCACCAGATCGTCCTCCTTGGGCGCATCCAGACCAATTTCGTATTGAAAGCCAGAACAGCCACCGCCTTCGACTGCGATCCGCAGTGCCTGGCCCTGCGTCGCAGCACCAATTTCGGTCAGGCGGGCGAAGGCCCGGTCGGTCACTTTTGGTGGCAGGTGCATTTGGTCTCTCCCAATGCTGTATTGCGGCGCTAGCCATTATATAGAAAGGTGCGGCCAAGACGACAAGATTGCACGGGAGAAAGATTAGTCATGCATGCCTCTTATGCCACCAAACCGGACCAGAGCCGGGGCAGGCTGATCGCTGAGGAGGAAAGTAGCTTTCGCTCTCCCTATCAGCGCGACCGCGATCGCATCATCCACGCCAGCGCCTTTCGACGCCTCAAGCACAAGACCCAGGTTTTTGTGGAGCATGAAGGCGACAATTACCGCACCCGGCTGACCCATTCGATCGAAGTGGGGCAGGTCGGGCGCACCATCGCTGCAGCACTTGGGCTCAATCAGGAACTGACCGAGGCCGTGGCCCTGGCCCATGATCTCGGCCACACGCCCTTTGGTCATACCGGCGAGGATGCGCTGCATGCGTTGATGCAGCCCTATGGCGGCTTTGATCACAATGCCCAGGCCATCCGCATCGTCACCAACCTGGAGCGGCACTATGCCGAATTCGACGGGCTGAACTTGAGCTGGGAGGCTCTGGAAGCCATCGCCAAACACAATGGCCCGGTGGTGGGGGATCTGCCCTGGGCACTGGCGGAATGCAATGCGGCGATGGATCTGGAGCTGCATACCCATGCCAGCGCCGAGGCACAGGTCGCGGCCCTATCTGATGACATCGCCTATAACAACCACGATCTGCACGACGGGCTGCGCGCCGGGTTGTTTACAGATGAAGAAATCACTCATCTGCCCATCATAGGGGCTTCCTATTCCAAGGTTGACGGCAAATACCCCGGTCTTGATCCGCTGCGCCGCCGCCACGAGGCCCTGCGCCGGGTCTTTGGGGTCATGGTGGGCGATGTCATTGATACTGCGCGGGAAAACATGACCGCCAGTGGTGTGAAAAGCGTCGAAGAGGTGCGTGAGCTGGGACGGCCGGTGGTGGCTTTTTCGCCGGATCTGTGGCGGGACCTGAAGGAAATTCGCGCCTTTTTGTTCACCCGGATGTATCGCGCCCCCTCGGTGATGGAGGTGAGGATCCGCATGGCGGCGGTGGTTGAGGCGCTGTTTCCCTATTTCCTGGCCAATCCTTTGCAGATGCCAGAGCGTTGGCATAGGGAAATCGAGGCCGCAACGCATGAGACCGCCCTGGCGCGGATCACCTCGGATTATATTGCCGGCATGACGGATCGCTTTGCCCTGCAACAGCACGAAAAGCTGATGCGCGCCGGGAAGCTTGGCTAGCCTGCAAGCGGATTGCCGAGGTGCCCTGTGCAGCCCGGCTCTGGCCGTATCGCTGCTAGGATCTGGCCCTATGCTCTCATTGGATGAGGCTTTTTCTATGAGGAAATCGCAAGACAAGGCCGAGGCGCGTTATGAAACAATGGACTGTTACCTTTCAGGATGACCCTGGCATGTCCCGGATCCGTGCCGACAAGGTCCGGCGCAATGCCCATATCGCCTTTGTACGCGGGCGTCCTGAATTGCAGATTGGCGGGCCCTTGGCGATGACGCCGATGCAGGATTTCCCTGGTGCCATCTGGACCGTGCAGGCGGCCGAGCGGGCAGATGTTGAGCGTCTGATCCT
>NZ_JBDWPJ010000093.1:0-11854 GCF_039971195.1 Pseudophaeobacter sp.
GCGCCCCGGTCTTATAGGCGGCCACTAAGACCCGCAGCATGGAGCTGGGCGCCACCCGCGAAGCCTCTCCCAGGCCGGAATGATCCACCATTTTGATCGAAGAGACGTCGTATTTTGACCGCGCCCAGCGCGACATCTCAGCAGCGGAATCCTTCAGGCCCTTGGGAGGCTTGCCGCGTTTGGCCGTGGCCGCCATGCCGATCATCTCGGCCATCAGGTTGTTGGAGTATTTCAACATGCCTTTCAGCATCAGATCCAGCGGCGGGCTGTGATGCTGCGCCAGCAAGGTTGCCGTCGGCAGTGACGAAATGCGCTTGGCGGGTTTCAGCTTGATCCCATGCGCCCGCGCCATGGTGCGAAACACATCTGCGGCATATTCAGCCGGACGCCGCACCGGCAACCAGCGCGAACCGCCATTGCCCAGCGCCTTGGAGGCGACAGTCCAGCTGTCGGCGCCACCACGGTCCGCATAGGTGTAAACCGGCAGCGCCCGATTGGCGACTTTCATCCGCGCCATGCTGACCTCGGGGCGGTATTTCTCAGTGCGGGCATCCATTTGGACAGACCAGCTGCTGCCCGCCCGCTTCCATTCAAAATGCACCCGGTTGAAGTTCAGCGCGATGCCAGAAACCGCCGGGCTATAGCCCACGTGATCCGGCTGATCCGCATCAATGGTCCGCACCCGCGGCAGGGCCCCATCGTAAATCTTGAAGCCGCCGCGCACCTCGCGAATACCCGCGTTTTTCAGAGCACGCGCCAGCTGCGCCAGATGGTCCGTGTTGAGCATCGGATCGCCGCCGCCCGCCAGGATCAGATCGCCTTTGAGCACCCCGCCCTGCAGCGTCCCTGCAGCCAAAAGCCGGGTGGCGAAGCGATGTTTGGAGCCCAGATGTTCCAGCGCGTAAAGCGCAGTGAGCGCCTTGGCGACGCTGGCCGGAGGCAGGGCCGCCTCACCGTCATGGGCTTCCAGCTGTTTACCACTGCCGACCTCTGCCACCGCACAGGCCACCTGGCCAGATAGGCCAGAGCGCGCCAAAAGCGATTTGAGACTGGTTGTCGGGGCGCCCTGAGTTGCCCCAGAAGTGAGAATGGCAGTGGCGCGGGATTGCGGGCGCAGCGAGGTCTTGGGCGCGTTGGCCAAGGCTGCCGGCGCGGCAAGTGCCGCTGCAGCGGCGGAGAGGAAAAAACGTCTCGAAAGCATGTCAGTCAATTTCTAATAAAATTGCCGCAAAACGGCAAATGGAGTCCGTCCTAAATACCTGTGCCATAGCTCATACCCCAAACGCAGTGGAACCGCCTGCAAAAAGTTAACTCTGCCACCACTTCCCCCAAAACCCTTTTTTGGGGGAAAGAGTGGCAGCTACGGCCAGTCTAATACTGCAAAGGGTCGCCAAGATGGCAGCTTTGGGCTTATTTTCGGGTCAAATCAGCCCAATTCCTTAACTCTCCGTGACCGACCATTCCCCAGTGGCGCGGATCGCAGAGGAACTCGCGGAAATCATCGGCACGTTGACAAAACACCAGGCCGGAGCCTCTGCCTGCGCCAAAAGCTGGCTCTGGCTGTCCTTGACCATCTGCGCGCGGTAGATCCGCGCTGCAGGCGACAACCGCGCCGAGATCCGGTCTCCGGGACGGGCCAATACCCCCACAGGAACTGTTTCGATGATCTGTTGCCAGTCTTTCCAGTGATGGAAATGCGCCAGATTATCGGCCCCCATCAACCAGGTGAACCGCACGCCCGGATAAATCCTGCGCAGTTCTCGCAGGGATTCAGCCGTATAACGCGTGCCAAGCTGCACTTCGATATCGCTGATCCGTACCCTTGGGTGATCCATCACCTGCTGCGCCGCCGCAATGCGCCGTGCCATGCTGGCAGGGGCACGGGTTTTCAGCGGATTACCGGGCGAGACCAGCCACCAGAGCTGATCCAGATTGAACCGCTTAAGCGCCGCACGGCTAATCTGCACATGGCCCAAGTGGGCCGGATCAAACGACCCGCCCAGCAATCCCACGCTCATGCCTGCCCGTAGATATGGAAACTCCTGCCTCATCCGTTGGTTGATGCACATAAAACACCAGAATTCCAAGCCCCAACCACACAGCGCACCGCCTCTTTGAGGCATAGCGCAACTGCCCAGCCGCTTCACAAATTCCAAAAGGCCCTCAAAATGAGGACCTTTTGTGCCTGCAGATAATCATTTAAAGGACGGGACCTAGGCGGTCACACCACCCGCCTGCTGCAGGTGGTCGTAGCCGTATTTATTATCCCCTGCGGTGCCGGGGTAAAACAGCAGCACCAGCGCAAAGATAATGCCCACATAGGGGATCGCTCCAAGCAGAACCAACCAGCCGGTCCAGCCACAGTCACGACAGCGTTGTGACCCCACCGCAAGGCTGGAAATTGCCAGAGGGATATAGATCACCAGCATCACGACCCAAACGATACTGTTGTTAGGTCCCATCACCCCGATGAGCGCCCCAATGGGCAGTGTAATGGCGAAGAGAGACAGAATATAGAAGACATAGCTCTTTCTATTTCTGCGGCCTTCAAATGCGAACAGATCTTGAAAAACAGGTTTAGACATAACAAAAACTCCCTAAAGGGCTAAACACACAAAAAACCACGCCACTAAAAGCGTGGCAGCAAAAAACCGATGAAATGTATCAGCTGCGCGCGACGCTAGTACAACTCCCGCCCATCAATCAACCCAGTCTTTGTAGCGGCACCGGGAATACCCCAGGGCGGCGCATCCCGCATTGCCCCCCGCTCTCCCATCCGCTATCACACCAGCCAGCAAGATTTCCCCATCATGGAGCAGTCACATGGCCGCCTATCAATACGTTTACCACATGCAGGGGGTCTCCAAGACCTACCCCGGTGGCAAGAAATGCTTTGAAAACATTCACCTGTCCTTCCTGCCCGGTGTAAAAATCGGTGTCGTCGGCGTCAACGGCGCGGGTAAATCCACCCTGATGAAAATCATGGCCGGGCTCGACAAGGATTTCACCGGTGAAGCCTGGGCCGCCGAGGGCGCCAAAGTCGGCTATCTGCCGCAGGAGCCAAAACTGGACGAGAGCCTGACGGTGCGTGAAAACGTCATGCTCGGCCTGGGAGAGAAAAAAGCCAAGGTCGACCGTTTCAACCAGATCGCGGTTGAGATGGCTGAAAACTACACTGACGAGCTGATGGAAGAGATGACCGCGCTGCAGGATAGCATTGATGCGGAAAACCTCTGGGATCTGGACAGCCAGGTTGATGTCTCGATGGAGGCGCTGCGCTGCCCGCCGGATGATGCTGAGATCGCCAACCTGTCCGGGGGTGAAAAACGCCGGGTTGCCCTGTGCAAACTGCTGCTCGAAGCGCCTGACATGCTGCTGCTCGATGAACCGACCAACCACCTGGATGCGGAAACCATCGCCTGGCTGCAGCAGCACCTCATCGACTACAAGGGCACCATCCTCTGCGTCACCCACGACCGGTATTTCCTCGATGATATCACCAGCTGGATCCTGGAACTGGACCGCGGCAAGGGCATCCCTTACGAGGGCAACTACTCTGCCTGGCTGGAACAGAAAGCCAAACGGCTGGAGCAGGAGGCCCGTGAGGACAAGAGCAAGCAGCAGACCCTGCAACGGGAACTCGACTGGATGCGTCAGGGTGCCAAGGCACGTCAGGCCAAAAGCAAGGCCCGGATCAACGCCTATAACGATCTGGCCGAACAGTCCGAACGCGAAAAGCTCACCCGCGCCCAGATCGTCATCCCCAATGGCCCGCGTCTGGGCAACAAGGTGATCGAGGTCGAAGGCATCTCGAAACACTATGGTGACAAGCAGCTGGTCGAAGGCCTGTCCTTTGACCTGCCCCCCGGCGGTATCGTCGGCGTGATCGGCCCCAACGGCGCCGGTAAATCCACCCTGTTCCGCATGCTGACCGGCCAGGAACAGCCCGACAGCGGCACGGTCTCTTACGGCGACACGGTGAAACTCTCCTATGTCGACCAGTCCCGCGACGACCTGAAGGACAATGAAACAGTCTGGGAAGCGATCTCTGGTGGGGCCGAGATCATCGAACTGGGCGACGCTCAGGTCAATTCCCGCGCCTATTGTTCTTCATTCAACTTCAAAGGTGGCGATCAGCAAAAACCGCTGAACCTCCTGTCCGGTGGTGAGCGCAACCGTGTCCACATGGCGCGTCTGCTGAAAGAGGGCGGAAATGTTCTGCTGCTCGATGAACCGACCAACGATCTGGACGTGGAGACCCTGCGGGCGCTCGAAGACGCGCTGGTTGATTTTGCCGGCTGCGCCGTGGTGATCTCCCACGACCGTTTCTTCCTCGACCGGATCTGCACCCATATGCTGGCCTTTGAAGGCGACGCCCATGTGGAATGGTTCGAGGGCAACTTTGAGGACTACGAGGAAGACAAGAAGCGCCGTTTGGGCGCCGACGCCCTGGAGCCCAAGCGCCTGAAGCACAAGAAGTTTGTGCGGTGAGTGAGTCGCTCTCTCAAGCGAATATATGGCTTCCAATTTTGGGGGCCTTTGGCCTTGGTTCTGTAGTCACAGCTTTCGTCCAAAGCTAGTTGTCTTCTCGCGCCAAGAATACTGAGCGTAGTTTTCAAGAACGCAAGGAGGCCTATGTGGGCCTCCTTGAAGCTTATCATCAAGCCGCAATTGCACACACGGGCAATCAAGAAGCCGCAGCCAAGAATTTTGCCTATTGGCAGTTGAGATGTGAAATCGTCGGACCAAGGGCAGTTAGGGATGCCATAAAAGAAATCGTTTTGACCAACGATGATCGAAAGAAGCGATCCTTGGCTCATGAAGAACTAAAGTCATCAACCCGGCGAGATCTTACAATCGCTTCGAATTGAGTGACGCCAGGTGTCACGCAACCCAAGGCCCGCACCTGACCTCGGCGAGGTGCGAATGCGCCTTCATCATGCTGAAAGCATGCCTCTGGCATGACAGAAAGGTCAGGCGCGGGCCAGGCGGCCCAGGGACAAGCCCGCAACTGTCATCTTCCAAAGCAGCCTGCGTCAGCGTTGGGCTCCGCCCGTCCACACTTCAAACAGCACCCCGTTCGTTTTGTTAGTCAGCGGACAGCCCATCATCTTTCCAAAAATATTCTCGCCGAAGGCAAGGCAGGATGGCGCCGGCTTTCCGCTCCTATCTCCCTTGCATTTTGCCATTCGCCAACCCTGCGCTAGGCTGGGCAACAACCAGCCTGTATTTGTTTTCTGTTTGAAAGGGTCCTTCCATGCCGATCACCCCCGAAGAAGTTGTTTCCAAGGTCGAAGCCACCAAGGGTAGAAAGGCTAAGCGCAGAAAACTGGACAGCTCCCCGGAAGGCACCAAGGGCAAAAAACTGCCCAGCGATCTGCGCAAAGGATTGGAAGCGCATTTTGGCAGCAAGCTCGCCAAGGTCAGGGTGCATACCGGTGGCAATGCCAAGGATCTCTGCAAATCCCTCAGAGCCAAGGCCTTTACCATTGGCGATAATCTCTATGTCGCCCGCCCCGCCAGCGCCAAAAGCAACGACCTGCTGGCGCATGAGTTGGCCCATGTCCTGCAACAGGGGCGTGGCCGGATGCCAAAACCCCGCGATGGCATCGCCCTGGTGTCAAAATAGGCCCCGTCCAAAGCGCCTGGACACTGCCTTTTTCCAGCAAGAAACCCGCGCAATTCTGGCGTAAACCTCCCGAAAATTGCCCACCGCAGGGCACAGTTTAAACAAAATCTTAACCTTTTCTGGCTGTATTGATGAGACAGTGACGCGCTAGGTTTACCCGGCGGCTTTAGGTTGAGAGAGAAACAAAATGGCTTTTGTGAGTATCATGTTTGGATCCATTTTAGGCCTGATCTCGGCCGGAACCGGTGTTGCGCTTTTTGACCTTCAGATCTGGCAAGGAATCGCCCTCTATTCGGCCTCAGGAGTTCTGTTTTCCGCTGTGACAATCCTTGCCCTGCTTCTGCGGTCCAAGTCAGACCTCAAGTCGCAGATTTCAGGCGACCGATCAACCGCGCCAGTGTGATTGCAAACCAGCTCAGCCTATCAGCATGGCACCAATCATCGGTTGCACTGCGTTAAGACCAGCCCCCGCAAAATAAGCCTTTCGAAAACCTACATTTTTCCCTAAGCTTTTAGCACCGGCTTGGGAGGGGCGTTGTTTGATCTGGGTTAGCGCAATAACTGGCACGCTTTTGGCCCTGATTGCGGGCTTAGCATGCGGGCTTCTTTTCGATTTTCCGCTCTGGCTTTGCTGCCTGATCTATCTGGGCGGATCACTCAGCTTCACTTTGATAATTTTGGCTTTTCTTCTCCTTTGGCGAACCAAAAAATCCGAATCCAAGGAAACTGCCTCCGCGGAAAGCTCCCGCCCGAGCCTTGAAAACTGCCCGAGACCCACTTCTACAACTGAATGAAGTTTTAAAGAAACAGAGAGACCTCCTCTCGGAGACCCCTTGCTTCTAGTTTCGCCTATTCCACATCTACCTCTCCCCTGTTCAACCCTATCTGCCGCTCAAAACTGAGAGGACTGCATTTCGGGGGCTGAGAGTGTGTCGGCAGCCCTCCGCGAGTTTTCTAACGCGCTTTGACCCAGGCCACGATCTGGCCTTCGCGCAGCGCCCCGGACTGGCGCTTTTTCTCTTTGCCGCGCTCAAACGCCACAAGGGTTGGAATGCCTTTGATCCGGAAACGACCGCCCGTGGATTGATGCCGCTGGGTGTCCAGTTTGACCAGTCGCGCCTGGCCGGACAGTTTCTTGGATGCCTTGGCAAATTCCGGCCCCATCATTTTGCAAGGCCCGCACCAGGGTGCCCAGAAATCCACCACCAGGGGCAGATCATCGTTCTGCGCTGCCTTTTGCAGGACCGCAGGATCCACATCGACTGGCTGTTTTGAAATCAGCCCGGCGCCGCAACTGCCGCATTTGGGGCCAGCACTCAGTTTTTCCTCGGGCACCCGGTTCAGCTGCGCACAGGTCAGACAGGTAAGGGTTTTGGCAGCCATGATCGTTCTCCAATGCTCGGACCCTGCGGGATATAGGCCATCTGCCCGCGACCACAAGACATCACATTCCCTCTATGTTTGCCCCCCTATGCTTGACCACATGTCGGGACGGACGCAGACTGACCTGGTAATTTGTTCCAATCCGTGAGGCCCTGATGATTTCCCGCCGCGCTTTTTCGATCTCCACCCTGGCTGTTTTATCAACCACACCCATCACATCTCTAGCACTGTCCAGCCCGGCCCTGGCCAAATCCGCCCCGGTCTTTGACCCCACCCCCCAGTATGTCCGGATCAAAAAGGAATACCTACCGGGCGAGATCCTAATCTTGCCTCGGTCCTACTACCTTTATTTTGTCACTGAAAAGCGCAAGGCGATCCGCTACGGAGTTGGTGTTGGCAAGGCTGGTCTGGAATTCACCGGCTCAGCCCTGATCGAACGCAAACGCGAGTGGCCCAGCTGGCGGCCCACCCAGGAAATGATCGAGCGCAGCCCCCGCAGCTACAGCCGTTTTGACGGCAACAGCTATGTTCAGCCCGGCGGCCCCGATAACCCCTTGGGCGCTCGGGCGCTTTACCTCTATCAAAATGGCATCGACACCTATTTCCGTATCCATGGCACCACCCAACCCGAAACCATCGGCTCTTCGGCCTCCAATGGCTGCATTCGGATGTTGAACGAACACGTGACTGATCTTTATGAGCGTGTCCCACTGGGAACCAAGGTCACAGTTCTTTGATCTGAGCCATTCCCGCGCTGGCAGCCGCAAATCTGCACAACAGGCAGGCATTTTTGCAACGCCGCTCGGAACTCCAGGCCAGGTAGCCATTCTGCCTGCCTCAGTGTGGAGAATTTTCTTGCGTGATGGCTTCTTCTGTCCAATGCTGTCATCGCTGGGTCATAAAAGGGGTGCTATTTGTCCCTGATCGGTGGACCCCCACCAGAATGAGCGAGCCATACTGCCGCATGTTGCGGGCAGAGCGCGTGAGAAGAAACTAGGAGAAGAGACGATGGCAACTGGCACCGTCAAATGGTTCAACACCACAAAAGGCTTCGGCTTTATTGCCCCGGATAGTGGCGGCAGCGACGTATTTGTTCACATTTCCGCAGTTGAGCGGTCCGGTCTGACTGGCCTCGCGGACAATCAGAAAGTGAGCTACGAAATGCAGCCCGGCCGCGATGGTCGTGAATCAGCAGTAGATCTCGCGCTGCTTTAAGCCCAAGAAGACAATTCATTCTGGCGGCCCCTGTTTGGGGCCGCTTTTGCGTTTAGCCTAGCCCTCCGCCGCTTCGCTGGTGATACGCGCCATCAATTGCTGCACCACCGGCCCTAGGGCTTCGACATTCAGCGCCACGCCTTTGGCATTGGGATGAATGTTATCCCCCTGCATATAGGCCTGCGCGGCAGCCGGGTCGGGGCCCGCTACCGCGCGAATTCCGGCAAATGCATCCGGGTGCAACAGCGCGTCAAACTCCTGGGCAAGCTCGGCGTAGATCCCATCAAAACTGGCCTTATAGGCTGGCCCGTAGTTGCCCGGCGCCTGCATTCCAATCAACAGAACCTCCACCTCCTGCGCCTGGGCCGCCACAAGGATTTTTCGCAGGTTGGCTCGGGTCTCGGTGGGCGGCAGCCCGCGCAGCAGATCATTGCCTCCCAACAGGACCACCAGCCCCTGCGGGCTATCAGACAATGTCCAATCAATACGTGCCGCGCCCCCGGCAGAGGTATCGCCTGAAACACCAGCATTACTCAGCACAACCTCCTGGTTCTGTTCCTGTAGCCAGGCCTCAAGCTGCGGCACCAAACCCTCGCCCTGCGGCAGCCCGTAGCCCTGAACCAGACTGTCGCCAAAGGCGGTGATCCGCAGTGCGTCGGCCCGCGCAGCCGGGGCGACAGTTCCAAAAATAATAATGCCCAACAGGGCCCAAACCTTGCGCATCGCAGCAAATGCTCCATATCCGATAGAGTATATTCAACAGGCGCAGCTTCATGACAGAAACAGATCCACCCGTTCTCCACCTCAAAGATGCGTCTTTAACGCTGAATGGCAATACCGGACCGGTTCAAATTCTTCAGGACATCTCACTGGATGTCACCAAAGGCGAGACATTGGGGCTGATCGGCCCCTCCGGATCCGGCAAGTCTTCGCTGTTGATGCTGATGGGGGGGTTGGAGCTGGCCACAGGCGGGCATATCTCCGCACTCGGCCAGGATCTCACCGCCATGGATGAGGACGCCCTGGCGCGATTTCGCCGTGACCACATGGGGGTTGTTTTCCAAAGCTTCCATCTGATCCCGACGATGACAGCGCTGGAAAACGTCGCAACACCGCTGGAACTTGCTGGCCGCCGCGATGCCTTTGAGGTGGCGCATGCCGAGCTGGAGGCCGTGGGTCTGGGCCATCGCGCCGGCCATTTCCCCGCGCAGCTCTCCGGCGGCGAACAACAGCGCGTTGCCCTGGCCCGCGCCTTGGCACCGCGTCCTGCAATCCTGCTGGCGGATGAACCCACCGGCAATCTGGACGAGGCTAACGGCGCCGCGGTGATGGATCTCTTGTTTGGTCTGCGCGACCGCTACGGGGCGACGCTGATTATGGTCACCCACGCGCCCGAGCTGGCCACGCGTTGTGATCGGGTGATCCGCCTGCGCGACGGCCGCCTGGCAGAACCTGAACCTGCAACCGAGGCGGCGGAATGACGGGTATGGCTTCCACGCCCGCCTCTTCCTTTCGCCTGGCCTGGCGTTTCGCCCTGCGCGAGCTGCGTGGTGGCGTCAAAGGTTTTCGCATTTTCCTCGCCTGTCTGGCACTTGGCGTTGCCGTGATTGCAGCCATTGGCTCTATCCGTGCCTCGATCGAGGCCGGGTTGACCCAGGAAGGCGCCAGCCTGCTGGGCGGCGATGCCGAGCTGACCTTCACTTACCGCTTTGCCAATGACGAGGAACGCGCATGGATGGCGGGGCATTCCGAGGCCCTGTCGCAGATCGTCGAGTTTCGATCCATGGCCACAGTGGGCGAGGAACGCGGTCTGACCCAGGTCAAGGCCGTGGACAGCGCCTATCCTTTGGTGGGTCAGATCGCGCTGCAGCCTGATATCCCCCTCGAGGAAGCCCTGGCTGGCAACGGCGAACTGCCCGGCGTCGCCATGATGCCAGTATTGGCCGACCGCCTGGGGCTAAGCCCCGGTGATACGGTCCGTTTTGGCACCCGCGACTTTGTGCTGATGGCCACCATTAAAACCGAACCCGATGCCGCAGCCTCCGGCTTTGCCCTTGGCCCGCGAACTCTGGTGGCGCGGCCCTCGCTGGACGGCTCTGGCCTCTTGGCGCCTGGGTCGCTCTATTCCACCAAATACCGGCTCACCCTCCCCGCGGGCACCGACCTTGACGCCCTGCAACAAGAGGCCCGCGCCCAGTTCGAAGACAATGGCATGCGCTGGCGCGATGCCCGCAACGGCGCGCCGGGTATTGCCACCTTTGTTGAACGGCTTGGCGGATTTCTGGTGCTGGTGGGCCTCTCTGGCCTGGCGGTGGGCGGCGTTGGTGTCTCTGCCGCCGTGCGCGCCTATCTGGCGACCAAGACAGAAACCATTGCCACCCTGCGCACCCTTGGGGCTGAGCGGCAGGTGATTTTCCTGACCTATTTTCTGCAAATCGGCGCATTGACCCTGCTTGGCGTCACCATCGGGTTGGTCCTGGGCGGGCTTGGGCCGATCCTGCTTGGGCCACTGATTGCGGCACAACTGCCTTTCCCGGCGCTGTTTGCCGTTTACCCGGCCACGCTAATTGAGGCCGCGCTCTACGGTTTCCTCACCGCCTTTATCTTTGCCCTCTGGCCTCTGGCCCGGGCCGAACGTATCCGTGCCGCCTCACTATTTCGTGGCGCATTGGGCGAAGTCGGCCGCCTGCCTGCGCTGCGCTATGTGCTGGCCACCTGTCTGGCCTTAGCCACTCTTGTTGGCTCTGCCGCCTTCTTCTCTGGCGCCGCAGAACTCACGCTCTGGACCGCAGGCGGGTTGATGGGGGCGCTTTTGGTGCTGTTGATTGCCGCCCTTGGACTTGGCTGGCTGGCGCGGCGTGGCGCGCAGATCACCCGCGGACGCCCGGCACTCCGTTGGGCGCTCGCCGCCATCGGCACCTCCCGCGATGGCGCCGTGCCAGCGGTACTGGCCCTGGGTCTCGGCCTGACCGTTCTGGCCGCCATTGGCCAGATCGATGGTAATATGCGCCGCGCCATTGCGGGCAATCTGCCGGATGTGGCACCCTCCTATTTCTTTGTCGATATCCAGCGTGACCAGATGCCTGCCTTCCTCGCCCGCGTCGATGGCGACCCGGCTGTGAGCAAGGTCGAAAGCGCCCCGATGTTGCGGGCAGTAATCACCAAGATCAACGGCACCCCTGCCCAGGAGGTAGCCGGCGATCATTGGGTGGTGCGCGGGGATCGCGGTGTGACCTATGCCGCCGCCCAACCCAAAGGCACCGAAGTAGTGGCTGGCAGCTGGTGGCCTGACGACTATACCGGCCCACCGCAGGTCAGCTTTGCCGCTGAAGAGGCCGAAGAGCTGGACCTGAGCCTAGGCGATACCATCACGCTGAATGTGCTGGGCCGTGACATCCAGGCCGAGATCACCAGCTTTCGCAATGTCGATTTCTCCACTGCCGGTATGGGCTTTGTACTCACCCTGAACGAGGCTGCCCTGGCTGGCGCCCCGCATAGTTTTATCGCGACGGTCTATGCCGAGACCAGCGCAGAGGCGCAGATCCTGCGCGATCTGGCGCGCGAGATGCCCAATATCACCGCCATCCGGGTGCGCGATGCCATTGACCGGGTCTCTGACATCCTGCG
>NZ_JBDWPJ010000094.1:0-10918 GCF_039971195.1 Pseudophaeobacter sp.
CGAGGCCCTCGACAGCATTGTCGGCCAGGTCAGCCATATCTCGAAACTGGTCTCCGGCATTGCCGAAGGCGCGGTGGAGCAGTCCACTGGCCTGAACGAGATCAACACCGGCGTCACCCAGCTCGACCAGGTGACCCAGCAAAACGCGGCCATGGTGGAAGAAGCCACTGCCGCCGGCCATATGCTCAGCAGTGATTCTACGCAGCTATCGCAGCTGGTGTCCGGGTTTAGAATCCAAGGTGGCGCAGCGCCTGCGCCGTTGCAGACAGAAACCGCGGAAGAGGCAAGCTACAGCCCTGCACCTTCAGCCCATGGCAGCGACGACTGGGATATGGACGAGACCGTATCATCTCCTGCCCCTGCCTCCTTGGATACCGATGGCAATGCCGCCAAGGACATGTGGCAGGACTTTTAAGAGTGCTTTCCCGGGGCAAAACACATGTCCCGGGGCGACCGTAAACTTCGGTTTTTTACCGATCAACTGACTAGGTGAAACAGTGCCGTCTCAGAATCTATTGATCATCACAACAGACCGGGCCTTTGCCCGCTCAATTCAAAGCCACATGGAGGCCACCTATCCAGGTATGAAGGTGCTTTTGGCCAATAACCTCATGATGGCCTATAATCAGGCAGAGGCCGCAGAGCCGACATTTGCTTTTGTCGAGGATGGCTTCACCAAACTGCCTGAATTTGAAATGATGCTGGCGCTTTTCTCAGCACTGGACACCCGTTGGGTTGCGGTTATGGACAGTGCCGGGGCAACACCCGCGCGGCACGCCTCGCCCCTGCTCAACGTTGGGGCTGGTATTTTTGAGCTGACCAAAGCGGACAGCCCGGTGCAATTCTCCCAATACTTTGACATGATGGTCAAAGCGCCAAGGCGCGATGTGGCGGGCCCAAAAGGGATGAAGGGCGGCAACGGCGCCGCCCCTGTCAAAGACTTCAAAAAGATCATCCTTATCGGCTCTTCGACCGGCGGAGTGGAAGCCCTGCGCAGTGTCCTGGTTGGGTTTCCGGCACAATGTCCACCAACATTGATCGTCCAGCACACGGGTAAGAACTTTGGCCAGGGCCTGGTGTCACTGCTGGATCGTATCTGCGCCGCCAAGGTGGTACCGGCGGAAGACAATATGAAACTGGAAGTCGGCCATGTCTATGTGGCCGCCGGTCAACGCCGTCATATGGGCATGACCCAAAGCAAACCAATCCGAGCGCGTCTGAAAGAAGGGCCACCAATTTCAGGTCATTTGCCTTCTGTTGACGCGTTGTTCACCTCTGCCGTGCCATATGGAAAGGACGTGGTCGCTACGATTTTGACCGGTATGGGCCAGGACGGGGCCAATGGACTTTTGGAGCTGCGCAAGGCAGGGGCAACAACCTTTGCCCAGGATGAAAAATCTTCGGTTGTCTACGGAATGCCACGTGTTGCCTGGGAAAATGGCGGCGCCCAGAAACAGGTTTCCCTTGCCCGTATGGCTGGGGCCCTTCTGCAGGCTGCGAAAGCCTGAGTAACTCAATTAAGGAGAGTACTGTGACAACAGTTTTTGCAAATACCACATCGGTCACGGTTCTGCAGGGGGAATACCGGGTTACAACAGATCCTAAGGTCATGTTTTCCACGGTTCTTGGATCCTGTATTGCCGCCTGCATTTACGATGCCGAAAATGGTGTTGGTGGAATGAATCATTTCCTTTTGGCAAATGCCAATGGCAATGACGTCAATGCGCGCTACGGCATCCATGCGATGGAACTTCTGATCAACGGCATCATGAAAAAAGGGGCCCAGCGGGACAACCTCAAGGCCAAGGTCTTTGGCGGTGCCAAAATGTCGGTGAACCTGTCAGATATTGGCGCCTCGAACTCACATTTTGTGCAGCACTTCCTCAAGGACGAAGGCATTCCGGTCATATCCTCCAGCGTTGGTGGTACCTCGGCGCGCCGGGTCAGATTTCATGCCACCTCTGGCAGTGCTCAGCAGACCCGTGTTGAAAATGACCGCCGTTTGGGCGAGCAAGAGATGGCAAAGGCCCGTCCAGCAGCCAAGCCAGCACCGGCACCAGCGCCGTCGGATCCAGGTGGCCTGACCCTGTTCTGATCCGGCCTCAAGTCACATTGAAAACCCGCCTCAAACTGATTTGGGGCGGGTTTTTCTATTCCTTTGACAGTCTACGGATCCGTGCTGGCCGATGGATCCTGCTCAGATTTGACTTGCCCAGCAGGGATCACAGGGCTACCCCCAAAGGGAGGCATATGTAACAGGTTCCGGGAGGTTCTGAGAGATGGCCCGGATCTGTCATATGATTGCTGGTCTTCTTCTGACCGGGGTGCTGGCTTTGGCACCGAATCGCGAAGCCCGGGCCGCTGATGTTACAGTCTTTGCAGCAGCCAGTCTGAAAAACGCGCTCGAAGAAATCAGGGCGGATTTTGAGGCGACAACCGGCCAGACCGTGGCGCTCTCCTTTGCCGGATCTTCGCTTTTGGCCCGGCAGATCACCCTCGGCGCGCCGGCGGATATCTACCTGCCAGCCAGTGCAGACTGGATGGACTACCTGCAGACCGAAGGACATTTGGTTGCTGGTAGCCGCAGGGATCTGTTGGGCAACCGGCTGGTCCTGATCGCGCCACGCTCCAGCGCCCAGCCTATTTTCGGTTTTGACGATCCGGCTTTGCTGGCACAACTGGGGCAGGGCAGGCTCGCCATGGCATTGGTGACGGCAGTACCCGCCGGCATCTATGGCAAATCTGCGCTGCAGAACCTAGG
The DNA here is from genome assembly GCF_039971195.1 of Pseudophaeobacter sp. Lineage (GTDB taxonomy): Bacteria > Pseudomonadota > Alphaproteobacteria > Rhodobacterales > Rhodobacteraceae > Pseudophaeobacter. The sequence continues at coordinate 2,762 of NZ_JBDWPJ010000094.1, forward strand.
GATTTGGCAGGACCTTGCTCCTAAAATCGCCCAAACCGACAATGTCCGTGCCGCGTTGGCTTTGGTTGCCGCTGAGGAGGCGCCTCTGGGCATTGTCTATGCCAGCGACGCCCAGGCAGAGCCTCGCGTCGTGGTCCTGGCAGAATTCCCCCAGTCCACGCATGCGCCAATCCGCTACCCGCTGGCGCTGATCCCGCCGGCTAAAACCCCTGCCATCCTCGCCTTTTACACCTATCTACAACAGCCGGTAGCACAAGAGGTCTTTCGCGCCGCCGGCTTTGATGTATTGGCGGAGTAGCGGCACATGAGCTGGCTTGGCCCCGAAGGATGGCAGGCTGTAACGCTGTCGCTGAAGGTTTCGATCTGGGCCAGCCTGTTAACCCTACCGTTTGGCATCTTCACCGCCTATGCGCTGGCGCGCTGGCACTTCCCCGGCAAGCAACTGGTCAATGGGCTGGTGCATCTGCCGCTGATCCTGCCCCCTGTGGTCACGGGCTACCTGTTGTTGCTAGCCTTTGGCACCCAGGGTCCGCTAGGTAGTCTCTTGCAGCCGCTCGGCATCAGCTTTGCCTTTCGCTGGACCGGAGCCGCCCTGGCGGCGGCGATCATGGGCTTCCCGCTGATGGTGCGGGCCATTCGCCTGTCGATTGAAGCGGTGGACCCCAAACTGGAAGAGGCTGCCGCAACCCTTGGCGCCAGCCCTCTGTGGGTTTTTGGCACCGTCACTCTGCCGCTGATCCTGCCCGGTGTTATCGCCGGAACCATTCTGGGTTTTGCCAAGGCCATGGGCGAGTTTGGCGCCACCATCACCTTTGTCTCTAATATCCCAGGGCAGACCCAGACTTTGCCTTCGGCGATCTATGCCTTCCTGCAGGTTCCTGGCGGGGAAAGTGCCGCCCTGCGGCTGGTACTGATCTCGGTGGGTGTGGCCATGACTGCGCTGATCCTCTCTGAAATTCTGGCCCGCCGCGCCAGCAAGCGCCTGGGAGGGATGTGATGCTCTCTGTTGCCCTGCGCCAGAAACTGTCCGAGTTTTCTCTGGAAATCTCTTTCGAGGCCCCACCCGGAGTGACCGTGTTGTTTGGCGGTTCCGGCTCAGGCAAGACTACCGTGGTCAATGCGGTGGCGGGATTGAACCGGCCTGAAACCGGCCATGTCGCGCTGAACGACCGGGTGCTGTTTGATCTCGACCGTGGGATCTGGTTGCCACCGCACCGACGCCGTATCGGCTATATCTTTCAGGAGGGGCGGCTGTTTCCGCACCTGACCGTGCAACAGAACCTGCTCTTTGGTCGCTGGTTTGCCCCCAAAGGCGCCGCGCGCGAAGATCTGGATCGGATTGTCACCATGCTTGGCATTGCACCGCTGCTGTCGCGTCAGCCGGGTGACCTCTCCGGCGGGGAAAAGCAGCGGGTGGCCATTGGCCGGGCCTTGTTGGCCTCCCCTGATTTGATCCTCGCGGATGAACCACTTGCGGCGCTGGACGAGGCGCGCAAGGAAGAGATTTTGCCCTATTTTGAGCGGCTGCGTGACGAGGTGAAGATCCCGGTTCTTTATGTCAGCCATTCCGCTGCCGAAGTTGCCCGGCTGGCAACCTCTGTGGTGGTCTTGCAGGACGGCAAGGTGCAACGCCAGGGCAGCGCGGCCGAGGTTCTGAGCGATGACCGGGTGATGCCCACCGGTGTCCGCGCGGCGGGCGCGCTGCTGGAAGCCCGCCTGAAACGGCATCATCCCGATGGGTTGAGCGAGCTGGAGGCCGGTGGGTTGCCCCTGTTTCTGCCGCAGCTGCGGCAAAACCCCGGCAGTCTGTTGCGGGTGCGTATTCTGGCCCAGGATGTGATCCTTTCGCGGCACAAGCCCGAAGGCCTCTCGGCGCTCAATATTTTGCCCGGCACAGTCCAGCATATCCGCGGCGGTAATGGCCCCGGCGCCATGGTCTCGCTCAAGACCGATGCAGGCCGTGTTCTGGCCCGCATCACCCAGCGCTCTGCCAAGGCGCTGGAGCTGGAGGAGGGGATTCACTGCTATGCAGTTGTCAAATCCGTTGCCATCGCGCGTGGTGATGTCAGTGGCAAGATCCATGGTGATGCGGGCAGCAAGCTTGGGGAAACCCCTTGAACAAAAATGAGCCGCACCGCAAAGGTACAGCCCATTTTCAATGTGCACGGTTTCAGCCCGAGGGGGCTACTGAAGCTGTGCCCAGAACAGTTCTAGATGGCGTGCAACGATTTCCTCAAATCGGCCCTCCTTTTTCAAGGCCTTCAACCCCGCATTTATCCGGTACAGATGCGATGTGCCGCGCCAATGACGCTTTGAAATTACCACATGCAGCCCTTCTTCGGACAAGGGGCGCTCCACCGGTAGGATGCTGTCGCGCAGCCCCTCCTGGATCAAGGTATTGGCTCCCAGAAACAGGTTCACGGTGGCCGCATCAACCCGGCCCTCCTGCACCAGATGGAAACAGGCGGCCGGCGTGTCAGCCTGCACCAGCGTGATCTTTTCCTCGCTCAGCCAGCGTCGACCCGGACGGTCTAGGTCATGGGTGAAATAGCCCTTGGGACGGCAGAGGGTTTTGCCCTCGAGATCGCTGTCCTCGTCAAAGGTGAAGCCAGCATCAGCGCGGGCAAAAAGCATGATTGGTATGGTGATCAGTGGCTCAGAGAAATGGAAGTTCACGCAGCGTTCGTCCTGCGGTGTGGTTTCGCAATCCGGTTTGAACCAGGGGAAGCCCATATCAAACTCTTTATTGTCGAGCTTGGGAAACAGGTGCTTGGACCAGTCGTTTTCCCAAGTGATGGAATAAGAGACCGGCGAGGGCGTCAATTCCATCGCAGCATTGACCAGTTCGGTGATCAGACCCTGACCCGGCAAATCTGGATCGGTAAAGGGCGCAAAACCGCCCCCTGTAAGCAGCTTCATCTCAGCATCATCGCGGCGCAATGGCGTTGCGTCCGGGGCCGAGACCCCCTTGGCACAAGGAATATGCAGGATCTTGCCGGGTTCTGCCACGGGGCCGGTGAGGCGGCTTTGGTTGCCATAGTAGATCAGCGTCCAGCGTCCCCGATCGCCGTAGTGGTGTTCTGCGATGGAAAACAGGGTATCACCGGGCTGCACCCGGTAATCCACATCACAAATCGCCCAAGCGGTGGCTGGGCTCAGGAACCCAATAGCCAATGCGCAGTAAATCGATAGCTTTTTCAGCATGACATCGCCTCCTAGAACTCGGCCCAAATGCGGGAGAGGTGATCTTCGATGATGCGCTGATAGGTGCCGTTGTCGCGCACATCCTTCAGCCCCTTGCTGACCAGCGCCATCATCTCTTCGGCGCGGGGGTGGGATTTATGCACAACCGCATGAATGCCCAGAATGGAGAGCGGCTGCGGCAAAACGTTGAACTGACCTTCCAGCCCGTTTTCCTTCATCACGCTGCGCCCGGTGAATTCATTGATCGCTACTGCGTCGGCCTCACCCTTGGCCACCATGTCAAAACAATCCTTGACCGTATGGGGCGATTTCAGAGTGATCTTATTGTCGGCAATCCAGCGACGGCCAGATCCATCCAGATCAAAGGTCAGATAGCCATTGGGACGGCACAGGGTCTTGCCCAGAATGTCGGCATCATCCTCAAAGGTGAAGGGGCGGTCCTTATCGACAAAGAGCAGCATCAGGGTCTCAAACATCGAGTCTGAGAACAGGAAGTTCACACAGCGATAGCTCTCGGGCATGGTGTCGCAATCCGGGCGATACCAGGGGAAGCCAACATCCAGCAATGCGTTGGAGAGCAGCGGGTCAAAATGCGATCCCCAGTCGTTGACCCAGTGAATGGCATAGCCTTCCTGCGGCGCAGCCGAGGTCATTACCGCATCCATCACATCGGTAATCAGGCCACCATTGTGGGAAGATTTGGAGGTAAAGGGCGCGTAGTCATCGCCGGTCAGCAGGTTGATCTTTTGCCGAACCGATGCATTGCCGGGGGTCACTGTAACCGGAGCCACAGCAACTGGGGTGGCACTACTGACTTCGGTGCCGCCTTCGAGACCAATTGGCAGGCCGTTTAAGCAGGGCATGCGCAGCTTCATACCAATACGAATGGCGTTAGGCTTTGGTCCAATGGCCTTGATATTCTGCGAGTGAATGGTGCTCCAGGCCCCGACATCCTTGTACAGGCGATCAGCAATCAGAGACAGGCTATCCCCAGACTGGACGCTGTAGTAACCGCCACAGGTTTCAGCCGCGACAGCCTGCGCCGAGAACAGGCCAGCAACCGCAATAGTTGCTGCCAGGATCTTATTTTTCATGTGGTCCCCCCCAGGGATAAATGTGACCCGGTCATTCCGCAGGGCACCGGATTTTGTATGATTCTGATCTTATTGTGAAAAAGAGTTTGAAAAACGCCTGACCAGCGGCAGGACCGGACAGGCGTTTAAAGGATCCTCTGGCCGAGGGCGCTGGGATCCCGTGTTAGATTACTGGCCACCAAACAGCGTCAGCAATGCCGGGGTATTGACCTCGCCAGAGGCGGTCAGCAGCACTGCGGGCACCGCAACTTGCTGGTTGCGATACGCGTCATTGACCATCTGATCAATGTATTGCGTTGACTGCCCCTGCTGCAACGCTGCCAAAACCATGGCGTAAAGGCCGTTGGCCTCTCCTGTGACAACCGGGCTGGCGGCAGCAGCTCCAGATCCTGATACATTGGCAGGTATGGCAGGGGTCTGCGCGGTTTGAGCTGAGGTGCTGCGCAGCGCGGCCAGAGTGCCAGCTGTAATCTGCGCCACCAAGGCAGAACTGTCCTGGGTACCTGATGCCGCTTCCGGAACGGATGCGGCATCAGTGAGTGGGCTGGCCCCCGCAGCGGAAATGACTGGGTTAAACCTCTGAATAGCAGAAAGGTTTTGACTATTGGCGGCTTCACCAGAGCCGGAGAATTGCAAAAAGGTCAGGGCGATAGCAGCAATGCCCAGAACCGCAGCAGCAGCGATGAGTTTGATCAGTTTCATTGAATGTCCCGGTGGCAGCAGAGTTTCAGTTTCAACAGGTTGCGCATCAGCAGCCTCCTGCGCAAATCCCTGTTTCCAGCTGGAGGTTACGGGCTGTACGGCAGCGGGTTGCTGGGATGCAACTGGCTCTGCCGCGGCCTGAGCTTCAAAAGAAATAACCTCGGGCTTTGCAGAGGCAACCACCTGCAAACCCGGCTTGGAAACGACACGAATATGACCCTTGGTCACAACACCACTCAACTTGACCGGTTGTGGTCTGCGCACGGACGAAAATGACTCCTCAGAGGAGATTTCTAATGGCTGTAGCACTGCCCTGTTCACCCTTTAACCCCGACACCAGGCGTGCCCACCGCGTTTTTCTGCAGAGGCTTGGCCCGTGTTAACCATTTATTAACCAATAGTAGAATCACCGTCAACATAGCGTGAGGCATCACCGGTCAGAGCTGTAGTTTCACAATGGGAAAAGGAATGAATTTCTGGCAAATCGCTGAAAAGGCACCTTAAAACACAGCTCTTGCATTGACCTGAAAACGTAGAGCTTGCCCAAATGTCACATGTCAACAAAGGAGTCGCACGAGGGAGGCCCTTAGATTCCAGCAGATTTTTCGGACAGCTACTTTCTTACTGGGGCGTTGCAACTAAATTGGTAGCCTGTGGCCCAAGCTGCCAGTTCGGGGCCTAACCAATCTCTTCCAACAGGCTCGTGATGGCCGTCCGATAGCGTGTCAGGATCGCATCGCGGGCCCGATGGCGTCCGGCCTGAACGCAGTGACGCCCGGCTGACCACAGATCGGTGACCACTTGATCCTTGGCCGCAAAGACCAACCCATCCAAAAGCTGCGCATCCGTCAGGGCACAGAGCGTCGGATGGGTGCTGTCGATTGCTACCAGATCTGCCAATCGTCCGGTTGCGATCTCACCCGCCTGACGTCCCAGAGCCTGGGCGCCACCTTGGGCCGCTGCGGTATAAAGCGCATGACCCACCGAACCCTCGCCGTGCACCAAAACATTGCGAGACAGATCCCGCAGTCGCTGCGAATACTCCAAGGTGCGCAGCTCTTCGGTGAGCGAAATCAGCACGTTGGAATCTGATCCGACCCCAAAGGCACCTCCCTCTTCAAGGTAGGTCGCGCCATTAAAAGGCCCGTCGCCCAGATTGGCCTCGGTCACCGGGCAGAGCCCCGCCACTGCGCCCGTAGCCGCCATGGCGCGAGTCTCAGCTTTAGTCATATGGGTGGCATGGATCAGGCACCAATCCCGCCCTACAGGCGCGTTGTCCAGCAACCATTCCACCGGGCGTGCGCCCAGACCTGCCTGTACCTCCTGCACCTCCTTGGGCTGTTCAGCGATATGAATATGCACCGGAGACTGCGTTGCCTGCGCCAGAAGCACCTGCGCCAGATCATCCGGAGCCGTGGCCCGCAATGAATGCGGCGCTATGCCGACTCGGCAATCATCGGGCAGGGCAGAGGCAGCGCCACGCGCCTGTTCTACCAACCTGCAAAACCGGTCAACATCATTGCCAAATCGCATCTGACCCTGTTCCAGCGGCCGCTTGCCAACCCCGGCATAGCTGTAAAGCACCGGCAAATGGGTAAGGCCAATGCCCGTCTGGCTGGCCGCCGCCATGATCCGGTCGGAGTGTTCGCTCAGATTATCATAAGGCGTGCCATTCTTTTGGTGGTGCAGGTAGTGGAACTCGCCAACCGAGGCATAGCCGGCCTCCTGCATCTCCAGAAACACCAAAGCAGCTATCGCTTCGATCTGTTCGGGGGTGAGATGGGCAGTAAACCGATACATCAGATCCCGCCAGGTCCAGAAACTGTCGCGACCCGCCATGCGATATTCGGTCATCCCGGCCATGGCACGCTGAAAACTGTGGCTGTGAAGGTTGGCCAGAGCAGGTAAAACGGTGTCGACCAGGGTATCCCCGGGCTTTGCAACGGTTTTGGTCTCGATCAAGGAAATACTGCCCGCCTGCATTTCCACACGCGTGTTCCTGTCCCAGCCACCGGCCAAAAGGGCCCGTCTCGCAAAGAGTGCCGTCATTTTTCACCTCATTTTATGTCTAGACATATGGCATATTGATTTGTACCAGAAAAGAGGGAATTCACCATTTTCGGAGGCTGCCATGCAGGTTGAAGATCACGTTTTTACCAAGCTGCACGCTGCGACCATGGCAGGGGATGCCGCGCCCTATGGGATGATAGACGGCGCCGCCATAGCGGTAGTCGCGGGCAAAATCGCCTGGGTCGGCCCCGAGGCCGCGCTTCCGACCCGTTACTCTAGGCTCCCGCATCGCCCGCAGGGCGGACGATTGGTGACCCCCGCGCTGATCGACTGCCACAGCCATGTTGTCCATGGCGGCAATCGTGCGGCTGAGTTTGAACTGCGACTGAATGGCGCCAGCTATGAAGAGGTTGCACGGGCAGGCGGCGGCATCATCTCCACCGTCACCGCGACCCGCAAAGCCAGCATCGAAGACCTTGTGCAGCAAACCCTGCCGCGGATTGATGCGATGTTGGCCGAAGGCCTCACCACGCTGGAAGTGAAATCCGGCTATGGGCTCGATCGAGAAACCGAGCTGAACATGCTGCGCGCTGCCCGCGCCCTACCTGCGCATCGCCCCATTCGGGTGGTCACCAGTTTCCTTGGCGCCCATGCGGTGCCATCTGAGTACCACGAAAACGCCGATGGCTACATTTCCGAAATCTGCATTCCAACGCTCCGGGCCGCCCATGCCGAGGGGCTGGTCGATGCGGTGGATGGGTTCTGCGAAGGCATTGCCTTCTCCCCAGATCAGATGGCACGGGTCTTTGATGTCGCGCAGGAGCTGGGCCTTCCGGTGAAGCTACATGCGGAACAGCTCTCCAATCTTGGCGGTGCCAAAATGGCCGCAGGCTACGGCGCGCTCTCGGCGGATCACATCGAATATCTGGATCAAGAGGGCGTGGCCTCCATGGCCAAGGGTGGAACTGTGGCGGTGATCCTGCCCGGCGCGTTTTATACCCTGCGAGAAACACAAATGCCGCCAATAGATCTGCTGCGCGACGCGCAGGTGCCAATGGCCCTGGCCACGGATTGCAATCCCGGCTCTGCGCCGATGACATCCTTGTTGCTCGCGATGAACATGGGCTGCACCCTGTTCCGCATGACC
>NZ_JBDWPJ010000095.1:0-8542 GCF_039971195.1 Pseudophaeobacter sp.
ATGATGATGCGAGCGGTTGCGGCCAGAACCAGATTGGCGGCTTCGACAAAGCGGTCATCAAAGCTTTCGGCCAGAGCCTCCAGTGCACGGGCTTCATCGGTGGCCACCTGACGGGCGGTGGCGAGGAGTTTTTCTGAATCGGTCATGAGTGTGCAAAAATATCCGTATCGGGCCATCCAGCGAGATCCAGTTTGGCACGCATTGGCAGAAAATCAAAACAGGCCTGAGCCATCTCGCTGCGGCCTTCGCGCTCCAGCCGTTTGTTGAGCGCATCGCGCAGGCGATGCAGGTACAAAACATCTGAGGCCGCGTAGTCGAGCTGGGCCTTTGTCAGCTTCTTTGCGCCCCAGTCGCTCATCTGTTGTTGTTTAGATATATCAACACTGATGAGCTCCTGCGTCAGGTTCCGCAACCCGTGGCGGTCGGTATAGGTGCGTACCAGACGGCTGGCGATTTTGGTGCAATAGACCGGCGCGGCCAGGGCGCCAAAAGCGTTATACATGGCGGCAATGTCAAACCGGCCAAAGTGGAACAGTTTCAGCACATCCTTATTCTCCAGCAGGGCGCAGAGGTTTGGTGCCTCATTCTGGCCTCTGGCGATCTGCACGATATGGGCATTGCCGTCGCCGTCTGACAGCTGCACGACGCACAACCGGTCGCGCTGCGGGTTCAGCCCCATCGTTTCGCAATCGATGGCCACGATGGGACCAAGCCTAAGGTCATCGGGCAGATCGCTCTGATATAGGTGGTTGGCCACTGCAAAAATCCTTTGCCGGTAGGTGCCCCTGTTGCGGGTCATCTTTGTCATTGTTCTGAGGCCCCGGCCCTATGGCGGATGCGTTATCTTTGAAATAGGGGCATTGCTGAGCGAACTCAACTGCCTGACCGGTCTGGAGACAGGGCGATGAGAGAAATATCGCGCGCCTCTCGCTAGCCAGGCCTTGGCAACACCCCTGCGAGATCTGCGATGCCGGGCGCTTCGCTCCATTTAAGGCTATCCCGAGGGTACATCAGAGGGCTAAAGACCGCGTTAAAGCACTGATAGATTTGCAAGACGTAAGTCCGATGGGGCGGAATTGCGCGCAGCCGCTGGTCCCCCATGCAGGCATTAAATCCAAAAGGCGGATTGCCCTTGGTGCGGAGCAGGGGCGAGGGTCTGGAAATGTCAGGGGAAGAGTGGTGCCTAGGAGAGGACTCCAACAACCGAACTAACACTCTGTAAAGTAGATTTTTTAAACTTCATTGTTCAAGCCCACCTCTGAAGCCACCCTCGAAAACTAATACCTACCCAATCGGGTTTCAATTTTCTACTTACAGAAGCAGGCAAGGAACCGTGTTAGAACTTCTCGCTTCCGTTCTCTCTCATGCGGAAGATGACCTGGGCACTTTTTGGATTTCTATAGAGGGCCAAACACCAGGAAAAAGCATCCCCAGCACCGGATTTGCCCATACCTGCTGCGAACGTTGGCTATCACAGGCCCAAGCCATGTTTGGTGCAGCGACATTACCTACATTCCAGTGCGGCGTGGGTTCTTGTATCTGGTGGCAATCATGGATTGGCCGACCCGCAAGGTGGTAGCATGGCGACTGTCGAACACATTGGATGCCAGCTTCTGCGTTGAGGCATTGAACGAGGCCGTTCCCAAAAACGGCAAGCCAGAGATCATGAACACCGACAGTCATACGATCGGTGCCAGAAAGAGATCAATCAGGCGCAGGTCGCTGCTTGACTCTTAGAAGGGCGTCCAAGGATCGCAGTTCACGGGTGCAGCCTGGGTCACGACCTTGACCGAGGCCAGTATCAAAAAATCCATGGATGGACGGGGCTGTTATCTCGACAATATCTTCACCGAACGGCTGTGGTGATCGCTCAAACAGGAGGCCCTCTATCTGCATGAATTGCAGGATGGGTTCCAATCCAAACGCGTGATCAAGGACTGGATCGGGTTTCACAACTCGGGGCGGCCTCCCACAGCTCTCGACAAACGATCCCCGGACGACGCATTCTTTAACGCAGAACTAAACCAAAAGGCGGCATGAAACCAACCTGATTACATCTTAGCTGCGCCGCTAAACCGTCCAGTTTAGTGGGGCCACTTCACTAAGAATCCAGGTTACTCGTCTGGTGATTGTGCATGATAGCGAATAAACTCGCCCCATTTCTGGCTAGACGGGACAGTTTCCGGCAGATAATAAATTGCTGCTAAACAGGCCGTAGCGAAATCTGCTTCGGGGCAGTGCCAAAAAATGGAGCAGACATGTCAGTAACCCAACTTGCAGATCAGGGCGATTTTGAAAAGCTACAGATTGAAGTCGCTGAATTGATTGTGAATGCTTTGGTTCTGGATGACGTAACTGCTGCGGAAATCGATTTTGATGCTCCTCTGTTCGGTGAGGGGCTTGGGCTTGACTCCATCGACGCCCTGGAAATTGCCTTTGCCATCAGCGAGACCTACGGCTTCAAACTGCGCTCCGATGATGAGCGCAACGAAGAGATCTTCTCTTGTGTGCGCGCCCTCTCCAGTCACATCGCGGAAAACCGGAAGACGTGAGCCTAAATCCAGCAGGCTGGCCTCCTCATCTGAGGGGCGCCGTCACGGCTGCCTTGCTTATCTCCTGTTGGCTGTTTGCGTCCCCCTTGCTGAATGCTGTCTTCATTCTGTTTACCCTGCATGTCTTCTCGCTGTTTTTGCGTGATATCTGCGGCCTGCACAGGGCTAGGCTCATCTTGCTGGGTATAGGCGGGCCTTTGGGGGTGCTCTTGTCGTTCTGGTGGCCAGAGCTGCAATTTGTGCCCTATCTCGCCGTCATCGCGATCAACCTAAGCATGGCCTATGTCTTTGGGCATAATCTGCTGCGCGGGCAGCCCAGCATTCTGCTCCAGTTCGTCACATTCGCCCATTTGGGACCAAACCCATCTTGTGAATTCACGGCCTATCTAAGGCAACAATGCGCTGTCTGGCTGGGCGTCGGTCTGCTTTCGGCAGGCCTGGGCATACTTGCCCTTGTGGCAGAGCCTCTGCGCGCCCTTGCTGGCATAATTTTGGTCACGCTTCTGGTTGCTCAGGCGCTGTGGTTTGTCATATCTCACGAAATCGCACGAGTCCGGTTTAAGCGACCGGAAACCTGGCAGCGCTCTATGTCTTTGATCATGCGGCGTGATACCTGGAAGAAACTGGATATCTGAACATGTATGCAGAAGACAGAAAGCTGTTCTTTTCAAAAGATGGCATTATTGATCAAAAGCAATTCGTCACCGATCTTGCTGCCCTGCGAAATCAATTGCAGGGGGCGGGTTCGATCTGCAATCTGTTTCAGGATCGCCACCAATTTGCCCTGGGTATTGCCGCAGGTTTGTTGAACAAACAGGCAATTATCCTGCCGCCGTCGCTGGCAACTGAAGCGATCCGCTCTTCGATTGCCGATGCGCCTGCCCCAGTCATCCTGAGCAACAACCCAGAACATGACGCGCTTGCCGCCCGCCTGTCGTTTGAAGCTGCGCAGCCTGAACAGGTAGCGAACTGGGACTATGCAACGGCACTGCAAGACAATCCCACAGAAATTCGAGTCTATAGCTCAGGCTCGACCAAGCAGCCGAAATGCAACGTTAAAACATGGAAGATGCTACGTGGTGGTGCGGCAATAACCGATCAGATCATACAGGACTTTGATGCTCTGCCGACCGAAGTTGGCCTGCTGGGCACTACGCCCCATGGTCATATGTACGGGCTGGAGGCCACGATTTTTGCCACGCTTGGCTTTGGCCACGCCACCTATCGGGACACCATTTTCTATCCGGCCGACCTGGAAGCGGCGATTGAGGCGGCGCGCGCCTGCGGGATTTCCAAGCTAGTACTGATCACCAGCCCTGCACATCTGCGGTTTCTGGAGACAGCCATTTTGGCCGCACCAGAAATTATCTGCGTGCTCTCTGCCACAGCACCTTTCCCACAGGCGCTGGCTCAGAAACTGGCCGCCAGAGAAAGCCTAAAGGTCATGGAGATCTATGGCAGCACCGAGACCGGCTCCATGGCGCTGCGGCAAACCGCTTTTGAAGACGCCTGGAGCTTCTCGGCTGGGTTTGAACTGCAAAAGGTGCAAAAAACCTGCCTGGCGACCGCTCCGCATCTGCCGGAACCTATCGCGCTGGAAGACGAGATCGAGCAACACCCGGACGGGCGCTTTACCCTGCTTGGCCGCGCTGGTGATATGGTGAGCGTGCGCGGAAAACGCAGCCGACTTCCCGCCTTGAATGCGATCCTTTCTGAGGTTGCAGGGATAGCCGATGGGATTTTCCTGCACGACAAACGCAGCGAGTCCGATGCCCTGGCCATAGCTGTGGTATCGCCTCAGGACAGTTCCCTGTCAGAATCGGAGATACGCAGCCTGGTGCGCCGCCACCTCTTGCTCCATCTCGACGCAGCCTTTGTCCCTAAAAAGCTGTTGTTTCTTCCTGAAATTCCCCGTTCTGCTACCGGGAAGATCACCCGTACAACAATGCTGGATCTGTTAAGGAAGGCTGGGTTGCATGGCTAGCCTGCTATAGCTGTGCCTAGGCTCAGGTCCGCAGTTTCTCGCCGCGTAGGTTTGGCCCCACAGGCTTAAACCTGCGGAGCCATCAATTTTGCCGCTTCCGAGCGAATGGTTTCTTCCAGCTCCGCTGCAAATTCATTCGGGTCTTTGCCTGCATCGACGGGTGGCAAGAACCGCAGCGTGATCACCGCAGGTGGTTTTGTCGAGTAGCCCGATGGCCAATGGAGACCTGAATCCGTCACAAAGGGTACAACCTGCACGCCGCAGTGCTTGTACAGTATCTCGAACCCTCGCGCATAGGGGCGTGTTTCTCCGATAGGAACGCGGGACCCTTCCGGGAAAATGACCATATTCCTGCCCTCGCGGATCGAGGCTTTGCCCTCTTTCAACAAGCGACGGATGTTCTTGCCCGGGGTGTCGGGATCAATGGGCGTCATTGGGGCATGTTTCAAACCCCAACCAAACACCGGAATAGACATGGCGGCGCGCTTGGTTACCATGTTCACATGCGGCACCAGCACCGTCATCATCACGGATTCCCAGGCGGTAAGGTGATTGCCCATATAGATTACGGGCCCCGAGGGAATATGCTCCTGGCCTTCGATCTTGAAATTCACCCCAAGGATGTATTTGGCGCCGTAAATATAGCCACAGGACCAAAACCGAAGCAATCGGCGCACCAATACCGGCGTGGGCCGCCAGTGCAGGTAAAAAATGATGCAAGCACCAGCTGTAATACTGACCAGAAAAACAAAGGCTTCATAGACACGGGTTCTCAGCCAGGCAGCCAAATATGGCAAAAGTCGCTTTGACTGAACGGTTTCTTCGCGGGCAAAGGTATCCATGACTTCCATCAGCTTGGTACGGGTGCAAACCAGTCTATACACGCCGAATGTAACGCCACAAACTACTATTAAATCACTTCGCTGTGCGGGTTAGACACTTTGAAGGGCTGGCAGGTTTGATTTTTCTACTGGTATAAGTTGCGCTGAAGAGCCAAAGATCTGATTCGAAAGTTTTGGCCAAAATCTAGACGCAAGGCCTTATCGATGTCAGATGGCAACAAACCAATCGTAGTTGGTGAGTATTACGAATCTCACGCAGAAAAGCAGGCCTTCCTGCGTCAGGTGTTTGACGACACTGCTAAAAACTATGAGGCCATCGCAAAATGGGGCTGGTTCGGCTCTGGCGACTGGTATCGCCGCGAAGCCCTTCGCCGCAATGGTGTGACCTCTGAGATGCGTGTTCTTGATGTCGCGACCGGCACCGGTCAGGTGGCACGGGCGCTGATGACCATTCTGGATGATCCCAAACAGATTGAATGCGTTGAACCCTCGGCGGGCATGATCGCTGAGGCCAAGAAACTGGTTCCTGTCATTTTTCACCAGTCCACGGCAGAAAAACTGCCCGTTGAAAGCGAAAGCTTCGACTTTCTGACCATGGGGTTTGCCCTGCGTCACGTTGACAGTCTGGAGGACAGCTTTGCGGAATATCACCGCGTTCTGAAGGACGGCGGCAAGGTGTTGATCATGGATGTGACAGTACCAGAAAAAGCCATTCCAAAGGCCCTGTTCCGCCTCTACTTCAAGCATATCCTGCCCACAGTCGCGATGATCCTGACCAGAGACCGCAATGTCTTTCGTCTGATGCGCTATTACTGGGAATCCATGGATCAGATGGTTCCCATCGAAAACGTCTTGGACAGCCTGCGCAAAGCAGGGTTCACGACAGTCGAGCACAACTCCTTGCTGGGCTGTTTCTCTGAATATGTTGCGCGCCGATAGCAGGCGCTGATCCCTCATGGCCAGTTTTTTTGCACTGATCCCGGCACATAACGAGATCCTGACCGTTCAGCAGGTGGTCGAGGAAACCATCCCCTTGGTGGACCGGGTCATTGTGGTTGATGATGGATCCACAGATGGCACGGCGGAGTCCTTATCTGATACCGGTGCCACTGTGCTGCGTCATGAAATCAACCTGGGCAAGGGGGATCGCCTGGTCGAAGGTTTCCAGTCGGCAATGGACAAAGGTGCAACGGCAGTGATCGTGCTGGATGCTGACATGCAGCATGACCCGGCGGATATCCCGAAATTTCTGGCAAAGCATCAGGATAATCCCTTGGCCCTTATCCTGGGAGATCGCTCTGCCGATATGGAGAATATGCCCGGTTATCGGCGCAAGGGCATTAAATTTGGCAACTTCTTTATTGGCTGGGCCTGTGGGCGCAGGATCAAGGACGCCCAATGTGGCATGCGGCTTTACCCGGCGACCGCTTTAAAACGGCTCGACATCCCCAAGCGCCATACGCGCGGTTTCAAATTCGAAACCGCCGCCTTGCTCTGTGCTGCGGAAAAGGGAATTGCCTTTGACTATGTGCCCCTCAAGGCTCGCTACGAAGGCTTTGTCCTCCGTCCTAGCCATTTTGACCCCCTGCGTGACTTCATGCGGCTTTTTGGGCTCGTCACCGAATTCCTACTTCTTAGGGGCCTCCGCCCAATGGGCTTTTTGAAGGCCATGGGACTTTTTAATCACGACCAAAATCGAGGAGATATGAAATGAAATTTCTGACCTATGCTTTCCTGGCAGCCTTTGCCCTGCAGCCATTGACAGCCGTTCCGGCTGCAGCTCTGGAAACGATCCAGACCTCCTATGTAAATCTGAGCGAAGTGACTTCAAAGAATCCCACGACTCGCCAGGTTGAAAATGCTCTCAAGACCTGCAGCTCGGCACGTGGCTGGGAGTTCAGCCGTGTGGCGACCGGGAAGCTGATTGGCCAGCTGAGAGTACGCGGGAAGCACTATGTGGAAGTTGACGTCGAATACAGCAAATCGGCCTTCAAGATCTCCTATCGGGACTCGAGAAACATGAAATACGACTCTGAAAATAACACCATCCATAGACGCTACAACAGCTGGATCGAAAACTTGACCAACGACGTGATCTTT
Source organism: Pseudophaeobacter sp. (assembly GCF_039971195.1). Classification (GTDB taxonomy): domain Bacteria; phylum Pseudomonadota; class Alphaproteobacteria; order Rhodobacterales; family Rhodobacteraceae; genus Pseudophaeobacter. The sequence goes on from NZ_JBDWPJ010000095.1 coordinate 7,479, forward strand.
TGCCTGAAGTAACTTCAGTCTCAAAGGTTTACGCGGAGGATTGGCTGTGCAGCTGATTGCTTTCGATGGCATTGATCCAAATTCAAAATTTTTGGACGGCCATTTCCCCGGGAACCCTATTGTTCCCGGGGCAGTTTTTTTGGGCTTTGCAGAACAGGGACTACGGGACATCGGATATGAGATTAAATGCGTTCAGCGCATGAAGTTCTTGCGCCAACTCAGCCCGGATCAACCGTTTGAGATCACCTTAGAAATAGAGGAAACCCTTGCCAAACTCGCGTGGATCTCAGGGACCGATACCCTGGCTAACGCGCGGGTAGAACTGCGCCCAACAGATGGCTGAGCAGGCATCCGAGGATGGGCAGGCGACTGGCTGGATCAAAGCCAGGGAATCTGGATCTATGTGGCAGCTGAAGTTCATGCGGCTGCTGGCAAGCAGACCACCCCGCTTCATTTATGTGCCGCTCCTTTGGGTCATCGCGCTGGTCTTTGCGATCGACACTCGGCGGCTGAGCACCAGAGCCTCAATCGCCTTTCTTAGCCGAATCCTGGGCCGCGCTCCGACACTGTCCGAACGTATGCGGCATGCTAAAACCTTCAGTCACGCCTTCTTTGATCGGGTGCGACTTCTGGGGCGTGGTGTTGACCAGTTTGACGTGTCGGTACGCGGCGCCGAGCCTATTCAGGAGTTGGTGACCCAGGGCAAAGGGGCCGTCTTGCTGGGCGCGCATTACGGAAGTTTTGAGGCATTGCGTGCGTTGGACCGCGAACTTCCGGGGCTATCCGTGCGCTATTTGATGTTCACAAAACATGCCGAGAAAAGCACCCGCCTTCTGGAGAATATCAACCCGGAAGTGAGCGAGAAAATCATCGCTTTGGAAAACGGTCCGATGGCCATGATCCAGGTCTCAGACGCCCTGAGCAGCGGCGAGTTTGTGGCCATTTTGGGAGATCGGCTGCCCGATGGGTCGGTACGTTCAAAACAGGATGTTTCCTTTCTGGGCGATGATATACAAGTGCCGCTATCACCCTACCTGACTGCAATGGCAGCCAGGGTTCCAATT
>NZ_JBDWPJ010000096.1:0-14621 GCF_039971195.1 Pseudophaeobacter sp.
TGTAGCGCGGGCGTAGCTCAGGGGTAGAGCATAACCTTGCCAAGGTTAGGGTCGGGCGTTCGAATCGCCTCGCCCGCTCCATTTGGACCAAACAGGCCGCTGGATGCGCATCGCATCGGCGGCCTTTTTTGTTTTTGCCCCGTCAGCTTCCTCCACACACCCGCTGCAAAATTCTCTCAGATCCGGCGCATTTTACCCTTGCGGCTCTGACGGGGATTTCCTAAACACCGCCTCACCAAATGTAGCGCGGGCGTAGCTCAGGGGTAGAGCATAACCTTGCCAAGGTTAGGGTCGGGCGTTCGAATCGCCTCGCCCGCTCCATCTGGACCAAACAGGCCGCTGGATGCACATCGCATCGGCGGCCTTTTTTGTTTCAAAACAAAAGCGTACCACCTATCCCGCCCTCGGCTTCCCCCGACACCCAAAACTTTTGATCAAATTCCTTTGACCTCTACCGCAAAACAGGACAAAGCTAGCCGCAACGGTGTAGCCATAGCCTAGGCACAGCACCTGTTGATTGTCTTCGCCCATGCCCCGCAGGCATGTGCCCCATTGGAGGAATTCAGCAATGGCCCCAGTCGTTTACCCTACAACAAACCTCACAGCGACCGAACAGATGTGTCTGGAACGCGGCGAAGGCATCTATGTCTTTGACGACAAAGGCAACAAGTACATCGAGGGTCTGGCCGGGCTCTGGTGCACCTCTTTGGGCTATGACAACAAGGAAGTGATCGAGGCCATCAGCGCACAGCTGAACAAGCTGCCCTTTACCCATACTTTTGGCGGCAAGACCCATCAGCCGCTAATCGATCTGGCAGAAAAACTCGCGGCCATGGTGCCGGTTGAAGACGCCTATATTTTCTTTGGCAACTCCGGTTCTGATGCCAATGACAGCCATTACAAGATGCTGCGCTACTACTTCAATGCCATCGGCAAACCGCAAAAGCGCAAGATCATCACCCGCGAGCGCGGCTATCACGGTGTCACCGTGGCGGCGGGCTCATTGACCTCGCTGCCTGCCAATCTGGCGCATTTTGACGCGCCCGTAGAGGCCCTGAGCATTCTGCGCACCGATGCGCCGCACTACTACACTGGCCGCAAGGGCAATGAGACCGAGGCGCAGTTTGTCGACCGCATCCTGCAAAACCTTGAAGATCAAATCCTCGCCGAGGACCCCGATACTATTGCCGCAATGATCGTCGAACCCATCACCGGCGCCTCGGGCGTGATCGTACCCCCCGAAGGCTATTATAAGAAACTGCAGACCCTGCTGCGCAAACACGGCATTCTGGTCTGGGCGGATGAGGTGATCACCGGCTTTGGCCGCACTGGCGCCGATTTTGGCTGCACCACCATGGGCATCAAACCGGATCTGATGACCTTCGCCAAACAGCTGTCGTCGGCCTATTTCCCGATCTCTGCCAGCGTTATTCCAGGCTGGATGTATAAGGAAATGGTCGCCCCCTCAAATGAGGTTGGCGTCTTTGGCCATGGCTACACCTATTCCGGCCACCCCGCCGCCTGCGCCGCCGCCTTGAAAACCCTGGAGATCTATGAGCGCGACAATCTGTTTGATCATGCCGCCGAGGTGGGAGCCCATATGCAGGCAGAGCTGCGCCGTATCTTCACCGATCACCCGTTGGTAGGCGAGGTCCGCGGCAAGGGGCTGATCGCAGCGCTGGAGCTGGTCTCCAACAAGACCACAGGGGAGACCATTGCCGGTGGCAAAGGTGGCGCGGCAGCCGTGAAGGCCTGTCAGGACAATGGCGTCATCCTGCGCGCCGTTGCCGGCAATGCCCTGGCCTTCTGCCCTCCGCTGATCATCACCAAGGCAGAAGTCGATGACATGCTCGCCCGTGTCAAAACCGCGCTTGATAGCAGCTACGACAGCCTCAAGGCCGAAGGTCTGCTGCACAGCTAAGCCCAGGCACTGTTCGTCAAAACGAAACGCCCCGGAAGTTTTCCGGGGCGTTTTTTGTTTTCCAACTTGGTTCGCGTTCGTTCAAAAAACCTTGAAGGTCATGGTGGTAAGCGAACGTTCGATATTGGGGATCACCAGCAAGTGGTCGTTGATGTATTTTCCAACGTCGGCATCGCTGGGAATATATAGCTTCATCAAGAGATCATATTCGCCGCTGGTGGAATAGAGCTCAGAATGAATTTCGCGCAGGGCAATCTCTTCGGCCACCTTATAGGTGGTACCGGGTTTGCAACGGATCTGGATGAAAACACAGGTCGACATGGGGCGTCCCTTTGGTCTTTTGACGGGTGATTTAGGCCCCAAGCTGGCACGCGCAGCCGCCAGGCGCAATGGGAGCAGCCAATCTGAGCAACAGAGCACAGCGATTATGCGGCAAGGGCCTTGAGCCAAGCCCCCTGCCCGCCCTATAAGTGCCGCGCAGACAGCAAGGAATAACCTCATGCGTAGCGCCACGATCAGCCGCCAGACCGCCGAAACCAAAATCACGGTCGAGATCAATCTCGACGGGTCCGGGTCTTATGACAACCAGACCGGGGTTGGCTTTTTTGACCACATGCTGGACCAGCTGGCGCGTCATTCTCTGATCGATATGACCATTCGCGCCGAGGGCGATTATCACATCGACGATCACCACACCGTCGAAGACACCGGCATTGCCCTGGGCCAGGCGCTGGCGCAGGCGCTTGGCGACAAGAAAGGCATCCGCCGCTACGGTGAATGCCACTTGCCGATGGATGACGCCCTGGTGCGCTGTGCGCTGGATCTGTCTGCACGGCCCTATCTGGTCTGGAACGTCGAAATCCCAACGCAAAAGATCGGCAGTTTTGACACCGAGCTGGTGCGTGAGTTCTTTACTGCCTTTGCCACGCAGGGCGGCATCACCCTGCATATCGACCAGCTGCACGGCTTTAACAGCCACCATATCGTTGAGGCCGCCTTTAAGGCCGTGGCCCGCGCCCTGCGCCTTGCGGTGGAAACCGATCCGCGCAAATCCGACGCCATCCCCTCCACCAAAGGGGCGCTCTAGCCGCTCCAACTGTCTGGCTGAAAACGTCCGAGATCAGGCCGGTTGTCCAACCGGGCTTTTGCTTTTGCGCCGGATCAGCCACTCAGCCACAACCATATTGGGCACCCAACAGGCCCAGGCCACCAGCGTATAGCCCGCCTCTTCGCCCATAGTCGCAAACAGCACAGGCAGGTAAAGCCGCAGGGTCACAGCCGCAAAGGTCAGCGCCCCGGATCGGATCATCCACAGCCGGTGTTCGCCAATCCGCCCCTGCATGGCCAGCCAGATGCCGCGGCCCGTTGTTCCCAGCCACAGGATCGCCAAAAGCCCAAACCCCGTGGCGGCCACCACCCCAGATGTGGAGCCAAGTGCCATCATCAAACCGCCAAGGCCCGAAAGCAATATGGCCAGACCATAGCTGCGCCCAATCCAGCGATGCACCAGAGGACGGCGCTGCCGCAGCCCTGTCCAGAACTGAAAGGGCATCAGCGCCAGGGCCACCGGAGCCAGTCCAACATGGGCATAGAACCATAAGGGGCGTTCAGCTGCGTGATAGGCGACAAAGGACATGGAGGCCTCCACCCCCAGGATTAAAAACCGCCAGGACGCTAGGGCGATCAAAAAACAGAACACCCAGAATGCGCCAAGGCGCAGAGGTGACAGGATTCTAGAAAACGGCATTTTTCCTCCAACTTTACACTGTAAACTTTACACTGTAAAAATCAGAGTGAATTGACACTGTCAAGTTGCCTGATATTCTCCCCGTCAAATGGCTGATCACACTGAAAAAAAACCACATCACCACGGGGATCTACGGGCAGCCTTGGTGCAAAGCGGCATCGAAATTCTCACCGAATCCGGCCTGGAGTCGCTGACCCTGCGCCGCTGCGCTGCCCGGGCAGGCGTGTCTCATGCGGCACCAGCACATCATTTTGACGGTGTCGCGGGACTGCGTGCCGCCATCGCCAAAGAGGGGTTTGCCCGGTTTCGCCAGCAACTGCTGCAGGCCCGCGCCGCAGGGGCCCAGGACCCCAAGGGCCGCATCCTGTCCCTGTGCCGAGGATACCTGGATTTTGCCATTGAAAACCCCGCCCTCTATACGTTGATCTTCAGCTGCGGCCCGATGGCACAGTTTGAAGAGGACCTGAAGGTGGGCGATGTGTCCGCCTATGGTGTGCTGCGCGAAACCTGCGCGCCCTTTGTGCCCCAGGGCGGCGACCCGCTGGTGGTGGAAACCCAGGTCTGGTCGCTGATCCACGGCTTTGCCCATCTGTTTCTGGCAGGCACCTTTGGCGCCGATGACGGCACGCCCGACCACCACTGGCTCTTTGCCCCGGTGATGGCACTCTTGCGCGACATCGGCAGGCCCCCCGCGCCAATGTGACCAAGCCCAGCGCCCCGGCCTTGACCTTTTGCCCAAATCAGGGGAGGTCTCACCCAACCCCTTCTTAGGCATACCCTCAGGAAAGCGCCCCTCTCAATGCTGACAGCCATCATCGACTATGAATCCGGCAACCTCCACTCTGCCGAAAAGGCCTTTCAGCGGATGGCACAGGAAATGGATGCTGGCGAGGTTGTCGTCACCTCGGATGCCGATGTGGTGGCCAGAGCGGACCGCCTGGTCCTGCCCGGCGATGGCGCCTTTCCCGCCTGCGCCGCGGAGCTGCGCGGACACAAGGGCATCTATGAGGCCATGGTGGAGGCCGTGGAACAAAAGGGCCGCCCATTCCTCGGGATCTGCGTCGGCATGCAGTTGATGGCCACAACGGGTCATGAATACAGCGACACGCCAGGGCTCGATTGGGTTGCAGGCGACGTAGTGAAAATCGCCCCCAGCGATCCCACGCTGAAAGTCCCGCATATGGGCTGGAACGATCTCATCATCGACGACCCGCATCCGGTATTTGACGGCATTGCCTCCGGCGATCACGTCTATTTTGTACATTCCTACCATTTTCGCGCCAAGCTAAACGCCGAACGCCTGGCCCATGTGGATTACGGCGGCGACGTAACGGCAGTGATTGGCCGCGACACCATGCTGGGCATGCAGTTCCACCCGGAAAAAAGCCAGGACATCGGGCTGCGAATGATCGGCAACTTCCTGCGCTGGACCCCTTGAGCCTCAGCGCGCCCAGGCCGCGGCCTGGGCTCCCCGCCCTGCATCATCTTTCCAAAAATATTCAAATAACGACCTCGGCCCGCGGCGGTGCCCCTCGCGTTCTGCCGCGGATCAGTTCAGCGCCCTCGCAGGCTGACCGGTGCCACCCCATAGGCTTTGCGAAAGGCGCGGGTAAACCCTTCTGGTGAGACATAGGCATAGCGCCGCGCAACCGCCTCAACCCGGTCGCCGCGCGCCAGATCCTGATGCGCCAGGGTCAGGCGCCAGCGCCGGAGATACCCCATGGGGGTCTCACCAACCTCAGAGGCAAAAAGTTCGGAAAACCTCGACTGCGACAGGCCAGCCTCCGCAGCCAGATCCCCATTGCTCCAGACCCGTCCGGGGTGGTCATGCAGGGCGACAATAGCGCGGCTGAGCCGTGGATCTGCCAGCCCGGCCAGAAGCCCCGACTCGGTTGCACCAGCCTCGATCTGCCCGCGCAGCAGCCGCACCATCAACACTTCACCCAAGCGGTTGACCACCGATTGCGCCCCACAGCGTCGGCCTGCGCTTTCAGCCAGCATCAGCTGCACCAGATCCCGCGTTTCAGCATTTTCCGTCAGATCAAAATGAACACTCAATGGCAGCGCCGCCATCAAAGGGTTGTGTCCCGCCACCCAGTCCACCTTGACGCTCAGCAGGATCTGCTTGTCGCCAACCGGCTGGGCCTCACCACGCGGAAAAAATACCAAACAGGTCGCCTTTCCCTGCTCGCCCAGGGCCAGTAGATTTGCCTCCCCCGCTGAGGCCGGAGATACCGAGAGCTGAAACCGTTCCATCAGGGTTGTTAGTCTGTCCATCTTCTACGCTCCTTCTCCCCCTTCCCTTCCCCAACAAAAGAATGAAGTGTTATCGGATTTTAGGTTTGATTTTTCGGATTTTCAAGATGCAAACACCTGACATATAGCAGGTAGTCAAAACTTACCTCCCATCAAACTGGAGCAAAAAATGCTGATCCCGCGCCAAAAAACCCCTGAACTCACTCTTCCCCTGCTCGGTGGAGGTGAATTTGATCTCGCCTCTGAAACCGGCAGCCGCGGCACCGTGATCTGCTTTTATCGCGGGCTGCATTGCCCCATCTGCGCCAATTACCTGAAAGAACTGGAAAAGCGCGTCGCTGACTTTGCCGAGCGTGGCGTCAATTGTGTGGCGGTCTCCTCGGATGGAGAAGAGCGTACCCAGGCCATGGCCGACAAGATCGAAGCCAGCGACCTGCGTTTTGCCTATGACCTGCCGCTGGATGTTGCCAAATCCTGGGGGCTTTACATCTCTACCTCACGCGGCAAGACCTCCATCGGTATCGAAGAGCCTGCTCTCTTCTCCGAGCCCGGCCTGTTCATGGTGACACCAGAACAGACGCTCTACTACGGCTCGACCCAGACCATGCCCTTTGTGCGGCCGCATTTCTCTGAACTGGTGGGTGCGTTGGACTTTGCCATCGCCAATGACTACCCCGCCCGCGGCGAATATACCGGCACAGTCTGAACCGGACCGCCTCTGAATAGCCTGCCATCACTCACGGACTTTGCAGGCCAAGGCCGTCACCCTCTCATTTTTGCGGGTGGCGGCTTTTCTTGCCCAGCTGACGCATTGCAGACAATGGACAGCAAGCGCCTTTGCGGGCATAGAGAGGCTCCCGCAAACCACAGGCCAAGACCCCTCACGTGCTGACCCGACTTGAAAAATTTGACTATGTCGAGGGCCGCCACCGCTACTGCGTGTTGCGGCTGAGCCAGACATTGTTTGGGGAATGGTGCCTGGAACAGGCCAAAGGGCCAATCGGCGCGCCAGGTGGCCAGCAGATCCGCGCCTATTACCACCAGCACGGCGAGGCGCTGCAGAGTTTTGAAGCCCTACGCGAGGCCCAGGTCAAACGCGGCTTTGTGCCGATCCCGGTGCAGCTGGGGCTGCTGTAACAGCCCCAGAGCCTGTCATATCCAAAAGCCGCGCTTTATTTAACCCGTGTCCAGGTCTGCTTTGAGCAGATCAGCCCACCAGCCACGCAGCCGCGCAGCGCCAGGGAATTGCCGCTCAGATCCATCTTTCCGGTGTAGATCTTGTCATTCGACGGGCGCCAGACTTCGCCAGTGTAATAGCCGTCTCCCTGTGCCACCATGTCGATCACCAGGGTTTTACCGATATTGGGAGAGCTATACTCGCCCGCGTCATTAAAGGTGCGGGCAATCTTCCCGCAGATCGCAGCACCACAGGGGGCCATGTCGATATGGGCATAGGACCCATCATCCGGCTGGGTTTTCCAAGTGCCGAGGATCGGGTCAGCAGAGGCCGCACCCGCCAGGGTCAGCGCCGCCAGAGTGGTCGCCAGAGCGGTTGCCAAAAACTTCTTCATTTCATCTCTCCCTTTGTTATGTCCATTGCTGCGCAGCAGTGTCACAGAATTTCTGCACAGTTTTGCAACCACAGTGACGCATCGGGGGCTTTTCAGGCAAGGCTGACTTTGGGTCGCGTTGCAATTCAGTCCCAGCCCGTGCAAAACACCGCTCAACAGGTAAGGCCAGCTCCCCTGGCCGCAAACCGGATGACAAAGGCTGCATACATGATCCTCTACCCTGCAATTGACCTCAAAGACGGCCAAGCCGTACGCCTGCTGCATGGCGACATGGACAAGACCACCGTGTTCAACGACAACCCCGCCGCCCAGGCCCTGGAGTTTGTCGAAGCGGGTTGCGACTGGCTGCATCTGGTAGACCTCAACGGCGCCTTTGCCGGCGCGCCAGTGAATGCTGCCCCGGTCGAGGAAATCCTGAAGCAATGCAAGGTGCCCGCTCAGCTTGGCGGCGGTATCCGCGACATGAAGACCATCGAGAACTGGATCGACAAGGGGCTGGCACGGGTCATCCTCGGCACGGTTGCGGTGGAAAACCCTGACCTGGTGCGCCAAGCCGCCCGCGAATTCCCCGGCAAGGTTGCCGTCGGCATTGATGCCCGCAATGGCCGCGTCGCCACCAAGGGCTGGGCGGAAGAGACCGATGTCATGGTCACCGATCTGGCAAAATCCTTTGAGGATGCTGGTGTTGCCGCCATTATCTATACCGACATCATGCGCGATGGCGCCATGAAGGGCCCCAATGTCGAAGCCACAGCCGCGCTTGGCAATGCGGTGTCGATCCCGGTGATTGCCTCAGGTGGTGTGTCCTCGCTCGACGATCTGCGGGCGCTGAAATCCTGCGGTGCGCCCTTGAATGGTGCCATTTCAGGCCGCGCGCTTTATGATGGCGCCATTGATCTGGCCGAAGCCCTCACCGTGATGAAGGGCTGATCCGCCATGGGCAAAGTCACCGCAACATCGCTGCCCCACTCCAGTTTGCTGTTTCAGCAGCCTGCTGGTGTGCACGGTGATGATTTTGTCGATTGCTATGCCAAACCCAGCAGCCGCCCGCTGGAGGAAGCCGCCGCGCGGGCCTTCAAGTTCCCTGCCTGGGTCTCTGCCTTGATGCGGCTGCGCAATCTGCTGGTTGCACCCTTTGGGCTCAACACCGAAATCACCTCCCCCAACCGGGTGGGGATCTTTCCGTTGGTCACCCGCTCTGAGGATGAGCTGATCCTTGGCATCGACGACAGCCACCTGGATTTTCGCATCTCGGTGCTGCGTCAAGACGGCATGCTCTACTTTGCAACCTGGGTGCGGACCAAGAACCGCTTTGGCCGCTTTTACCTGCGCCTCATCATGCCCTTTCATGTCCTGATCGTGCGCAATGCTTTAAGCCGCGCATGATCAACCGTCTTTTTGCCATCCTCACCCTAGGCCCGCTGGCATTGTGGATATTCAGCCTGCTGGCCTTGTTGGGTCTGAACCATGGGCTTGGCTGTGGTTTTGATGCCGCCTATAGCACCCCCTGCAGCCTGGCCGGGATTGATCTTGCTGGAACCAACTACGGCACGGGGGTTTTTGTCGTCTGGGCGCCATTTCTCTTGGGTCCCATTGTGCTTGTCGCTGGTGTTTTATGGGGCCTCGTGGCATTGATCCGCAAACTCCGCAAAAGGAAGTCCTGACGTGCTGAAAACCCGCATCATTCCCTGCCTCGACGTGGCTGATGGCCGTGTGGTCAAAGGCGTCAATTTTGTTGGCCTGCGTGATGCCGGCGACCCGGTGGAATCGGCCAAGGCCTATGACGCCGCCGGCGCGGATGAGATCACCTTCCTCGACATCCATGCCACCCATGAAAACCGCGGCACTATGTTCGACGTGGTGCGCCGCACCGCCGAACAATGCTTTGTGCCGCTCACTGTCGGCGGTGGCGTGCGTACGCGCGAAGACGTGCGCGCGCTCTTGCTGGCCGGGGCCGATAAGGTCTCCTTCAACTCCGCCGCCGTGGCCAACCCGGATGTCATCGCCGAAGCCGCCGATCAGTTTGGCAGCCAATGCATCGTCTGCGCCATCGACGCCAAAACTGTAAGTCCCGGCAAATGGGAGATCTTCACCCATGGTGGCCGCCGCGAAACCGGCATCGATGCGGTAGAATTCGCCCGCACCGTGGTGGCCAAGGGCGCCGGAGAGATCCTGCTCACCTCGATGGACCGCGACGGCACCAAATCCGGCTTCAACCTACCCCTGACCCGCGCCATCTCTGACGCCGTCAATGTGCCAGTGATCGCCTCGGGCGGCGTGGGCACATTGGATCACCTGGTCGAAGGCGTCACCAAGGGCGGCGCCTCTGCGGTGCTGGCCGCGTCAATCTTTCACTTTGGCGAGTTTTCCATCCAGGAGGCCAAGGAACATATGGCCGCCGCAGGCATTCCCATGAGGCTCAACTAGTGGACTGGCAGTCCCTAAAAATCGAAGAGGCCGACTGTACGCATAGCCCCTGTGACTGCTGCAACTCGACCACGACTGAGATCACTGGCTATATTCTGTCAGAGACACAGGATCTCGCTTGGTACAATGCCAGATGGTCACCAGCACATCCCGAAACACCTTTGATAATGATTGTCTACACAGGTGATTGGAGTGATGGAGGTCTGGCCACGGCACGCTGGGGATGTCGTATCTCTGTCTACTACCAGCCTGAATCTGGATGCAGCCTTCTCGACTGGGAGCCGGCACAGCAAGAAACCATAAATTCTTTCACGCCCTTAGATCGTAATGACATACGTGGCTCCTCTTATGAGCCCGAACTCTGGGCCTGTGTCGACGCAATCCTCATGAAAGACCAAAGATTGGAGAACTTTGTAAGATGACCCTCCTACACGATCTCGAAGCAACCATCATCCACCGCAAAACCGCCGATCCCAAAAGCAGCTGGACCGCCAAACTGCTGGCCAAGGGTCCGGAAAAATGCGCCGAGAAATTTGGCGAAGAAGCCATTGAGGCCATCATCGAAGCGGTCAAAGGCGACCGGGTGAAACTGGCCTCGGAAGGTGCCGATGCGCTCTATCATTTTCTGGTCATGCTAGCCGCACGCAATGTGGCGCTGGATGATGTGCTGGCTGAACTGGCCAAACGCCAGAACACCAGCGGTCTGGATGAAAAAGCCTCCCGCCGCAAAGACTGACACGCAGCACGCTCCTTCTGGCCGGGTCAAGGGCCGCTCCGGCGGCCGCGCCCGTGGCGCGGTTCACTCTTGAGGCGGCAAACTCAAAAAAATGCTCTGGCGCTTTGAAGGGCAGATCTGCTCCTCAAACGCTTCTCAGCAAAGCCTTTTTGCCGGGCCGCGGGCCCGGCTGGGCCCAACGGGAGAGGATCAATCTTTGATTCCTCCGAGACGGGCGGGAGCTCCGCCTCGACTAAAAGACTACAGCTTGGATGAGATGATGCCGGTGGCAAACCCGCCCATGCGCAGCTCACCAAAAAGACGTTGATACTCAATCTTGGGACAGCGGTTTTGCACCACATCCACCCCGCGCGCCTCTGCCATGGCGGCGGCCTCGCCGTGTTCCACCCCGATCTGCATCCAGATACATTTCAGCTGCGGAAACAGTTCCAGCGCCTCCTCCACAATCGGCGGCACCGCATCTGAGCGGCGAAAGATATCCACCATATCCACCGGCTCGGAAATATCCGCGAGGCTGGGCTGCACCGTTTCTCCAAACAGGCGCTTGCCCGCATGGCCGGGATTGACCGGAATAACCCTATAGCCCTTGAGGCTGAGGTACCGCGCCACATAGTAGCTGGGGCGTACCGGGTTCATGGAAACGCCGACAACCGCAACGCTGCGGCAGTCTTGCAAAATGGATTTCAAATGGCTGTCGCTATAGTCAGGCATATCCCATGGTCTAGCCTGCGCCAAAGCCCCCGCCTAGCCCAAAGGCGACATGGCACCCGCCCTATGTCACTGCCGGCTCAAAATACAGAGATGTATGCCAAAAAAACGCCCGGATGACAAAGGTCTCCGGGCGCAAGGTGTGGAACGAGGGACAGTGAAAAGATCTACGGTGGTTCCGCTCCGCAGTCCTTACAGATGTAGGATGGCAACAGTAAAAAAAAAGATGCAAAAACCTCTTTTTTCAAAATTTTACAACTTTCCGCACCCCGCCTCCGGGGCCATGTCCTGATGCGCAGAGTCTCAGTCGCGTAGCAGGCCTGGCCAGTTCCCCTGCGCCTCTCGCAACAGGTCCGGCGCCTCGTCCTGCCAGATCTGTCGCACTGAATCATTGTTCAGCAGATACAGCTCCCCATTGTCGATCAGCCAGAGCTGCGGATCTCCCGGGGCCAGATAGCCCTGCGACATGGCATAGGCGCAGTAGCCGCCAAAGACCGGCGCATAGGCCCGCGGATTGGCCTCAAAACGCGCCTGGTTGCCAGAGGAGGTAAAACGCCAAACAACCCCTTTCCACATCAGGGAAAACTCTTCACTCCCAGAAATGGCATTCTGGTCTTCAAAAAAGGCCACAACATCATAGCCCCCTAGGGCCAGACCGTCCTCAGTGGAAAAGATCGGCGTATCCGCACGCACGGCCAGCGGGGTAATAAAAAGGGTAACGGCCAGGGCCGCTAGAGTGTGGCGCAAACTCAATTGAGCCTCCGGTTTGGAGTTTCAGAACAGGGCTAAACCTGACGCAGAATGTCAGTTTTGCATAGACAGGTTACGCAGATGTGATCTGCACGTGATTGTGATCACTGAAGGTACAGGCAACCCTCAGGTGGCATTGGTTCCCAAGTCATTCAAAAATGTCCTCCACCAGATCCACAGCCTCAGAGACAAACTTCTGAAACAGGCTCTTGCGTTTTTTGCGCGGCTTGGATTTCTGCGGCTTTTGCGATGGGTGTTTTGCTTTGGAACTCTTGCTCTTCTTGGGTTTTGGTTTTGACGGCGCCACTGCCATGCTCGCGGAGAATTCTTGCGGCAGCCGTGCCCCCTTCCCCGGCGCCAAGGGGCGCGCCTTTTGCGCCGCCAAGGGCGCGCCGCAGGTGCTGCAGATCAGCGCCGAAAGCCCGGCGCCATGTTTTGACGCCCGTGGCAGGAAACTGGACTGAACACCGCAATAACAACAGCTTAATATCTTGCCGCCCTTTGATCCATATTGCGCCATTGCTGTCCCCGTCCGCTGATTTTCGGCCCCTAAGACCGCTCTAGAGATGCATATAGGGCAATCGCCGCCGCATTTGAGACATTGAGCGAGCCAAAACCACCGGCTGCGTCGATTTTCACCAGATGATCAACGGTTTCCTTGGTTTTCTGCCGCAGCCCTGGCCCCTCGGCCCCCAGGACCAGCGCCACCGGCAGATCCTTACGCCCTTCCAGGCAGCTCTCAATGGTCTGCTCCGCCTCGCCGTCCAGCCCCAGCACCACATAGCCCATGTTCTGCAGCTCGGTGATGGTATCGGCCAGATTGCGCATCCGCAGATAGGGCTGGCGCTCCAAAGCACCGCTGGCGGTTTTGGCCAGCGCCCCGGTCTCCGGCGCTGAATGGTGCCGAGTGCCAATCACTGCACTGGCGCCAAAGACTTCGGCGGAGCGCAAAATCGCTCCGACATTATGCGGGTCGGTCACCCGGTCGAGCAGAATCACCCGCGGCACCTCGGCACCAATGCAGTTTTCCGACAGCGAACCCCAGTTCAGCGGCCTCACCTCCAGCGCAGCCCCCTGGTGCACCGAATTGGGATCAAGCGGCGCATTGAACTTGCGCGGCTCCACCAGTTCCGGAGAGATCCCGGCTGTTACAATAGCCTCTTCCAGCTTATTTTGTGCATTCAAGGTCACGATCAGGCGCAGTTTTTCTCGCTTGGGGTTCATCAGAGCATCACGCACCGCATGCAGACCAAAAAGCCAGACAGTTTCGCCACCGCCGGCCTTTTTACTTTGCTCCTTTTCGATCACCCACTGGGGCTTCTTGGTGGGTTTCTTGGACATCGATCTCTCCAGCAAAAGGAATTTTGGATCAGGGCAAAAAACTTGCGTTTTTTCTGTTGACGCCCCTCGGTGGCGCTAGTAATCACGCCTTCACGTTAGGTGCAACACTCACCTGACAGTGGGCGACAGGCCGCAAGGTGTGGCAGGGGACTGTAACTCCCTCGCGGAGACGCACGCCTGGTTCGATTCCAGGGTCGCCCACCACTTTCTCCTCAAACAGAAAGTGAAAAGAACTAAACATCAATAACTTATAAGAAATTCAATTTTCACCTTGGTGATAAGAGTTGAAAATCCCGTAAGGAATCCCGTAAGTTTTCTGCACCACCACAGCCGATCAAAGGATGGCGAAGGTCTGGAAAATGCCCAAGAAGCGTGCCCCATACTATTGGGACCGGGGCGGATATTATTTTCGCAAATGGGTCCCTAATCGATATAGGACGGTTGATCCCCGACAGTTCGTAATGATCTGTCTGCACACCAAAGACGCGCTGGAGGCCGCCAAGAAGGCCGCCGCTGTGGAAAAGGAAGTCCAAGCAAACTGGGATGCCCTACTTGCAGGACAATCCAGCGATGCGACATCAGCTTGGAAATCCGCACTTAGTCTGGCAGCGACGAAAGGCTTTTCCTATGTGCCCGCCGCTGATCTGGCCAAGGGCCCGCTGCATGACATAATCAACCGCCTCGAAGCTCTTCCGACTTTTCACAACTCGGTCCCACAAACCGACGCTCCCAAAGTCCAGGCTGTACTCGGATCACACCCGATCCCCAAGCAATCGATTTTGGACGTCAAACGGGAGTATTTTTGAACAAGCCGGAGACAAGCTTCTAAACAAAACTTCCGCCCAAATAAAACGCTGGACAGTCGTGCGCGAAAGGGCCGTCAATGATCTGATTTCGGTAATTGGCGACAAATCCTATGAAGACATTGATCGCTCCGACATGAAGAAATACCGCGCTTGGTGGCTTACCCGCATTTCAGACGGCGCAATAAACCCCGAAACCGCCAACAAGTACATTTCCTATCGGCTTTGTTGCACAAATAGCCTGAGGGGATTCATCTTGTGAATCCAGGATGATAACTAGAGGCTATGAGCAGTTGGGGCCCTACGAAATACAAGACCAAGAACTGGTCGGCTTACAATGAAGCGTTGAAGCGTTGCGGAT
>NZ_JBDWPJ010000097.1:0-30955 GCF_039971195.1 Pseudophaeobacter sp.
TTTTTAGAGGTGCCGGCCATATTGGCGTGGCGGAAGGCATCGCCAGAGCGGTCTACGCCGGGGCCCTTGCCGTACCAAAGGCCAAAGACACCGTCATATTTGCCCTCTCCGCGGATTTCCGCCTGCTGCGCCCCCCAAAGCGCGGTCACTGCCAGATCTTCGTTCAGACCGTATTGGAAGGTTACATCGGAATTTGTCAGGTGCTTTTCGGCCCGCTGCATCTGCATGTCCACAGCGCCAAGCGGTGAGCCGCGATAGCCCGTCACCAGACCGGCTGTGTTGAGACCAGCCGCTGTATCCCGCGCCTTTTGCATCATCATCAGACGCACCAAAGCCTGCGTCCCATTCAACATAACGGGCGATTTGCTCAGGTCATATTTGTCATTTAGCGAGATTTTTTGCGTGCTCATCCGGGCCTCCCAACCAAAAACTAGCTTGCATTGCTTGACCCAGTAATAGGTCACAATTACTGACCTGTATAGGCGGTTTTTTTACTTTTCCCTCGCGTCGACATGGAAAATTGATAAAAACCTGTAATTTCATATAGTCTGCTACAGACAGATCGAAAGAGACGGATATGGATTGGGATAAGCTCAGAATATTTCATGCGGTCGCCGATGCAGGCAGCCTGACCCATGCCGGGGACAAGCTGAACCTGTCGCAGTCTGCGGTCAGCCGTCAGGTGCGCGCCTTAGAGGAAAGCCTCAACACCACCCTGTTTCACCGCCATGCGCGGGGGTTGATCCTGACGGAACAGGGCGAATTACTGTTTGATGCCACCAAATCCATGTCCGGACGACTGGAGGCGGCTTCGGCCCGAATTCGCGACAGCGAAGAAGAAGTCTTTGGCGAGCTGCGCGTCACCACCACCTTTGGCTTTGGCACCCTCTGGCTGGCGCCGCGCCTGACCAAACTGTTTGAACAATATCCCAATCTGAAGATCGACCTGATGCTCGAGGAACGGGTGCTTGATCTACCGATGCGTGAGGCCGATGTGGCCATCCGCATGAAAGAGCCAAGCCAGGCGGATCTGGTGCGCAAACGGTTGATGACGGTGCAGATGCGGCTTTATGCGTCGCGCGACTACCTGGACCGCAACGGCACCCCGGACTCGCTGTCAGATATCAAGCACCACCGGCTGATCTGCCAGAACCAGCGTTCAGCCCAGGTGGGCCAGGCCTCGGTGCTGGTGCAGCGGCTGATGACCCATAACCCCGGATCGCTACTGACTGTGAACAACTATTTTGGCGTGCTACAGGGCGTTTTGCATGACCTCGGCATCGGCATCCTGCCCGACTATGTCACCGAGGATTTCCCCGATCTGGTTGAGATTCTCCCCAATGAGGACAACAACGGCGTGCCGGTATACCTCGCCTACCCAGAAGAATTGCGCCATTCGCAGCGGGTTTCTGCCTTTCGGGACTTTGTGCAGAACGAGATCATGGCGCATCGCAAGCACATGAAAGAGCTTGGGAAATTGTGAGTTTCAAGCAGCCGCCATTGAGCCATGCAAAAACCGCATAGCAGCAATGCCGTTATACGTGCATGAAACATCTTGAAGGGTCAGCATCATGACCCTAAATGGAGCCTATGAAGAGACGGGCTAACGCCTTTCTTCATACCTCCCTGTTGGACTTCGGCCGAGCTTAGTGCTCGGCCTTTTTTTTGCACTTTCACTTGTGCACAGGGGCTATGGCGGCTTCAAGCCCCGCGCTCGCCCCCAGGGTTTGAAACATCAGACTGCCCCCAATTTGTGCGGCATGCCTCAAGCTTTGCTCAAACTCTGAGCACCCGCAAAAGGACAGCAGTATTTCCCCTTCCATAGACAACACTGAGCCATTTCGACGCGATGGCGCGTTGAGATACCCCCTTCCCCATCAGGCTGGCTTGCTCTAAAAGCCGCCTCAGTAGCACCATGGGGGGCCATATCGCGCCATGCAAGAACCAGCCATCACATCCGAACTGATCGCAAGCCACGGCTTGAACGCCGAAGAATACGACATGATCCTCGAGATCATCGGACGCGAACCCAGCTTCACCGAACTTGGCATCTTCTCGGCCATGTGGAACGAGCACTGCTCGTACAAATCCTCCAAGAAATGGCTGCGCACCCTGCCGACCGAAGGCCCGCAGGTGATCTGTGGCCCCGGCGAAAACGCCGGCATCGTTGATATTGGCGATGGGGATGCAGTGGTTTTCAAAATGGAAAGCCACAACCACCCCTCTTACATTGAGCCCTACCAGGGCGCGGCCACCGGTGTTGGTGGTATTCTTCGCGATGTCTTTACCATGGGTGCGCGTCCCATTGCTTCGATGAACTCGCTTTCCTTTGGTGAGCCCGCCCACCACAAGACCCGCCAGCTGGTCAACGGCGTGGTCGAGGGCATCGGTGGCTATGGCAACTGCTTTGGCGTGCCCTGCGTTGGTGGTGAAGTCCGCTTCCACCCGGCCTATAATGGCAACTGCCTGGTCAATGCCTTTGCTGCAGGCCTCGCCAAAACCGACAGCATCTTCTATTCTGCCGCCTCGGGCGTTGGCATGCCAGTGGTCTACCTCGGCGCCAAAACCGGCCGTGACGGAGTTGGCGGTGCCACCATGGCCTCTGCCGAGTTTGACGACACCATTGAGGAAAAGCGCCCCACCGTTCAGGTTGGCGACCCCTTCACCGAAAAACGCCTGATGGAGGCCACGCTGGAGTTGATGCAGACCGGCGCGGTGATCTCGATCCAGGACATGGGTGCGGCGGGTCTGACCTGCTCGGCTGTTGAAATGGGCGACAAGGGTAAGCTGGGCATCAAGCTGAACCTCGAGGACGTGCCCCAGCGCGAAGAAAACATGACAGCCTACGAGATGATGCTCTCGGAAAGCCAGGAACGCATGTTGATGGTGCTGAAGCCCGAGCTTGAGGCCGATGCCCGCGCCGTGTTTGAAAAATGGGACCTGGATTTTGCCATCGTCGGCGAAACCATTGCCGAGGATCGCTTCCTGATCCTGCACAACGGCGAGGTCAAAGCCGATCTGGTGCTGTCGAAACTGGCCTCCACCGCGCCCGAATATGACCGCCCCTGGGTAGCGACCCCGGCAGCAGAGCCGCTGACCGATGCGGATGTGCCCACCATTGATCCCATTGATGGGTTGAAGGCGCTGCTTGCCTCGCCCAACTACGCGGGCAAACAATGGGTCTATGAGCAATATGACACCACCGTCATGGGCGACACCACCCGCCGCCCCGGAGTCGGCTCTGGCATCATCCGGGTGCATGGCACCGACAAACGCCTGGCTTTCACCTCAGATGTGACCCCGCGCTACGTCAAGGCCAACCCGGTTGAGGGCGGCAAACAGGCGGTGGCCGAAGCCTATCGCAATCTCACAGCTGTTGGCGCCAAACCTTTGGCAACAACCGACAATCTGAACTTTGGCAACCCGGAAAAGCCTGAAATCATGGGCCAGTTTGTCGGCGCGCTTCAGGGCATCGGTGAGGCCGTGGCCGCATTGGATATGCCCATCGTTTCCGGCAATGTCTCGCTCTATAATGAAACCGACGGTCAAGGCATCCTGCCGACGCCCACCATTGGCGCTGTAGGTCTAATCGCGGCGGGCGAAGAAGCCATCACCGGCGAGGCCCGCGACGGTCATATCGCCCTTCTGGTCGGCGAAACCCTGGGTCATCTGGGACAATCCGCCCTGCTGGCAGAGGTCTTCAACCGCGAAGACGGCGACTCCCCTGCGGTGGATCTTGCAGCCGAACAGCGCAACGGCGAATTCATCCGTGCCAACCGCGAGCTGATCAAGGCCTGCACCGATCTCAGCGATGGCGGCCTTGCTTTGGCGGCTTTTGAACTGGCCGAAGAAGGCAGCGTTGGCGTGCAGATTGATGCGGCAGACACCCCAAGCCTCTTTGGCGAAGATCAGGCCCGATATCTGGTGGCCTGCAACTTTGATCAGGCCGAGGCCCTGATGCTGGCAGCCGGTCAGGCCGGTGTTACGGTCACAACCGTTGGTCGCTTTACCGGCGACAGCGTCAAAATTGGCGGCTCCGAGGCACCGCTGGCCGAGCTGCAAGAGATCTTCCGCTCCGGCTTTGCCGCCGCCGTGGCCTAAACCCTAGGCCGATCCGAAGTTTCAAAAAGGCGCGCTTAACCTGCGCGCCTTTTTTTTTGGCCAAGCCGCAGAAGGTTCCTGCGGGAGCCAAGCTGCGGCTTGAGTGCTTGCACTGCCCCCAAGCCCACCCTAAGTTCCAACTACGACCAATCCCAAGGACAGCCCACATGCCAATGCAAGCCCAAGAAATCGAAGACCTCCTGCGCGAGACCTTTCCTGAAGCGGATATTCAGGTCGCCGGCCATGACGGGGTGCATATGTCTGCCATGGTGATTGACGAGAGTTTTCGCGGCAAAAACCGGGTGCAGCAACAACGCGCCGTCTATGCTGCCCTTAAGGGCAAAATGGACGGTTCAGATGGAGAATTGCACGCCCTTGCCCTGACCACAAAGGCGCCCGAGTGACAGACCTGCTGATCGCTGCAACGGCGCTGACCGTGTTGGCGATCTGGACATGGTTGGACCTCTTGCCCTATATCGAACAAAACCGCCGCAGGCGGCACCGCCAAAAGGAAACTAAACATGAGCGACGCACAGACCCGCATCGACGAAACCGTAAAAGCCAATGACGTTGTGCTCTTCATGAAGGGCAACAAGGACATGCCACAGTGTGGCTTCTCCTCTCGCGTCGCTGGCGTGCTGAACTACATCGGCGTTGACTACACCGATGTGAATGTTCTGGCCGACGAAGAGATCCGCTCCGGCATCAAAGAATATTCCGATTGGCCGACCATTCCGCAGCTCTACATCAAGGGCGAATTTGTCGGCGGTTGCGACATCATTACCGAAATGACCCTCTCGGGTGAGCTGGACGGCATGTTTGCCGACAATGAGATTGCCTTTGACAAGGACGCCGCTGACAAAATCCGCGAAGCCAACGGCTGATCCTCTGGTCTAACCCAATCTACAGAAACGCAAAAAGCCCCTTCCACATCGGAGGGGGCTTTTTTCATTTAGTGCCGCAATCGATAGACGGATTGATCACTCCGCAGCGGCTTTTTCTTCCAGCTGCTGCGCTATGGCCTCGGCCCGGGCAGCCAGCTCGGCCAGGGTTTCGGGCACCTGCGGCGGCACCACCGGCACTTCGATGCGTTCTGGCTCTGGTGCCGGCGCATTCTTCAGCGCGTCCAGCTCTGCGAGTTTTTCGGCCAGTTCCTCCTCAACGTCCTTAATCCGGTCCTCAACGGCGGCGGTTTTGTCCGCCAGCATCAGGCCTGCCATCAGCAGCATCCGGGCCTCTGGCATCCGACCAATTTGGTCCGACAGCACCTGGGCTTCGTCATCTAGCATTTTGGCCGCGGAATGCAGATAACTTTCTTCGCCCAACTGGCAGGAAACTTCGAACCCGCGACCGCCGATATGAATGGTAATTTCCGGCATCAGACTTCCTCCCCTTCCGGCAGATTTTGTTCCGGCACTGCCTGTGCACTGGCCAACAAGGGTTCAAGCTTGGCCAGCACCGCGTTGACCTCATCCTGTCCCTTAGCCTGAGCTGTCTGCAGGGCCTCGACCTCAGCGGTGAGCGCTGCATTGGTGCTGCGCAGCTGTTCCACTTCGCCATCCTCCGCAACCGCAGTCGGCTCAGCAGCGGCAGACTGGGCTTGCTCCAGCTGGGCTTTCAGGGCGGTGATTTCGGCCTCCAATGCGGCCTGATCCACTGCATTGCCCAGATCCGCTTCCCCTGCTCCGGCGGCTTCGGCAACCTGCGCCTGAAGCTGTTCATTGGCCGCTGAAAGCTCGGAGACCTGAGTTTCCAGCGCTTCTTTTTCCGCCGCCAGGCCATTGCCGGCGCTCTCCAGCTCGCCTTTCAGCCGGGTGACTTCCTGTTTCAGCGCGTCTTTTTCATCAGTATTGCCAACCTCGTTGCGCAGCAGCTCCAGTTCAGACTGTAGCGCCTCCAGCTCTGCCGGAGTGACTGCGGCGACGCCTTCTTCTTCCTGTTTGATCCGGGTATGCAGAACCTTGACTCGCTCTTGCAGCTGCGCATTGGCGGTTTTTTCTTCTTCCAGAGCCTGCTCCAGATCAGAATTATCCGCGGCCGCGCGGGCGGCTTCCTTGGCCTCGGCACTTGCCTGTTCCAGCTTGCCGACACCGTCGCTGATCCGCTCCATCGCGGTCAGAATGCGACCCTGCAACTCTTCGATCTGCGTCATGCCTGTCCCTCATCCCTCATCAGTTCTGCCAATGCTTATTGTGCATGTTTGTTCCAGCACAGCGACACCCGGCCTTTGGCGAATCGCTTTGGCCTGTCGCTCTTGCAGCCAGCTTAACGGAAGCAAGAGTAAAACACCCCCTCTTTGCTTTCAAGCACTTGCAGCCCTGACTTCGCCTTACCGGCGGGGAATAGCGCAGAAAGCTTGATCTTTGGGCTGTCACTGCTATTGAGCGGCAGACCAGACTGGTAACCCAAAGGAAAACTTCAGTGGATCTGACAGCCCTGCGCACCGCTAATCCCGATCATTGGAACAAAGCCGCCGCCATCCGTGCCCTGGCACTGGACGCCGTTGCTGCTGCCAATTCCGGCCACACAGGCATGCCCATCGGCATGGCCGATGTTGCCACCGTTCTGTTTGAAAAGCACCTGAAGTTTGATGCCGCCGCGCCGCAATGGCCCGACCGCGATCGCTTTATCCTGTCTGCCGGTCACGGCTCAATGCTGATCTATTCCCTGTTGTACCTCTGTGGTGACAAACAGGTGACACTGGAGCAGATCAAAAACTTCCGTCAGATGGGCGCGCTGACAGCAGGCCATCCGGAAAACTTCCTGCTGGATGCGGTTGAAACCACCACCGGCCCGCTGGGTCAGGGTATTTCCAACGCCGTGGGCTTTGCCATGGCCGAAGAGATGCAGCGCGCCCAGTATGGTCGCAAGATTGTCGACCACCACACCTATGTCATCGCTGGCGACGGTTGCCTGATGGAGGGCATCAGCCAGGAGGCTATCGGTCTTGCCGGGCGTCACTCCCTGGGCAAGCTGATTGTTCTTTGGGACAACAACAACATCACCATCGACGGCACTGTCGAGCTGTCGGACCGCACCAACCAGGTGCAGCGGTTCAAGGCCTCCGGCTGGCAGGTGATCGAGATCGACGGCCATGACCCCGTTGCCATCGATGAGGCCCTGACAGCGGCGAAGAAATCGAAGAAACCTTCGATGATTGCCTGCAAGACACATATCGCCCTGGGCCATGCCGCTCAGGATACCTCCAAAGGCCACGGTGCCCTCACCGACGCTGACCAGATGGCCGCTGCAAAAGAAGCCTATGGCTGGACCACCGGCCCCTTTGAAGTCCCCGCCGACATCAAATCCCAGTGGGAATCCATTGGCAGCCGTGGCGCTGCTGAGCGTGCCGAATGGGAAGCCCGCTTTGCTGATGTTTCCGAGCAAAAACAGAACCGCTTCAACCGCGCCTATGCGCTGGAAGCGCCAAAGAAGCTCTCGGCTGCGATCAAAGCACTGAAAAAGCAGGTCTCTGAGGAGCAGCCCAAGGTTGCCACCCGCAAGGCCTCCGAGATGGCCCTGGCCGTGATCAACCCGATCATGCATGAAACAGTGGGTGGCTCGGCTGACCTTACTGGCTCCAACAATACCAAAACCGGCGATCTGGGTGTCTTTGACACCGATAATCGCAAGGGCCGCTATGTCTATTGGGGCATCCGCGAGCATGGTATGGCTGCCGCGATGAACGGCATGGTTCTGCACGGCGGAATGCGCGCCTATGGTGGCACCTTCTTCTGCTTCACCGACTATGCCCGCCCTGCCATGCGTCTGGCCGCCCTGTCCAAGATCCCAACAGTGTTTGTCATGACCCACGACAGCATCGGCGTTGGCGAAGATGGCCCGACCCACCAGCCGGTCGAGCATCTGGCAATCTGCCGCGCCACCCCCAACACCTATGTGTTCCGCCCCGCGGATGCAGTTGAAGCGGCAGAGGCCTGGGAAATTGCCCTCACCGAGAAGGACACCCCTTCGGTGATGACCCTGACCCGTCAGAACCTGCCCACCCTGCGCACTGAGCACAAGCTATCGAACCTCACCGCCAAAGGCGCCTATGTGCTGGCCGAGGCGGAGGGCAAGCGTCAGGCCATCCTGATCGCAACCGGCTCTGAGGTCTCATTGGCGATGGAAGCCAAGGCCAAACTGGAAGCGATGGGGATCGGCACTCGCGTCGTTTCCATGCCCTGCATGGAGCTCTTTGCCGCCCAGGACGAAGCCTACCGCCGCAAGGTCCTGCCCGCAGGCCCCGTACGCGTCGGCATCGAGGCCGCAATGCGCGCTGGCGGTTGGGATCGCTGGCTGATGGGTGAGCGCGGCCAGGACAAAAAGGCTGGCTTTATCGGCATGGACCGCTTTGGCGCCTCCGCCCCAGCTGGAGAGTTGTTCGAAAAATTCGGCATCACCGCCGAGGCCACCGTCGCCAAAGTGAAAGACCTTCTTGGTTAAACTCAACCAAAATTGGAATACTAAGGGGCACCCGAACGGGTGCCCTTTTTCGTTTTTGGGCGCCTTCCACTCCGAAAGTTGTGTTGTCAGGGCTTCAAAAGAGTTTTGACCTTTGAAGGATATCTGTTCACTCTACCGACGCCCTTCTCTCGCTTCATCATGGCTATCAAAAAAGTCTGAAAAACGAGTCCTTACCGGTGTATCTTTGTAAAACGATCTAAAATCAGAAGCCTCCTCGCACTTCAACAAATACGCACATAAACGCTTCCGAAATTTCAGCACCTTGACCTTACTTGGTAGCTTCGCAAGCCAATGATAGTGAGGACGCCCGACTGAGCATTTCGGAGATAGAGCGCGACCAGAAGGCAATGGGTTCTCAGACAAAACTTCAATAAACTGGTCTAGCTCTTGTGGCGTAGCAAAAATCAAATTCACCTGATCAAAATGGACTTCCAGCAGGCACCATACTTTGCGTTGCTTTGGGAACGGGTGAGGGATCCTATAGATAGGTTTCAAATGCCCCGTTGCATCGTTCTCTCTGCGCCAAGCATGAAACCGCGCACCAGCCCAAACACTGACTGGCGTCGTTGGGAATTCTTTGTGAAAATTGATTTTTGCTGACTTCATGGATTCTAGAACTCCGCGAGGACAATCTGCGTTCGAAACCGATCACTCAGATTCTTCGCAAAGTGATGGACGTGGAGTGCAGAAGGCAACCCCGCAAAACGTTCTATTCTAGCGCTCCTTTTTCACCGCCAAACTTGGTCATCACCGGCCCGATCACCTTGGTCGCCACGGGGATCAGCAGCAATCCCCAGGCCACACCAAAAATCCCATCCATTGTGGCCTTGGAGGTCCAGGCGACAAACCCGGTCCAGGCCTCAGGCACCTTGTGGCCAGCAGCATGGGCTAGGTCGTGGATAAGGTGACCCAGCCAGTCAAAGCCCAGAACCTCCAGCCCGTGGATGATGATCGACCCGCCAACCCAAAGCATCGCTGCCGTACCAACGACGGAGAGGATCCACATCAGTTTAGGCATGAACTGCACCAAGCCACGGCCCAGGCCCCGGCCAATCGGTGTTGGCGCATTGCGGGTCAGGAACAGGCCGACGTCGTCCATCTTCACGATCAGCGCCACGGTGCCATAGACCGCAACGGTAACGCCAATGGCCACAACCGCCAGGGTCGCCGCCTGCATCCAGACGGTGGGGGCCTCGATGGCGGAAAGCGCAATGGTCATGATCTCTGCTGACAGGATGAAATCGGTCTTGATCGCGCCTTTGATTTTTTGCTCTTCCAGATGACTGGGATCCTTGTCCTCCATATCCTGCTCCACCTCATGGCTGGCATGGGGGAAGAGCACATGGAACACTTTCTCAGCGCCTTCAAAACACAGGTAGCTGCCGCCCAGCATCAGGAGCGGCGTGATCGCCCAGGGGGCAAAATTCGCCAGGAGCATCGCCACCGGCAGCAAAAGGATCAGCTTGTTGAACAGCGACCCCCGGGTGATGCGCCAGATGATCGGGAGTTCGCGCGCGGGCGCAAAGCCCTGCACGTATTTGGGCGTCACGGCGGCGTCGTCGATAATCACCCCGGCGGTCTTGGCCCCGGCCTTGCCCGCCGCAGCCGCCACATCATCAACCGAGGCCGCAGCCACTTTGGCAATGCCTGCCACATCATCCAGCAAAGCCAGCAAACCGCTCATATCCAAAACCCTTATCTCAGCCGCGCAATTTCCTGCAACCTACCCTATCTGTGCCTCATGACAAGCGTTAGCGCCATCGCAGCGAAAGTTACCAAAACCGTTAACGCCACCGGTGCAAACCGTTACCGCCACCGGTCGAGTTTTGCGCTAACATGTTGGGTTTTCGCCGTTTTTGCCCCTTTAGTAGCAGGGGGATGAGGTCTATATGCGTCAGCAAGATTAGCTCGCCTGGAGACATGCTCATGACCATCAAAGTCGGGATCAACGGTTTTGGCCGTATCGGACGCTGCACCCTGTCACATATCGCCGCCTCTGGCCGTGACGACATCGAAGTGATCAAAGTCAACGCAACTGGCCCGCTGGACACTGCCGCGCATCTGATCAAATACGACTCCGTGCATGGCCGCTTCCCCGGCGAGGTCACCACCGGCGAAGGCACCATGAACCTGGGCCGCGGCGACATGCAGATGTTTTCGACCTACAACATGGACGAGCTGGACTGGTCCGGCTGTGACGTGGTTCTGGAATGCACCGGCAAATTCAACGACGGTGAAAAAGCCAAGGCGCATCTGGAACGCGGTGCCAAAAAAGTGCTGCTCTCTGCGCCGGGTAAAAACGTCGACAAGACCATCGTCTTTGGCGTTAACGACGCTGAGCTGAAGGCCAGCCACACCATGATCTCCAACGGGTCCTGCACCACCAACTGTCTGGCGCCGCTGGCCAAGGTGCTGGACGAGGCCGTTGGCATCGAGCATGGCATCATGACCACCATCCATGCCTATACGGGTGATCAGCCCACCCTGGACCGCCGCCACAGCGATCTTTACCGCGCCCGCGCCGCCGCCATGTCGATCATCCCGACCTCCACCGGTGCCGCCAAGGCTCTGGGCGAAGTGCTGCCAAACCTGAAGGGCCGCCTTGATGGATCCGCCATGCGGGTGCCTACGCCAAATGTATCGGCTGTGGACCTGACCTTCCGCGCCAGCCGCGACGTCACCGCCGACCAGATCAACGCCGCGATGCAGGAAGCCGCCACCGGCCCGATGAAGGGCGTGTTGGGTTATGAGCCTGCGCCGCTGGTCTCCACTGATTTCAACCATTCGCCAGAAAGCTCGATCTTTGCCCCTGATCAAACACGGGTTGTCGACGATCGCATGGTGCGGGTACTGGCCTGGTATGACAACGAATGGGGCTTCTCGGTCCGTATGGCTGATGTGGCCGTTGCCATGGGCCGGTTGGGCTAATCCAGCTACCAATGCTGCTTTGCCCGGCTAAGGGTAAGCTGCTCTTGAGATTTCTCGCCCGCTCAGGCATATCTGAGCGGGCGTTTTCATTCTGGCGGAACCTCATGACCAATAAGATTGCCATCTGGCTCGGCCTGATCCTGATCACCGGTATTGTTGCGGACCTGGTTCTGGCGCAGGGCGCCAATCTGGTGTTCCTCAGCAAAAAGCTGTTCGAACTGATCGACTGGATCGCCTTCTGGCGCTGAGAAAACGCAAAGGGCGCAGCCAGTGATCGGCCACGCCCTGTTGTTTTCACAAAGCCAAATGCTCTGCCTGATCTAAACTTGTCAGGTTTTGCCAAGCCTCTTACGCAGCTCGTCAAAAACCAGCGGCGTGACAAAACTGGAGACATCCCCGTCCAGCCGGGCGATCTCTTTCACCAGCTTGGAGGCAATGGCCTGATGCCGCGCCTCAGCCATCAGGAACACGGTCTCGACCGAGCTATCCAGCACGCGGTTCATGCCAACCATTTGGTATTCATATTCAAAATCCGCCACAGCCCGCAGGCCGCGCACAATGATCTGGGCGCCAACATCGCGAGCACAATCGATCAGCAGGTTCTCAAAGGGATGCACCACAATCTCGGTGCCGGTCTCTTCGCTCAGCTTGGCGCATTCCGCTTCGATCATCACAACGCGCTCTTCCAGCGTGAACATCGGCCCCTTGTCGCGGTTGATCGCAACCCCGATGACCAATTTATCCACTAAAGCGCTGGCGCGGCGAATGATGTCGATATGACCCAAAGTGATCGGGTCGAATGTCCCTGGATACAAGCCGATACGCATAGGACTCTCCTGCCATGGTCCTGTTTCAAACTAAGATCTTGCGCAGACCAAAACATCTTAACAGCAGAGGATGCAAGAGGGGGAAAATACGCAAAAGCCTTTTCCCGCGCGTCATCTGGTCGCGACCCCTGGATCGCCCGAGGTATATGGTCCTACCGCAGGGATTGGAGCGCGTTTCCGGCGCCTCCCCGCCTGCAACAGGAGCTGTTTGTGACAGGCTGATAACGGGGTCAGTGCCCCATAATCATGCCTTCCAGCGCGTCTTTCTCCATGGCGATTTCCGCCAGCTGCGCCTTGACCACATCGCCAAGGGAAACCAGCCCGACGACCTTGCCATCTTCGACCACAGGCATATGGCGGAATCGACCAGTGGTCATCTGCTTCAGCACCTCTTCGACATTGGACTGGCTCGAGCATGTGACCAGCTTTGTGGTCATGTAATCGCTGACAGATTTGTTCAGGCAGCCGGAGCCGCTTTTGCCCAGCTCGCGCACAATATCGCGTTCCGACAGAATCCCATCTGCGGATTCACCATCCGCCGAGACCACAACAGTACCAATCCCCTTGTCTGACAACAGATTGGCCGCATCAGCGACCGAAGCATCCGGGGCGATCGTTACAACTGCCGCGCCTGCCTTGGACTTCAGAATCAATTGAACCAGCATATGCGCTCCTATTCGTAATTTTCTTGCGTATTACCAAGGTTTGCCGCAACGCCGCGTCAAGTCAAGGCCTCCAACCGAGCCACTTCGTCTCGAATTCCTTTGGTCAGCGCCTGGGCAAAGCGGTTGAGCCGCTCGCTGCGCTGATCTCCCTGGTGGCGCACCAGGTAAAAGCTGCGGGTCAGGCTGATCTTGTCGGTCAGCACCTTGCGCAGGGCGCGGTGGGCCGGCAGGGAAAAATCATGCGCCCCACAGAGTGCTGTGCCCTGGGCTGCCAGTTTGATCTGCACCGAGACCGAATTGGAAGCCAGTGCCACCCGCTCCACCCCGAGATTGCTGAGATAGTCCAGCTCGCGGTCAAAGATCATATCCGGGATATAGCCAATCATCTTATGGCCTTTGAGGTCTTCGAGCTTCTTGATCGGGGGATGTTTGCGCAGATAGTGATGCGATCCCACCATGTGCAATTTGTAATCGGTGAGCTTTTGCACCAGGAGCTGTCCTGCAGTGGGCGCGCTGACGGTCACCGCCATATCGGCCTCGCGACGGCTCAGATTGATCACCCGTGGCAGGGCGACAATCTGGATATCCAGATCCGGGTGATCTTCGCAGATCTGGGCGCAGACCTGGGGCAAAATGTAATTGGCACTGCCATCGGGTGCGCCAATGCGGATCTGCCCGGACAAAGTGTCGCTGGGGCCGGTGAGGGCCTCTGCCCCGGCCCGCATTGCCTGCTCTGCCGCCTCAGCATGGACCAAAAGCCGGTCGCCAGCCGCACTGAGCGCGTAGCCCTGAGGGGACTTTACAAAAAGAGGGGTTTCCAATGCAGCTTCAAAACGAGAAATGCGACGGCCAACCGTGGCTGGATCCATCTTTAGAATACGCCCCGCGCCAGACAGGCTGGCCTCGCGGGCGACAGCCAAAAACACTTTCATATCATCCCATTGAGCATCCATCTGCACGATCCCCTCTGCTTGCCTCAGAGACTTAGAGCCCTGTTTACCATTTGCGTTCCTGCAAATCCTCTTTGAAATCTTTCCCCTTTTCCACCTCTTTTTGCAAGACTAAGCTTTGGGCAAGTAATCCAGAGGAGGTTTTTCTGATGCAAGAGCTCACCCACTACATCAATGGCGAACACGTCAAAGGCACGTCGGGCCGTTTTTCGGACGTCTTCAACCCGGCCACCGGCGAAGTTCAGGCCAAATGCCCACTGGCCAGCAAAGACGAGATGGCCAATGCCGTTGCCGTCGCTGCTGCCGCCCAGCCTGCCTGGGAAAAAGTGAACCCCCAGCGTCGCGCCCGCGTGATGATGAAATTTGTCGACCTCTTGAACCGCGATATGGACAAGCTGGCCGAGACCCTGTCGCGCGAGCACGGCAAGACCTTCCCCGACGCCAAAGGCGACATCCAGCGTGGTCTGGAAGTTGTGGAATACTGCATTGGCGCGCCGCAGATGCTGAAGGGTGAATTCACCGACAGCGCCGGCCCCGGCATCGACATGTACTCCATGCGCCAGGCCCTGGGTGTGACCGCGGGTATCACCCCGTTCAACTTCCCGGCGATGATCCCCATGTGGATGTTTGCCCCGGCCATTGCCTGCGGCAACGCCTTTATCCTCAAGCCCTCCGAGCGTGACCCATCGGTGCCTCTGATGCTGGCAGAACTGCTGGAAGAAGCCGGTCTGCCCAAGGGCATCATCCAGGTTGTGAATGGCGACAAAGAAGCCGTTGACGCGATCCTGTTTGACGACACCATCCAGTCGGTTGGTTTTGTCGGCTCGACCCCTATTGCCGAATATATCTACGGCACCGGTTGTGCCCAGGGTAAGCGGGTTCAGTGCTTTGGCGGCGCCAAGAACCACATGATCATCATGCCCGATGCGGACCTTGATCAGGCGGCAGACGCCTTGATCGGTGCTGGTTACGGTGCAGCAGGCGAACGCTGCATGGCGATCTCGGTTGCGGTTCCTGTTGGTAAAGAGACAGCTGACAAGCTGATCGAAAAGCTGATCCCCCGTGTTGAGACCCTCAAGGTTGGTCCCTACACCGCTGGCGACGATGTCGACTACGGTCCGGTTGTGACCGCAGCGGCCAAAGCCAATATCGAACGCCTGGTTCAGACCGGTGTTGATCAGGGCGCCGATCTGGTTGTTGATGGCCGGAACTTCAGCCTGCAGGGCTATGAGGACGGTTTCTTTGTCGGCCCAAGCCTGTTTGACAATGTCACCACCGACATGGACATCTACAAGCAGGAGATCTTTGGCCCGGTTCTGTCCACCGTGCGCGCCGAAACCTACGAAGAAGCGCTGTCCTACGCGATGGATCACGAATATGGCAACGGCACCGCGATCTATACCCGCGATGGCGACACCGCCCGTGACTTTGCCAACCGGATTAACATCGGCATGATCGGCATCAACGTGCCAATCCCCGTGCCGCTGGCCTATCACACCTTTGGGGGCTGGAAGAAATCTGCCTTTGGCGATCTGAACCAGCACGGTCCCGATGCGTTCAAATTCTACACCCGCACCAAAACCATCACCTCGCGCTGGCCTTCCGGCATCCGCGAAGGCGGTGAGTTCAACTTCAAAGCGATGGACTAAGCTTCATCCCGTGAAGGATTAATCTGAAAGAGCCCCGGATAGACCGGGGCTCTTTTTGTTTTCCCAAATTGGCTTATACCTTGCCGATCTTCAGCGCCTTGTCCAAAACCCTTTCGATCCTCTTGTGCACATCGCGGTCCTCCCAATAGCCATTGTGAGAGGCCGGGTTCCAGAACTGCCAGAGCTTTCCACTATCAACCCAGCGGTCCTGCAACTGACCATCCTTAGCCAAAGCCTTGTAGCCCGGTGAAGTGCCAGCCAGAGGCATCCCCAAGGCGTCATCCTTGTCGTTGAGGTTGACCCACCAGGGTTTCAAACGCTTGTTCTTGGCAATTGCGGTGCCAGGAAACGTGATCGGATGAATGTCCTTTGGCTGATAAGAAAATGAAAATACGGGGATGTTACAGCCAAAGGTGACAAAACCAGCCATCGTCTGCATCTTTTGAAACTTGCCCGAGCCGGCAATCTCAGGAAAACCCTTTTGCATGTCATAGATGTAATTGGACATGATATGGCCACCCAGAGAATGGGCCAATACGACCAGCGGTGTTCCCTTGCCCGCGATCTGTTCCAGCCGCGCCATCGTTGCGTGAACCCGCGCGTGAATGAGGTGATAGATCTCATCCTTTTCATCCCCTGGTGTTCGGCGGTACGAGGCTGCATCAGCCAGGTTGTGCATCACAAAACGGCGAGTCTTCATCCAGCGCGCGCCTTTTGATTTGAGACTTTGATTTACAAACCTGTCCTGACGGTCCTGCAGGATATCAGCCCAGAAGATCTCCCTCCAGGCGATGTTCTGAAAGGTCTGGTTGCCCATCCTCTTTTTCATGGCCTTGTACAGACCACTGGAAAAACTGATGGTATCCACATCTTGCCGGTCATTTCCCTGGCTTCCCATGCCATGGATCACCGCAACGGCAACTCGATTTGTCATAAAATTTCCTCCTCAAAACTGCTGATCAAAAGAGCTTTGACCCAATGGAACTTGGGCAAAAACGCGCCGGGGAACAAAAATGTGAAGCTACCGGACCTTTTCACCCTGTGCCTGCATCCCATATGAGTAAAGCAAATTCGTCACTCTTCTCGCCAACCTTCCAGCCGGGTGCCTCATTCATGTCGTCAAAACCAATCCCCCGTCGCGCCGCTTTACTGGGTCTGGGTGCGACCCTCGCCACCCCCAGCCTGTTGCGGGCGCAATCCCTGGATGCTTTCCCGCAAGATGAAGCGCCGATCTCGAACCAACCTTCGGTCCAGCGCAATATCTCTTCGTTCAAGCAACAGAACTGGCAGGACCATTTTGACGAATTGGGCATTGGCTGCCTGCTGGCCGATGTGACCTCGCGGGCGGTGCATTATTGGGGCGGCGATGGTGAGACCTATCGGCTTTATCCTTCTTCGGTGCCGATGTCAGAAGAATTGACAAAACGTGGCTATACCAAGGTGGTTCGCAAGGCTGAAAACCCCAGCTGGACGCCGACGGCCTCGATGCGTGAACGCGACCCGAGCCTGCCCCTTCGGATGAATGGCGGCCCCGGAAACCCGCTGGGCACCCGCGCGATGTACCTGAGCTGGCCCGCCTATCTGGTGCATGGCACCCATGACACCCGCAAAATCGGCAGGCAGAGCTCTTCTGGATGTATTGGCCTTTATAATCAGCATGTTGAACAACTTTACCCACTTGTAAAAGTCGGAACCCAAGTTCGCGTTCTGTAAAGACCCGACCAAAACCAAAGAAACAAAAGCCTGCTCAAACACAGTGTTTGAGCAGGCTTTTGTTTTACCCCGATAATCTATAGCTCAGACCAGCAAAAGACAGGTTGTGTTGCGCGCCAATCAGTTGAGCGACATATGCTTGGGCCGCAGGCCTTCCTCGTAGCGCAGGATAGCTTTTTCCATCAGGTTTTCAAAGTCGCGCACATAGGCCTCGGAATCATAAAGCGGTGTGGTGTGGAGATTGTCTTTCAACCGCTGCTTCACCTCCGCCAAAGCCTCCGGATCGGTGGCCAATTTCAGCGCCAGATCGTGGTATTCCTCAACCGTTGTGGTGACCAGATCCTCACATTCGATCGCGGTCAGAATACTGGCGGCGACCCGCGCAGCAAACTGTTCCCCGGCTTTTGTCACCAGAGGCAGGCCAGACCAGACAGCCTCGCTTGCGGTGGTATGGGCGTTACAATTGAAGGCATCGAGAAACAGGTCAGCATGTTGCATCCGTTCCATGTGCTCGCTCATCCGAACGCGCCCGGCAAAGACCAAACGTTCAGCATCAATGCCGCGTGCTTCGGCTTCGTGGAGCAGGTTTTGTTGCAAGAATTCAGTTGGTGCCAGCAACCACAACACGCTGTCAGGCACCTCGTGCAACAGTTTCATCCAAACATTAAATTCCTGCGGCGTGACCTTGTTGGGGTTGTTCATGCTACAGAATACAAACTTGTCTTCAGGAAGCCCATGGGCGGCACGGTCAGACGAGAACTCAGGCAAAGGACGGCTATTATCGTTTGGCTGATAGCAATGCGGCATATAGAGGATCTTCTCACTAAAATGCCGACGCATTGCTTGCGGTACAGTCACTTCATCAGCGACAAAGTAATCCATATTGCTCATACCAGTTGTACCGGGATAGCCAAGGTAAGAAACCTGAACTGGGGCCACGCGCGATACAAAAACTCCTAGGCGCGCATCTTTCGTATAGCCCTTCATATCAATGGCCACATCGATCCCATCCTGGCGTGCCAGCTCTGCCAGCTCACCATCGTTCAGATCGAGCACATTGTGATAGATATCCGAAGTCTCTTTAACCCGTTGCTGAATTTCATTCTCTCGTTGGGTGCCATAGTCATACAGGCAAACCTCGAAGCGCTCGCGATCAACCATTTCAAAGAAACGGCCCAGCAAAAGCATGGTGGCATGGTTGAAGAAATCACTGGAGAAAAAGCCCAGACGTATTTTGCGTCCCTTCACAGTCGTGTGGTTGAACTTTTTGTTTTCTTTTACATTTTTAGCAATAGTTTTGGCCCGGGCTGAAACCCGGGTTTTGTGCAGGCCTGGGTTGTCAGTCACCGCCAAAAGCGCAAAGGGCTTCACATCCAAAGGCGCCTTGTCCCCCAACTGCAGCAGCTTGGGCATCGTATCAAAAATACTCCAATCACTTACCGCCATACAGGTGTGGATCAGACTGTAAGCCGAAAACACCTCCATTGGCTTCGTCCGATGCGCCGCCAGGAAAAATCCTTTGGCGTCATTCTCCTTGCCTAACAGAAGCAGAAGCTTGCCAATGGAGCACAAAGCCTTGGTATCAAGCGGGTTGATCCCCACACATTCCATGTATTCCATCAAAGCATTGTCGTAGCTGTTTTGCTGGAGGTGGATATCACCCGACATTCGCCGAATGGCCGGATCCTGCGGGTAGAACGAAACGGCCTGATCCAAGACTTGACGCGCCTTGGCAAAATCGTTTTCCAAAATGGCCAACGAGGCCTGCTGCAAAAAGACCTTGTTCGCTGGCAATTTCTCACTGTGATTTCGTTGCTGAGCCTGGCTCTTGAGAAGAGCGCTGGAAGGCCCCGCAAAACCAGATGCCCCTTTCTTGGGCGCGTTCTTGAAGTGAAAGCTTCGGGTGGTCATAAGTGGTTTCTGCCTTCCTAAGGACATCTAAGCAATTCAATGCTCAAGCCAGATATTAGTGACTTGCTTACTAAGATTTCCTTTCCAAAGTCGGAATTACTCAAAACTCTCAAACAGAGCTTTGGCCACTTGTTTGAAGGCACTTGAAATTGAAGTAGCCGGAAGAGCCCGGAGGGAACCATGTAGAAGGGCCCTCCATTATCCGGGCAAAAACACCCATATCGCTCCACCGCTTCCAACAATTATAAGGCGGCTTGGGTGGAGCATGCTCCTTTGGAGCACCGGACCAACGTAAGCCGTTGCAGTTGATGAAGATAATCCCACTCAAAACCCGCCGATCATCGACGCGTGGCACGCCATGGCACACTGTGGCTCTTCGGAAAACAGGGCCGAAGCCGTGCCATTTGATCTTCGTTCAGCCAGTAGAGAATGCTTATAGAACCCCCGCAGTTTGGGAGCTTGAAACACGTCGAACCGGCAACCTCAATCAGATCAATAGGTCCTGAGCTTAAGAATAGATTTTGCGGTGTGAACGGGGTTACCCTCTCCCCTGCCCTGCGGCACCAAATAGAACGGTAGTTCTGCAAATTTAGGAATGCTACCGTTCTTGGCGTACTCAGATCAGAGCCACTGAGGTACGAAGTCCACCAAACCCTCGTTCGCAAACTCACCAAGACCTTTCCTGCACTGCAGCAAACGTGCAAAGCCTGACAGGAAAGGCGCTCGCGCGCTCATCAGGGCGCCACTTCCTGAGCCAGCAACATGTTGTTTTTCCGCACAATTTGGCGGGAAAAGATCCCTCTCTGCAGCTTCGCAATTTCATGGGTGATATCGAAAAAGCTGTCATCTTATGAGAGTTCGAAGCCACGAATGCTACAAACGATCCAATGGCGGCAGAGAGCCCGACCTGTGAATTTGACTTACTCTCTCTGCGTTCGCTCGCATTGCGATAAATTCTGCGGCAGCGCAGATCACGGCATTACAGTTTTGCGGAGATTTCGGCCATTCACTCAGGGGGCAGCGATTTAGAAGCTATGAAATCACACATCGTGGACAAACCACCCTTGTTCCACAGACCTTCAATAGCAGTAAGGCGCTAACGTTAGAAAAGGCTGCGCACCGGGCTCGCAAGCCCGGCGCGTTTCTTTTTTCAGCGTGGTATCCGGCTCAGCTGCGCCCTTTCCAGGGAACCAGCCAGTTCTCGGCCCGGCGCATCAGCACATCGATGCCAAAGCCGATAACTCCGATAAGTATGATCCCCATGAGCACGATGTCGGTCAGTTGGAACTTGGATGCAACCATGATCATCATCCCGGCACCTTCCGACGCAGCAACCAGTTCGGCCGCAACCACCGTGCCCCAACAGACCCCCATGGCGACACGCGCGCCGGTAAAGATCTCGGGCAGCGAGTTGGGCATGATGACATGGCGCATGATCTGCAACTTGCTTGCACCTAAGGAGTAGGCTGCGTGCACCTTGGAGATATTGACCCCGGACACACCTGCCCGCGCCGAAATCGCCATGATCCAGAGCGAGGCCAGGAACAACAGGATGATCTTGCCCACTTCGCCGATGCCAAACCAGATGATAACCAGCGGGATCAGCGCCAGCGGTGGCACCGGGCGCATGAATTCCACGATTGGTTCGAACCAGCCACGGAACCAGTCGCTCAAACCCATCGCATAGCCCAGAGGGATCCCGATCAGCGCCCCGAAGAAGAAGCCGGCAATCACGCGAAACAGCGAATAGCCCAGGTGTTTCCACAGCGTGCTGTCGCGGTAGCCTTCATTGGCAATTTCAATCACACGGCCCACAACGGCTTCGGGCGGCGGCAGCCAGATCGGCTCCATCTGCAAGCCCTTGGGCGGAGAGAAGCTGATCGCGCCCTTGCTGGTCAGGGCAAAGCGCCCCGCATCGGTGCGGATCGATTCGCCCGGTGCAATCGCGACACCATCGATGGCGACAACCCGGGTCCCATCCTTGCGCGTGACCTCGTCATTCTTGTCAAACAGCACAGTGGCCGAACGCGAGGCGGACATGGCCAGCGCATCGTCCTTGGCAAACCCGTCGCCGAGCGGCACGTCAAACTTCTCCGGCTTCTCACCGAAACCCACGACGCGCACATGCACTGTAGCATCATCGCGTTCGCCGTCTT
The DNA here is from genome assembly GCF_039971195.1 of Pseudophaeobacter sp. Classification (GTDB taxonomy): domain Bacteria; phylum Pseudomonadota; class Alphaproteobacteria; order Rhodobacterales; family Rhodobacteraceae; genus Pseudophaeobacter. Next base: position 21,365 of record NZ_JBDWPJ010000097.1, read on the forward strand.
GGGTGGCCACCGTATAGGTAAAGGAGGTCTCGCCGACAAACGGCCCCGGCGCGTGCAGGAACCCCGGCACCCAAGCCGACCCTGTGAAGGATCCCCAAAGCAGGAAAATCGTCAGAACCGAGACCACCGAAGCAAACCGGTTCGAGATCACCGCGCTTTCATCGCCAAAGGTCACGGTTTTGAGCGAGGTAAAATCAGTACTCGTGCGCTGCACGAAGAACCGCACAACAAGGAAGGAGATCACGAAGATCGCGACGTATACCAGCAGGATCATCAACCCGATCATTGCATTTCCTCCGAACGACCCATGATTTCTTCTTCCATGTCCCAGATCATTTCCAGGATTTCTTCGCGCGTCGTGGCATAGCCTTCTGCTTTCTTGACTTCGCGCAGGTCACCCCCCACGCCCATTTCGGCAAAGGGAAGCCTGTATTCTTTGTGAATGCGTCCTGGACGCGGGGCCATGACGAGAAGTCGCTCGCCCAAAAGCAGGGCCTCTTCCACGGAGTGAGTGATCAGGATGATGGTCTTGCCCGTCTCTTTCCAGAGCTTCAGCACCAAGCCCTGCATCTTTTCGCGGGTCAGCGCATCCAGCGCGCCCAGCGGTTCATCCATGAGGATCACGTCAGGATCATTGGCCAGACAGCGGGCAAGCGCCACACGCTGCTGCATGCCTCCGGAAAGTTCGAAAATCGCCTTGTCCTTGAAATCGCCAAGGCCAGTCACGTCAAGCAGGTGATCCACCTGATTGCCCCATTCCGCTTCGGTCTGCCCCTTCATCCTTGGGCCGAAGCTGACATTTTCGCGCACGTTCATCCATTCGAACAAAGCGCCTTGTTGGAACACCATGCCGCGCTCGGCGTCGGGGCCCTTGACCACGTGCCCGTTCATGGTGATTTGCCCTCCTGTCGGCGCCAGAAACCCGGCCGCGATGTTCAGCAAGGTGGTCTTGCCACAGCCCGAAGGGCCGAGCACGCTCAGAAGCTCGCCGGGCTTGAGATGCAGCGAGACGTCCTTCAGCGCCTGCACCGAACTGCCATTGGGCAGATCAAAGCGCATAGAGATGCTTTCAATAGATAGTCCTGACATAGGCAGCACGTCCCTTTTGAGAAATATGTGGGAGGACGGACGGCCCCGGACGGAGCCACTCTGAAAGGCAGCGACCCTCGCCGCTGCCCTAGTTGGTATCCTTAATTGCCGCCGACGGCTGCAAGCGGATCGGTGTTGACGTTGCTCTCATAAGAATCGAGGGCTGCGTTGATGCTCTTGGCTTCGACAAAAACGTCCGCAACGCCCTTCATGAAGGTCTGAGCATTCCCACCCAGCCACTTCTCCGAAAGCTGATCGTCAACAGTCGGGAAGGTGAAGGTCGCGATGGTTTCCGCGGTGGCGGCTTCATCCATGCCCGCGTCCTTGGCAATCAGCGGCAGCATTTTCGCCTGGTTGGCCGGATCGGCCCACATCGCGTTGGCATCTGCCGTCACCTTGAGGAACTGGGAAACCACGTCGCCGTTCTCGGCAACCCAGTCAGCCGGGCCGGAGGTGACATCAAACACCAGAATGCCGATCTCGGTCTTTTCAGCACCGGTCAGCAGCACGTTGCCATGCTCCAGTGCGCGGCGCAGCGATCCGCCCCAGCCACAGAACATGTCGATCGAGCCCTGTGCAATCGCAGCGGCCGCATCCGGCGGATCCATGTCGACCACATCCATCGAGGCGACATCAACGCCAAAGTGGCTCATCTGCTTGAGGAAGCCATAATGTGCGGCGGTGCCCAGCGGCACAGCGACTTTCCTGCCGGCCAGTTCGCCCGCGTTGGTCTTGTCGATCTCCAGTTCCGAACGCACGACGCAGTTATCGTTGTCGGCATAGCTCACGGCGACGTCGAGGATCTCCAGATCTTGCCCGGCGCTGGCCGCAACCACGAAAGGCGGCAGGCCCTGGCTGACCGAAAGGTGAACGTCACCCGAGGCCATGGCAGCCGACATTTTCACACCGCTTTCAAAGCTGACCCAGTTGATGTCCATGCCAAGGACTTCTTCATAGGTGCCCATCTGTTTGGCATATTCGAACGGCATCGGCCATTCGAGGAAATAGGCCACGGTGATGCTCTCGGCGCTGGACGGTGCAGCGGCAAGTCCGGCCACGCCGGCTACAAAAGCTGCAAGGGTATTTCTGAGGGGCTTCGTCATCATTGTAGTCTCCCTGTTCTTTTTCTGGGTCGCTTCTTTGCGACTTGGATAAGCCGCGAAGAATTCCGGCTGCCAATATCTCGCAATGTTTTGCGCCCATTTGTCCAATAAAACTCGATTTTCGCAAAAAGATGGACTTTAGTTCCGAAATTTTCGAATATAGCAAAGAATTCGCATAGATATCATGCAAAAGGCTCGTCATGCAGCGCAGTAACCTGAGCCTTCGTGGGCTCGAGATCTTTCAACTGATCGCCAAATCGGGCTCGGCCCGCAAGGTCTCCGAGGAAACCGGTCTCTCGATCAGCACCATATCACACCATTTGCGAAGTATTGAAGCCGGCCTTGGGGTCGACCTTGTAGACCATTCCCGCCGTCCGATGGTGTTGACCCCCGCAGGTGAAGTTTTTGCCCATCACGTCGGAATTGGGTTGCAGGCGATTCGTCGGGGTGAAACCGAGCTCACCGCAGGCAACCTTGCTCAGGTCCGAGAGCTGCGCCTGGGCATTGTCGATGATTTCGATAGCGAGGTCGCACCGGAACTGGCCCAGTTCCTGTCTCAGGCCATGCCGAAATGCACGTTTAAACACCTCACCCGTCCCAGCCACGACATCATCCGCCTGCTGCACGAAAAGAAGCTCGACATCGGCATGGCGACGCGCCCGATCAGTGGGGATGCGGGGTTGGTCGAACTGCCCTTGTTGCGCGATCCTTTCGTGATTGCCTTACCGGCCAATGCCACGGAACCGCCCGAAGCCTATCTGGCTGGACGGTCAAAGCTGCCCTTCCTGCGCTATTCCAAGAACCTGATTATTGGCAACCTGATCGAACTGCATCTACGGCGCACGCAGATCTCCCTGGACAACCGCTTTGAGCTGGAAAGCAACCATTCCCTGCTTGGCATGGTTGCAGAAGGCACCGGCTGGGCGATCACCACGCCGGCCAGCTACAACCGCGCCAAACGCTATCAAAACCGCATCACGCTCCATGCGTTCCAGAACAAGAGCTTTGCGCGGGAATTGTCGTTGTTTCGCGCGGACTACTATCCTCAGGCGACGGCCGATCTGATCGGCGGCACCTTGCGGCGCCTGCTGTCGCGCCACTTCGTACAACCGATCCTGGATGACCACCCCTGGCTTTCCAATGACTATCGTGTGCTGGAAAAGCCCGGAACCGACAGTTAACGCCCAAAACAGATAACGGCCTTTCCGTGCCCAAAACCTCTCTGCGCTGCCTTTGCAGGCGTGCCAATTCGCCAGCTTCGAAACAAATGGCAAACTAAATTCGATTTTTTCCAATCTAAAGACTTCTCATTGCGCCACCGCTGACCCTGCGAGCAGTTTGCAGGCAACGCATTAGGAGATCGCAATGAAATCGAGAACCAAAGTAGTGGTCATTGGCGGCGGCATCGCTGGCTGCTCGACACTCTATCACCTCACCCGGGAAGGCTGGAGCGACGTGGTCCTCGTTGAACGCAACGAGCTCACCAGCGGCACCACCTGGCACTCGGCCGCGCAGGTTACGAACTTTGGTGGCAACCAGACCATGGTTGGGCTCAAGACCCATTCCATTAACCTATACAAAGAGTTGTCGGAGAACCCCGAATATCCGATCAACTATCACCACGCCGATGGCGGCATCCGCCTGGCCAATACCGAAGAGCAGATGCAGGGCTATCGGCATTTCTCTTCGATGGCCCGCGGCATGGGCGTGGATCTGGAAGTGATCGACGCCAAGGAATGCGCCCGCCGCCACCCGCTGATTTCCACCACCAACCTGTTGGGTGGCCTTTGGGATCCGCTGGACGGCGATATCGATCCGGCTCAGCTGTGCCAGGCGCTGGCGTATCATGCGCGCAAGGCCGGAGCCGAAGTCTATCGCAACACGCCTGTCACAGCGCTGACCCAGCACAAGGACGACACCTGGACCGTGCACACCGAACATGGCGATATCGACTGTGACATCGTGGTCAACGCCTGCGGCTATCGCGTGAACGAAGTGGGCGCGATGATGGGTGTGCATCACCCGGTGGCGTCAATGGAGCACCAATATTTCCTGACCGAGGACATCCCGGCCATTACCGAGGCCGGCCACCGCATGCCGCTCTTGCGCTGCCCGATCTCGGACTACTACTCGCGGCAGGAAAAAGGCGGCTTGCTGGTCGGCTTTTATGAACAGGACTGCAAGACCTGGGGCATGGACGGGATCGACCCGAACTTTGTGAATGCGCTGTGCCCGGATGATCTGGACCGCGTGATGGACGTGCTGTCCGGCGCCTTTGAGCGCATGCCCGCGCTGGAAGAAACCGGCATCCGCTCCATCGTCAATGGCCCGATCACCTATACCATCGACGGCGCTCCGCTGGTGGGTCCGATCCCGGGTAAGCGCAACGCGTTCTGCATTATCGGGTTGCGCGCCGGTCTGGGCGAAGGCGGCGGCCATGGCTGGCTTCTGGCGCAACAGATCGTGCATGGCGAAGCCCAGTATGACACCTGGTGCATCGACCCGCGCCGCTTTACGGGCCATACCAACGTGGAACTGACCGCGCTGAAGGCCATCGAGGACTATCAAAACGAATTCCGCTTTCACTTCCCCAACGAACACCGCCCTGCCGGCCGCCCCGCGAAAACCACGCCGCTGACCCCGGTCCTTGCGGCCGAGGGGGCCGAATTCACCGTGGTCAACGGCTGGGAACGTGTCGACTACATCAAGCCCAGCCCCGATTTCCACCCGACACTGTCGTTCAACTTTGACGAAGCCTTCGACATCGTCGGGGCCGAAGTCAAAAATGTTCAGGACAATGTCGGCCTGTGTGAGGTCAACGGCTTCAACCGGTTTGAAATCACCGGTGCGGACCGCCACAGCTTCCTCGACCGAATGTTCTGCGGCAACGTGACCAAACGCGACGGCCGGGTTGGCCTCGGTTACATGCTGAACGACCACGGCATGATCAAATGCGAAGCAACGGTTGCCAACTTGCCCGAAAGCGACCGTGGTCCGGCGAGGGTGTGGTTCGGTTCGGCAGCGGCTGCCGAGTTCCACGACATGGACTGGCTGACCCAGCATGTGCGCGACCACGAAGACGTCGAGATCAAATCGCTGACCAATGACCAGACCATCCTGGTTCTGGCCGGCCCCAATGCGCGTAAAGTGCTCAGCGCTTGTGCGCGTGGAGACTGGTCGAAACAGGCCTTCCCCTGGCTGTCAGTGCGCGAATGCTTCATTGGTTTTTCGCCCGCAACCGTGCTGGGTGTCAGCTTCTCGGGCGAGTTGGCCTATGAAATCCACGTGCCAAATGCTTCGCTTTACGCGGTCTACCTGGCGCTCCGTGCTGCGGGCGAGGCCTACGGCATGAAGCTGTTTGGCGCCCGCGCCGTTGACTCGATGCGCATGGAAAAAGGGTTCTTGCACTGGAAAGCGGACCTGCTGACCGAGTTCGACCCGTTCGAAACCGCGTTGGACCGGTTTGTGAAGTTGGACAAGGAGGCCAACTTCATCGGCAAGGGGGCGCTGCGCAAACGGCACGCCGAAGGTCCGCGCAGCAAGCTGGTCTCCCTCAGGATCGAGGCGACCCACGCCCCTGCCTATGGTGGCGCCTCACTGATGCAGGGCGACTCGGTGGTTGGCACGATCACCTCGGGCGACTGGGGCTATCGTATCGGCATGAACCTTGCCTACGCTTTCGTCGAGCCTAGTCTGGCAAAAGAAGGCAATACCATGGAGCTGGACCTGTGCGGGGACCGGGTACCGGCCACCGTCATAACACCGTCTCCTTACGATCCCAGTTACGAACTGATGCGGAGTTAAACCATGTCGCAGGAGGTTCGTGTTACCAACGAGAAACAATCGTGCGTAGGTGTTATGGGGTCCGGAACGCAATCTGTTCTATCACTGATGTCACGCTGCGCACGATTCTACGCTCGAAAATTGGGCTGCAAAGGGCTCGAAACCTTCGCTCAGAGTTTTCTGCTACGGTAAAACCTCGACAACTGACCTGCTCACCAGAGAGTCCGCGTTCATAGGTGCGCCCTGGTCAGGTTTTGGTCCTCTTTTGACAGTTGATGATACCCCCACGGGGGCAGCCCTCCCACGACTTGGAACCACATTGGCTCGCTCAATTGGACGTTTAGAATCGCGTTGCTAAACTGTGGAAAATGCTGACAATGCGAAGGTAACCCCGTTGGCTCGACTAGGAAAACTTGATGTTCGGCTTTCTCAAGATGTTCGGTGCCGACCCTGCGCAGGCACGAAAGGACAAGGCGGTGACGCGGCTTGATACTGCGGCTGACAACTTTCGCAGGGCGGCAGAAGCCTGTGGTGCCCCGCAATCTCAAGTGTTTTGGCATCTAGCGGGCGCCACGTCGGAATTGCGAAATAGGATCGCAGTTGCACCGGATCAAATTACCCCGCTGCGCAGGCTGATTTTCCACTTTATTCCGCGCATGTCCGAGATTTGCGTGCGGTGGGCGCGGATTGCGGCCGCCAATCCTCTTGTTGGCCCGGATACCAAAGCGCTTGAGGAGTTTAGGGCGTACCTGGCCCTGATACGAGATGCCGAGCAGAGCTGTCTGACCAAACGTTATGACACGTTGCATTTGTCGATGCAGGTCATGGAAGGCCAGATGAAGCGCCACCTGTCGTGACAAACGCAGCTGATTTTTCCCGAATGCGGTTTGCGCACCCTTGGCGCATCTACCAAGCGCAGCTTTTGGGGGAAATGCACGGTCATTTGTCCGACGAAAAACTGCACTTTGTGGCGGCCCCCGGGGCAGGGAAAACCGTTCTGGGGCTCGAAATAATCCGGAGGCTGGATCGTAGAACGCTGATCCTCGCTCCAAGCGTTCTTGTTCGGGACCAGTGGATTTCGCGCCTTGTGGGTGATTTCTTGAATGGAGAGCGGCCTGATTGGGTGAGCACCGATATTCACTGCGATGCCCCTGTAAGGGTCAGCACCTATCAAAACATCCATACCAATCGCACAAAGGTTATCCCGGGCTTCGATCTGCTCTGCCTTGATGAAGCGCATCATCTTCGCCGTTCCTGGTGGAAAACACTGATGCGGCTGGCTGAAGACAACACGGCCACGACATTATCGCTTACCGCAACCCCTCCTTACGATGTCGATCCGTCCGAGTGGCGCAATTACACTGCGCTTTGTGGACCAGTTGATGCTGAGATATCGGTGCCGGAATTGGTCCGCAGCGGGGATTTGTGTCCGCATCAAGATCTGGTGTTTCTAGCTCCTTCTGCCGATGTAAAAGCCTATAGAGAGAACCTTGAAAGCGAGCAGGCGCTGTTTGAGGCGCTGGCAACGGATGAGGTTTTGCTGGCACTTATTCGAAGCGACCCCTGGATTGCCGAAACCGAATTGCATGCTGCTGCCATATTGGAGAACCCTGAGCGGTTCAGCGCCATGCTACTCTTTTTGCGCCATAACGATCTGCCTGTGCCGACCTACGCGCGCAGGGTGTTGCAGGTTAATGATACCGATTGGCCGAGGCTTGATTGGGCATGGTTGGAAAGCCTGTTTCATGAGTTTCCGCAGATCCGATTGCCGCAGACGCTTGTGTCTCGGCTTAAATCTGTTGGGGCGTTGCGCCATGACAAGCTGACCCTGCCGCCCCCGATTCACGCGGATCGTCTAAAGCTCCTTCGCAACGATCAGGCCAAGCTTGACGCCGTCCAAAAGATTTTTGCCACAGAGTATTCAGTGCGGGGCGACGAGCTTCGCATGGCCATCTTGCTCGATAGAATTGGCAAGTCCGGTCTGCGTGTGTCCGACACTGGGCCGGAATTCAATGCGTTGGGTGTGTTTCGACATTTGTTTGATGTGGTTGGCCCCTCGCCAATGGCGATCCTGACGGGGCAATTGGCGGTGCTGCCTGACGCTTTGGCTGAAGGGCTTTCGGGGCGGTCCTTGCCGGGAGCACCGGGCTATACCCACATAGACAGTGCGGATTTAAGTGAGGCGGTCAACCGCGTAAATCGTGGTTTTGCTTCTGGCGCAGTGGTGCTGATTATCGGCACTCATGCGTATTTGGGCCAGGGCTGGGATGCGCCCGCGTTGAATGCCTTGGTGTTGGGAACGCGGCTCAAAAGCTTTGTAGCCGTCAATCAATTGCGCGGTCGGGCACTTCGAAGTTTTGCACGGCGTCCCGACAAAGTCGCACATATTTGGCACATGGCCGTGGTTCCGCAGGAGACTGTTGAGGGAGAAGATGTCGCTTTGTTGAAGCGGCGGTTTGACTGTTTTGTACGTCTTGATCGGGGTAGCGGGACCATTCATTCGGAGTTTTCAATTGCTGAAACGGTTTCATCACAAAACCGGATTGCTGTAGAACGGGCCGGAAGTGGCACCGATCTGGTCGACGAATGGCAAAGCGCTCTCTTAGGGGCTGGGGAGTTTGAGGCAAAACTAACCACCCGCACGATGTTGCCAGGAAGCCGTAAACGACTGTTGCTGCCCGAACCGGCCTTGTCCTTCTGGGGGCGTCTGGGTCTGAAGTTTGGGCGCTCGCCGTCTTTGGGACAGAGCTATAAGGTGCTAGATCGCGTCGCTGGCATGGTGATCGCCAGCTTGGTCGAGCTTGGTGATCTTTCGCCGTTAAATGCGCCATTGAAACCGATCATTTCCTGGGATGGGGCAAGTTGGCAGATCGGCATTAAGAACGCATGCAAGCTGGACGAAGAGATGTTTCACGAGGCTGTTCAGCAGGTGTTTAATCCGGTTCTGCGGCCGCGATATGTGATTTCACTCGAAACAGGACTTTGGCAGACAAGGTATCAATATTTTTCAGTGCCAGACAGGTTTGGCTCACACAAAGATCGGGCGCAACTGTTTTGGCGCAATTGGCAGGGCTATGTTGGGCGGGGTAGATTGATCTATACGCGCAGCGTCGAAGGTCGCGCGGTTTTGCAAGCCGCCCGGATGAGCAGTGCAATGCGAAGCGTAACAAGCCGGACCATGTGGCAATAAATTGAGGCTATTGCACTCAATCAAAGGGGGGCTGGGACAGAGTGAAACGAAAAAAGCCAAACCACGCCTTTCTACGACACACACCTGCCTGTTCTCCCCCTTTCGGTTCGACAAACCACGCCGTCGGCACTTAGCAACAAGCTGGAAAAGCGCGGCCGCATACGAACGGGAAGTGGCCTAAACGAGCACTTGGGGCGCCACGAAAACGGAACAGGCCCACGTCTAGTCAATGTCGGCTTTGTCAGAATGGCTAGGACCCTGTGCTTGCGCAGCGAATAACTGCTCCCCGCCGATTCTGTTGAAAAACAACGTGTTGCATCCGCAGAAATTGGTGTTTTGATCTGCGCGCGAGTGCCTTTCTGGTCAGGCTTTTCTCGTTTGCTGCGGTGCAGGAAAGATCTTGGCCAGTTTTCTGAGGTTTTGGGC
>NZ_JBDWPJ010000098.1:0-22027 GCF_039971195.1 Pseudophaeobacter sp.
ATCTGCGGGTGCTCCTTGGCACGGAAGGCCGCAATCGCCGCTGTCATGGTTTCGGTATAGTTACCCTTGTAGACAGGAACGACCTTGTAGTCGCTCTGCGTGGCGTTGAAATCTTCGGCGATTTTGTTGACGCGTTCGCCATTGGCGCCGCCCATGGCATGCCACCACTGAACCTCGGTTTCAGCAAAGGCAACACCCGCAGTAGAGGCCAGGACGGCCGAGGTGCAAAGAAGTGATTTGATAGACATAAGAGTTCTCCCCGTTCATCTGATGCCTAAAGAGTGAGCAGAACAGAGCATAATGCAAGTGAAAGTTTTTTGACATCAAGCATAATACAATGTTATGAGTTGTCTAAAATCGTCCAGAAAATTGAGGCTAAGTCATTGAAATTCAAACTGAGACAGCTAGAGGCCTTTCAGGCCGTGGCGCAGACCGGCTCGGTGACTCGCGCTGCAAAAGCTTTGGGCATTTCGCAGCCCGCCACCAGCCGATTGTTGTCAGACTTTTCCAATTCGGTTGCAATCGAGCTGTTTCAGCGCAAGGACGGTATGCTGATTCCCACCAGCGAGGCGCGCTATCTCTTGTCCGAAGTCGGCCGGGTCTTTGACAGCCTGCGCCATCTCGAAGAACTCAACCGGGACTTGACCGATCGTACCGCCGGGCATCTGCGTATTGCCTGTCTGCCCGGCTTTGCCAGCTCCCATTTGCCAAAACTGCTGGCCAAGTTTCTGCAGCAGCGTCCGGGAGTGAATCTCACGCTTGAGCCGGACCGCCCGGAGCGGATCCTGGAGTGGATCATAGGCGAGCAATATGACTGTGGCATAACAGATGGGTTCTCTGGCCATCCGGCGGTTGAACATATCGACATTGCGGTCAAAACCGTCTGTATCTTTCCGCGTGGCCATCGGCTGGGCAAGCTGGAGCGCATCTCACCGCTGGATCTGGTGGACGAAAAGATCATCCACACCCGCAAGAGCAGCCCCTTCTTCAACAGCCTGTCGCAGTCCTTTTCGGATCACGGCGTCTTGTTGAACTCCTGGGTCGAGGTGCGTCAATTTTCAACCGCCTGCCTGATGGTGGCCGAGGGCCAGGGCGTTTCGGTGGTCAGCGCCCTGGATGCGGATCAGTTCAAATCAAAAAACGTTGCGATGCGCCCCTTTGAGCCCGAGATCTACCATTGGCTTTCGATCCTGCGCCCGGCCTCTGGCAGCCGTTCACTGCTGTCGCTGGATTTTGTCGATACTTTTCTGGAAAGCCTGAAACCCTATACCGTGGATCTGCCGCCGCAGTAGCTCTCAGGGGTAAGGCTCTGCCTGGGTCACCCTCCCAGCAGCTCCGCAAGGTTGGCTTCCGCGCGGCCCATGGCCTGCAGCGCTTCGCCTTCGCTACGGTAGATCGAGAGGTGCAAATTGGGAATATGCTCTTCCACCAGGGTCTGGTACATCCGCGCCAGGCCATAGCCAAGATCCGTCGCCGCGATAATGTAATGCGCCGTCGGCTCCTGTTTCCCACCGTAGTACTCCGCCATGCGGGCGCGATGGCTCAGCACCTGGGGAAAATCCATATCGGTTTCCTGCAGTTCCGAGACCACAGTCAGCTCTACCATCCCGGGCTGGTAGTCAGCATCCTCCAGCGTGGCACGCTGTGCTGCCATCATCTGCGCCGCATCCACAACACCGCTGTACTGTGTCACCACAAGGTTCAGATCTTTGAGAACAGTTACGGAAAATGCCATGGCCAGATGTCAAATACCGACTTGTTAAAAGGTACAAACCCAGTTTAGCGCCCCGGAAACTGGCCGGTCAACTTGCCACGCCCCATTGCAAACAACAGTCGTTTTTTTGGTACACTAGGCGCGACTACCCTACCCGGGCGCTTCGTTTGTACAGTCTGATTGCGCCCAGGCGCACTATTCCCCGGCAAGGCGTTTTGCTGCCGCCCGTATATAGGCCGGTGCCTTGATCTCTCCGTATGGGGCAATATAGGGCGTCGCCGAGAAATAGACCCCGACAAAATCCCGTTCGGGGTCGATATAGATCCCCTGCCCGGTGTTGCCATGTTTATACAAGGCTCCGTCTTCAAAAATGAAATCAAACTGGTAAGCGCCTTTGACAGGTTTCTCTGCAAACAGTGACAGCGCCTGCCCCTCTTTGGCGCCGCCCTGAAACGCCGCCGGATCTCCGCCGGCCCGAATACGGTCAAGCGCCGCCTGAGACACCACCGGCGTTTCGGAAACAGCCCGCCAGCTCGGAGTCCACAACACGCCAAACTTGGCCATGTCTTCCAAGCTGGAGGAGACAATACCCATGTTCAGCCCCTGGCCATCTGGCGCCAGATGCACCAACAGCGGCATACGGGCTTGTAAATGCCCCCAGATTTCCTGACCAATGACATCGGACACCCGCAGATCGGTCACCCCTTCCAGCACCATGCCAAGCACATGGGTGTTGAGCGATGAATAGCGAAACCGCTCGCCGGGCCCTTCGCCTTCTAGCGGCGTGACCGCGCGCAGCACTTCAAGCCAATCGCCCACATCCAGGTTGGGATCGGTGGAGCCAAAGGTCGCCAGAACAAAGCGCACAAACATGCTCTGCGGGTTCAGGATCGACTCATTGGTTTCCTCGATGTCAAGGCCCGTGGTGTGGTTGATCAGATCGATAACCCGAACCCCATCCCAGGCCGTACCCTTCAAAGCATCGGCATAGGCCGTCACAGGTTGCCCCGGATCAACCCGCCCGTCTTCGATGAAGCTGGAAGCGAGCAGGCCTGTCAGCGTTTTGGAGGCCGAGGCCCAGAGATGCACATCCGAGGAGGACATGCCGGGATAGGCCTCGTAGACCACCTTGCCTTTATGCACCATCATCAGGCCCTGATGACGAAAAATCGGATGAGTGATGTAGTCTTTCAACGCCAGTGGTCCGGCGCTTTCGGTGGTGATAGTGATCTCTTCAATCGCCGGATCCAACGCGTATTCAAAGGGCGTATAAACCGGGTTTGGCGCCACAAGATCTGTGCGCATCACTGAGGCAAAATTCTGGAGATAGTATAGGGTATGATCTCCTCCCATCTGGGCATGAAAACTGTTGAAAGCCTGCTGTGCGGCCGAAATAAAATCTTTGGAAAACGGAGCTTTGGCGGTTTCCACTGGGAGGGTGACACGGGCACCCGGTGTTTTCAGAGCCTCTTTCACGGCGGCGTTCTGCGCCGTTGCGGGCGCAGTAAAAGCCAGAGCCGTTGCAAAAACGGCCCCCAGTGTAGAACGGGTCATAAAGGGAAAACCATGCATAAAAAGAACCTCATATCAGGCCGGGAGCTATTGGTAAAACATGGCTCAGCGCCAGAGTGAGGTCAACTGTTGTACTGCTCAGCGCCCTGTTGCGCCAGCGCCTGCATGTCTTGCCACAATCGGTCCAGCGTCGGTTTGCTATTGTCCCGGTCACGATAGAGGCGGATTTCCAGGGCATGGCGCTGCTCTACGCCGCCAACGATCTGCATGCGGCCCTCGTCCAGCTCTGTCTTGCACAGCTCCTGCGGCAACCACCCCAGACCAAACCCCTCCATCACCATGGCCTTCACAGAACTGGCCAAGGCGCTTTGATTGACCACCAGCATCTTTGGCCCCTCCGCGTTTTGCCGCAGGGCGTGTTCCACCACCGAGCGCAGCGCCGAAACCGTGCCATAGGACAGCAGAGAGACCGGTTTCTTTGGCCTGCCTTCAAAGCTGTGCAACGGCCCATCAGGGCCAGATTTGGAGACCGGCACGAACTGATCCTTGGTCAGGGTGATATGGTCGCAATTGCCCAGCGCCAGCGGCGCCAGCGCATCCATGGACGGGTGCCAATAGGTCAGGATCACGTCGCAATAGCGCTGCTGCAGGGCCGAGACAAATTGATCCGCTGCCCAGCTGGTTGAATTGAGGTCAATCTCCAGCCCGCCCATCTCTACCATCGGGGCGATATGGGTCTTGTAATGGGTCATATAGAGCGATTGCGAGGTGGCAAAGCGGATGACATTTTCGCCCGCCGCATCAATGATCTGGCAGCGCTCCAGCGTCTCATCATAGGTGCGCAGCATTACCCGGGACTGCGCCAGAAACACCTCCCCTGCCGGGGTCAGCGACAGCGGCAGGGTCTGGCGATTGATCAGCTTGACGCCGAACTCCTCTTCCAGCGCACGGATACGCCGAGAAAAAGCCGGTTGGCTGACATTGCGGTCTTCGGCCGCGCGCGAGAAATTCTTCTGCGCTACCAAAGCCTCAAAATCTCTGAGCCAGGCTATGTCCACTGTGTCATTCCGTTCCGCAGCACCGGGGCTTTACCCGTCCAACCGCCCCTCTTCGACGCCATGACAGGCCACCAGGGCCCCATCCGGCTGCAGCTGGGGGCGAGGTTGCTCGTTCTGACACCGGCTATTGGCATGGGCACAGCGACTTTCAAAGGGACATCCCTGCGGCAGGTTGATTGGTGTCGGGATTTCGCCACGCAATCGGATGTGGTTGGGATGATCATCTTTTAACTGCGGAACCGCAGAAAGCAAAGCGCGGGTATAGGGGTGTTTGGGGTTTTCAAACAGGGTTGCCGTATCCGAGAGCTCGCAAACCGAACCGAGATAGAGCACCGCAACCTTGGTGCCAAAGTGCTGTACCACGCTCAGGTCATGGGTGATGAACAGATAGGTGAGACCGCGCTCATCTTTGGCCTCCAGCATCAGGTTCAGCACCTGCGCCTGAATGGAAACATCCAGCGCCGAGATAGGCTCGTCCGCGATGATGAACTCCGGATCAACGGTCAGGGCGCGGGCAATGGCGATCCGTTGCCGTTGACCGCCAGAGAATTCATGCGGGTAGCGACCGGCCCAGCTAGGATCGACGCCCACGGCCCGCATCACATCCGCCACCTTGTCGCGCACCTCGCCTTTGGACAGGGCGGGGTTGTGATAGCGCACCGGCTCTTCCAGCGCCTGCTGGATGGTCATGCGCGGGTTCAGTGATGCATAGGGATTCTGAAAGATCATCTGCATCTTCTTGCGCAGCGGCATCAGGGCACGGCGCGAGCGGTCATCAATGCGCTCGCCGGCATAATGGATCTCTCCGGCACTGGGCGTCAGCAGGCCGGCAATCAGCCGCGCCACTGTGGATTTCCCACAGCCGCTTTCGCCAACCACACAGAGCGCCTCTCCGGAGGCGACCTCCAGCGAGATATTGTTGACGGCATGCACTTCGCGCTTTTCCTGCACCAGCTTGCCACGCTTGAACTTCAGGGTTTCCAGGAACCCACGGTCCAGCTCAAAGCGTTTTTCCAGATTGCGAATTTCCAACAGGGGCTGAGGCGTGCTCATCAGTTCATCTCCTCAGCTTTGTCGCTGTGCAATCGGTTGACCTCGTGGCAGGCCACCTGAACATGGGTATATTGCACCGGTTTTGGTTCCTCGGAGAGGCAATGGTCCTGCACATATTCGCAGCGTGGGCTAAAGGGGCAGCCCTTGGGGATCGCCGTCAGCGAGGGCATATTGCCGGGGATCTGTTTGAGCCGCTGGCCCGGCTTTGTCTGCTGCGGCAACGCGTTGATCAGCCCCTGGGTATAGGGATGCTGCGGGTCATTGATGATCTCGCGTGTACGGCCGGATTCGATGATGCGGCCCGCATACATCACCAGAGTGCGTTCGGTCATCTGGCTGACCACGCCGAGGTCATGGGTGATCAGGATCAGGCCAACTTTGTTGGATTCACACAGCTCCAGCAACAGCTCCATGATATCGGCCTGAATGGTCACATCCAGCGCCGTTGTCGGCTCATCTGCGATGATCAGCTGCGGGTCCAGCAGCAGGGCAATGGCAATAATGATCCGCTGGCGCATACCGCCTGAGAGCTCGTGCGGGTATTGGTCCAGACGTTCCTCGGGGGAGGGAATATAGACCTCGCGCAGTTTGACGATGGCGATCTGCTCGGCCTCGGCCTTGCTGAGCTTGCGGTGGGCCATCAGGGTTTCCACCATCTGCTGGCCGATGGTCAGCACCGGGTTCAGCGTCACCATGGGATCCTGAAAGATCATCGCCATCTCATTGCCGCGGATGCTGCGCATCCTGGACTCCGGCATCTCGGCGATGTCATCACCCAGAAACATGATCTTGCCACTGTCGATATAGCCAGGGCGGCTCAGCAGGTTCATCAGGGCAAAGCCGGTGATTGATTTACCGGCGCCGGATTCCCCGACGATACCCAGGCGCTCGCCTTTGGCCAGGTCAAAGCTGATCTGGTTGAGGGCGGTTACGGTATTGTCGCGCATGGCGAATTTTACGCTCAGATCGCGTACGGAAAGCAAGGACATCGCGCTTATCCCTTATAGAGTTTGGGGTTCAGGGCATCGCGCAGCCAGTCACCCAAGAGATTGATCACCAGCACCAGCACCACCAGCACCACGCCGGGAATGGCGGTGATCCACCAGCTGCCCGAGAAGATGTAGTCAAAGCCGGAAGAGATCAGCGAGCCGAGCGAGGGCTGGCTGGGCGGCATACCCAGACCGAGGAAAGACAGCGAGGCCTCCGAGATGATGGCATTGGCCACCTGCACGGTGGAGATCACAAAGATCGGCGACAGCGAGTTGGGCAGGATATGGCGCACCATGATGCGAATGGGGCCAAAGCCCAGCACCCGGGCGCTGTCGACATATTCCTTCTTCTTTTCCGCCAGCACGGTGGCCCGCACGGTCCGGGCATATTGCGGCCATTCGGCGACGCCAATCACCGCAATCAGAAAATAGATCGCATATTGGTTGAAGGTCTCAGAGCCAAACATCGCCTGGGTCACCGCCAGGAAGATGATCGCCACCATCAGGGTTGAGAAGGACAGTTGAATATCAGCTAGTCGCATCAACAGGCTGTCGATCCGCCCGCCGACATAGCCGGCGATCAAACCAATCGAAATCCCCAGAAAGGCTTGAAGACCCACAGCACAGATGCCGATCAGCAGCGACAGGCGGGTGCCATAGAGGATGGTGGACCACAGATCGCGGCCCTGATCATCGGTGCCGAGCATGAATTGCGGATCGGAACTCTCCACCCAGACGGGCGGGTATTCGCTGTTCATGATATCGATCTGCGCCGGATCATAGGGATCAAACGGCGCGATCAGCGGCGCAAAAAAGGACATCACCGCGATCAGCAGGAAGATGGCAAAAGAGACCATGGCAACCGGGTTGCGGCGGAAACTGTAGCCGATGTTGGAATTCCAGATCTGCGCCCAGCGCGACGGTTCGGAGTTGGTGCTCAGGCTGCTCATGCGCCCATCCTCGCAAGATTGACGGTGGGATTGACCAGCCCGTAGATCAGGTCAACGATTGTATTGGTGACAACAAAGATAAAGCCAACCACGATGAGATAGGCCACGATCAGCGGGGTATCGACGCGGTTCACCGCCTCCAGGAACATGAAGCCCATGCCCGGCCACTGGAACACGGTTTCGGTCAGGATGGTGTAGGCCACCATAGTGCCGATCTGCACACCACCGACGGTGATCACCGGCAACAGCGTGTTTTTCAGGGCATGGACAAAATAGATCCGGCCCGGGTGAATGCCCTTGGCCTTGGCATATTTGACATATTCGCTCTGCAGCACCTCCATCATCTCAGCCCGGATCAGGCGGACAAACAGCGGCAGCATGATCGAGGCCAGCGCGACCGAGGGCAGCAGGATATGCTGCCAGCCGTCCAGCGTGGCAAAATTGGTGTCCCAAAAGCCAAAGACATGCACGACGTCGCCACGGCCATAAGAGGGGAACCAGCCCAGTTCCACCGCAAAGACAAAGATCATCAGGATCGCCGTCAGAAACACCGGGATCGAAATACCAATGATCGAAATGCCCATGATCAGGCGGCTCAGGACCGTATTGGGGTAGATTGCCGTATAGACGCCCAGCGGGATCGACAACCCGATGATAATGACCGAAGCGCCCAAAACCAGCTCCAGCGTGGCGGGCAGTTTTTTGAGGATCACATCCAGCGCCGGCTCTTTGAAGAAATAGCTGGTGCCCAGATCACCCTGCAGCGCATTGCCGGCGAAACGCAGATACTGGGTGAGGAAACTGTCATTCAGCCCCAGTTCATCGCGCAGTTCCTGTCGGACCTCTTCGCTCACGGATTGGCCGACCAGCTCTCTGAGCGGATCACCAAGATTATCCTGAATGGCAAAGCCGATCAGCGAGATGACAAACATCACCGCGATGGCCTGGAACACGCGTTTCACAAGGTAAGCAAACATGCTTTTACACCTTCCTGGGGCAGTTGGTAGTGGAGCCTGGGACGAGTGGCATAGAGCATAAGGTCTCTGCCGCCTGAAGGATCAGGAGGTAGGCCCCATACAAATTGTCTTGATAATGAAACCGGGGCGGATCGCAATGACCCGCCCCGGCCCTGAAGTTGGCTGTTGCCTTAGTCGACGACGAGGTCACCAAAGTAAGGGAAGTTCAGCGCGTTCACGATGGCTTCGGCATGGACGCCTTTGCGGGCACCCCAGGCGAGGTTCTGCCAGTGCAGCGGAATGAAAGCCGCCTCGTTGTAGAGGATGGTTTCCAGCTGCTGCAGCATTTCTGCACGCTTTTCAGTATCGGTTTCTGCATTGGCCTTGGCCATCAGCATATCCGCGTCTGCGTTACAGAAGTTGTTGGCGTTGTACTGACCATTGCCTGTGCCTTCGTCAAAGCAGTGGCTCAGGAACTGGTGGAAGTTCGCCGAGTCTTCGGTATCCGCGTGCCAGCCGATCATCATCATGTCAGCTGCGCGCTCGTCAAAGGCAGGCCAGTACTGGGCCTTTGGCATGGTCTGCAGGTCAACCTTGATGTTGATCTTCGCCAGCATCGACGCAACCGCTTGGGCGATTTTGTCATCGTTCACATAGCGGTTGTTGGGCGCCATCATGGTGATCTCAAAGCCATCGGCATAGCCTGCTTCGGCCATCAGTTCCTTGGCTTTTGCCAGATCAAAACGCGGGGCCAGATCGGGGTTGTGGCCGAGGTAGCCTGCAGGGCTGTACTGGGCGCCAACGGTGCCAAAGCCGCGCATGATGCGATCTACGATACCGGCATTGTTGACGGCATAGTCGATGGCCTGACGCACGCGCGCATCCTTGAAGGCCTCTACACGGTTCTGGTTCATCTGGAATGTGATGATACGGGTGCCAGGCATGGTGATCAGGTTGGTGCCTTCGTTGTCTTCGACACGGGTCAGATCGGTTGGTGGCACAGGCGCGATGAAATCAACGTCACCAGAGAGCAACGCTGCCACACGGGTGGGGCTTTCCTTGATCGGGGTCAGGATGATCTGATCCACGTTGCCCGCAGTTTCGGTATCCCAGTAGCCGTCAAAACGGTCAAAGACCATCTTTACGCCCTGCTCACGCGAGGTGACGGTAAAGGGACCAGTGCCGGAAACATTACGCGAGGCAAAGCTGTCGCCGTGCTTGACCAGCTCGGCGCGGTCCTTGCCGTCATCGGTGGTGCCGGAATAGAACTTGCTGTCCATCGGGAAGATATAGGTCACCGTGTGCAGCACCAGCGGATAGGGCTCCGAGGTGATCAGGTCAAAGGTGTGATCGTCGATCACTTTGACATCGGTGAACTGGCTAAAGATGCCCTTGAAATCGGGGCTTTCTTTCAGGCGGTCAAAGGTCCAGTCAACATCCGCTGCGGTCAGCATATTGCCAGAGTGGAACTTTACGCCGCTGCGCAGGTGAAAGCGGGTGGTCAGCGCGTCGATCTGCTCCCAGCTTTCCGCCAGGCGGGGTTCAAACTGCAGGTCCTGAGTCCAGCGCACCAGCGGGTCAAAAGACATATGCGAGAACTGCAGCGTCCCACCAGACAGTTGCTCATGCGGATCCAGAGACACCGGATCGGCGTCATAGGCGACTTTGACTGTGACTTCGGCCTGCGCCACGGCGCCAAAGGCGAGCGACATCACACCAGCCGCAGCAATGCGGATAAATTTGTTCATTCTTCCCTCCATGTCGGTGGCCTTGGTTGGCCTCCTGAAACAGTGGGGGATACCTAAGGCATCGCGCCGACCGGCGGCCAATGCCAATTTCAAATCACCCATGCAAATCGGGAATAGAGCGCATACCGCGCAGAGAATAACGCAAAACAGCGCCCAGCTATTTTCCCTGCAAGACACTGTTTTAATTATCTTAATAGGGGCGCATTGATGTCGCGCAGATCAGTAGGCCAATTTCGAAATTGCAAATATCTGACTACACGGAAACCTTTGGCAGCACCTCTTCGCGGCTGGTGCTGGCCTTGTCTCCGTCAAAAATCACCTCTCCGCGACGCAGCACCACGATGTGATCGGCCAGGTCATAGGCAAAGTCAAAATACTGTTCGACCAGCACGATTGCCATCTCACCACGCCCTCGCAACAGGCGGATCACCTCACCGATCTGCTGGATCACATTGGGCTGAATACCCTCGGTCGGCTCGTCCAGCAGCAGCAGTTTTGGCCGGGTGATCAGCGCCCGGGCGATGGCCAGCTGTTGCTGTTGCCCGCCCGACAGATCACCACCACGCCGATCAATAAAATCCTTCAGGATCGGGAAGAGATCAAAGATCTCATCCGGAATGCGGTGGTCGGATTTGGGCAGGCAGGAGAACCCGGTCTCCATGTTTTCGCGCACGGTGAGCTGCGGGAATATCTCCCGCCCCTGCGGCACCACGGCGACGCCTTTTTTGGCCAATCTATGCGCGGGCATCGCCGGTAGTTCTTCGCCGTCCAGAACCATGCGCCCGCCTGATCGCTGATGCTGGCCGCAGATCGCCCGGATCAGGCTGGTCTTACCCACCCCATTGGTGCCCATGACACAGGTCACCGCGCCCGCCTTGGCCTCCAGCGAAACCCCATGCAGGATCTGCGAATGGCCATAGTGCAGGGTGAAATCTTCGAGTGTCAGCATCTTCTAGCGTCCCAGGTAAACGTCAATGACCTGGCTGTTCGCGGTCACGTGATCCAAAGAGCCTTCAGCCAGAACGGCTCCCTCGTGCAACACGGTGACGCGGCAATCGAGCCTGCGCACAAACTCCATGTCATGTTCCACCACCACAACCGCGCGGGTCTTGGCGGCTTCGACCAGAATGGCAGTGGTATGTTCGCGTTCCGCCGGGGTCATCCCCGCCGCCGGTTCATCCACCAAAAGCAGCCGGGGTTCCTGGGCCAGCAACATGCCGATTTCCAGCCATTGCTTTTGCCCATGGCTCAACTCGCCGGATTTGCGCGCCAAGGAATCGATCAGGCCAATCTCGCTGGCCAGTTCCTCGACCCGCTCCAGGTCCGCCTGGTTGGCGCGGTAGAACATCACCGCAAAGGGGCTGCGATTGGCGCGCAGGGCCATCAACAGGTTTTCCAGCACGGTCTGATCTTCGAACACCGTTGGCTTCTGGAACTTGCGCCCGACCCCCTCGCGGGCGATGCGCGCCTCGCTCATCCCCAAAAGCGAGACATTGCGCTCGCCCCAGGTGACCCGGCCCTCATCCGGCTTGGTCTTGCCGGTGACGATGTCCATAAATGTGGTCTTGCCCGCGCCATTGGGGCCGATGATGGCCCGCATTTCCGCTGGGCCAATGGCAAAGCTGAGATTGTTGATCGCCTTGAACCCGTCAAAGCTGACCGAAACACCCGAGACTTCCAGCAGCATACTCATTTGCTGGCCTCCTTCTCGCGCAGGGCCCCTGCCCCCGGCCCCAGATCGGCACCATGTCGGTCGGGCTGTCTGCGGTCGCTCCACAGATCCACCAGCCCGCCAATGCCACGCGGCGCAAAGAGCGTCACCAACACAAAGCTGAGCCCCAGCACGATGAGCCACCAGTCGACCCATTTGAAGGTATAGAAACCAAGGTTCAGATCTGGCGCCTGCCCGCCGGTAAACCAGGAGGACACCAGGCTGACAAAGACCGCACCGATCACTGCGCCGTACAGCCGCCCACGCCCGCCGATGGCGACCCAGACAGCCAGATAGATCGAGGCCACCGGCGCGATCTCGGCTGGGTTGATGATGCCAGCCTGCGGATAATAAAGCGCCCCAGCGATACCTGCGATAATGGCGGTGACGGTAAAGATGAACAGCTTGTAGCCCTCGACCGAATAGCCAAGGAAACGCACGCGGGCCTCATTGTCACGAATGCCGCGCAGCACCGAGCCAAACTTGCCCGAGACAATCCAGGCGGCAAAGAGATAACCCAGCGCAAGCGCCAGGGCCGAAGCCCAGAAGAACCAGATCGACAGGGTCGCCTGTGGTACGTGGTCCATGCCCGGCAGGTTTTGCAGGCCCGACAGACCATTGTTGCCGCGCAACCCGCTGTCGTTCTGAAACAGATAGAGCGCCAAACCCAGGGTCATCGCCTGGGTCAGGATCGACAAGTAAACGCCCGTGACCCGCGAGCGGAAGGCGAGCCAGCCAAAGACCAGCGCCAAAAGCCCTGGCACCGCCACCACCAGCGCGAGTTGCAACACCAGACTGTCAGCGAAACTCCAGATCATCGGGAATTCGCTGGAGCCCACGACGCCAAAGATCTGATTGCCAATGGCATCAGTAATCTCGCTCTCGGTGGCCGGGATCGGCGCCTCGGCCAGGGATGAGACCACGATGGCCTGGGTGCGGGCATACATCAGCCACATGCCGATCATATAGCCGCCCAGACCAAAGAAGGCGAAATGGCCCAGCGACAGGATGCCCGTGTAGCCCCAGACCAGATCCATCGCCACCGCCACCAGCGCCAGGCAAAGCGTCTTGCCCAGGGTTTTGATAAAGCTGGTGGAGATCACCCCGGCGCCGGCTCCTTCGGCCAGCAGGGTGACGGCCAGGGTAAACAGCGCCAGAACAACCAGAAACACCAGGGTTGAGGGATTTGTTTTCAGGAAGGTGTTGGACATCGCTTAATCTCCTGCCGCCCGGCCTTTGAGGGCGATGATCCCTCGTGGGCGAAATTGAATGAAGACGATGATGAAGATGATCATATAGGTCTGGGCTGCCAGCGTGTTCGACGGGTTCAGCCATTCGACGCCTTTCTGGAAGAAGCCGATCATGGTGGCTCCCGCCAGGGTGCCCCAGATATTGCCAACCCCGCCAACCACCACGGTCATGAAGCTTTGCACGATGTAATCCGAGCCCAGTTCCGATGTGACCTTGGCAAAGAGCCCGATGGCAACGCCTGCGATGCCGGCAATGCCGGACCCCAGCCCAAAGGTCAGCATATTGACCCGCTCCGGGTTGATCCCCATGGATCCGGCCATGGCTCGGTTCTGGGTCACTGCGCGGGTCTCCAGCCCCAACCGGGTGCGGCGCATGATAAAGAGGAAGACCCCAAGGAAGATCAGCGCCAGGGCAAAGATGGCGATGCGGATATAGCTGATGGAAACCACATCATTGATCACCCAGGCGCCATCCAGCCAGCCCGGTGCGGTCAGGGGACGCGCCTGAGTGCCAAAGATGTTTTTGGCCAGCTGTTGCAGCGCAATGGAGATGCCAAAGGTGGCCAGCAGGGTTTCCAGCGGCCGATTGTAGAGCCAACGAATAACCAGCCGCTCCATCGCCACCCCGGCGGCAAAGGTCACCGCAAAGGCCAGCGGCACCGCCACCAGGATCGACACGGTGTGGTTGGGGATTACCTGCTGCACCACGTAACCGGTATAGGCGCCCATCATAATGAATTCACCATGGGCCATATTGATCACCCCCATGACGCCAAAGGTGATGGCCAGACCAATGGCGGCCAGGAAATAGATCGAGGCCAGGGACAGCGCATCGAGAGTCAGATCCAGGCTCTGCCCCATGGCGACGCGGGCAGAAATCGCCTCAAGCGCCGCTTCTGCGGCTTCTGTAATCGCTGCCGAGGGCTCTTGGTAGACCTCAGCAAAGCTGTGCTTGGCCAGATGAGCGGTGATCTGCGTCTCCCCCACCAGGGCCGGGGCCAGATCGGCTTCGACCAGAGCGGTATAGGCGCGGGTGCGGGCTGCATCTGTGTTCAGCTGCGCAATCGGCACCCCGCCGACCTTGCCGCCTTCGATATGTGCGGCCAGTGTGGCCCGGATATCATCGCGCGTGACCAGAGCGGGCGCCAGTTTGGCAGCAACAAGCAGATCATAGGCGGCTTCACGCGACAGTGCGGCCTCGCCGGGCGTGATTTCCGTGGCGATGTTCAGCACGGCCGGAACTGCGCCTTCAAAGGCCTGCAATTGGGTGACCACCAGCGGATTGAGCGTGGCACGCACGTCTAGCCCCAGATCATCAGACATGGTTTTGATCGTCGCAATGCGGCGGGCCTCGTCCGGATCATGAGCAATGGTCAGCAGCTGTTCGATGCGGCTCTTGCGGGCCTTCAGAACCGGGTCCGTCTCGCTTCGGATGGAGGCGCGCAGGGGCGCCAGCAGCGCGGCAGCGGGGGCGCGCTCGATGGCGGTCAGGGCCTCCGCCCGGCGGATCGGATCGGGATCGGTCAGTTGGAACTGAACCAGGGCCGTGGCGATCATCGCGCGGATGCCGCTGTTGGGCTTGATCTGCTTCAGATCGGATTTGGCAAATTCGCCGACCGGCGCATCATTGTGAAAATCAAACAGCTGGTAGCGCTTGGCCTCCAGCTTTTCACCGCGGAAAAACACCCCGTCAGATTTGCGCATCCACAGCGCCTTGGCCTGCCAGGCCTCCAACACCGCCTGCGCCTGTGGCAGGCCGCTATCGGCCAGCGCCGCAATGGCCGGGGCAATGGTCTTGCGTGAACTTTTCAGGATCAATGCGCTCTGCTCTTGCAGCAGGGCCTGAATGGCTGAGGGTTCAGAGGGAGAGGGCTGCGATGTAGCCTCTTGGGCCAGGGCTGCAAAGCTGGATAGAAGGACCAGAAGGCCCGCCAGAAAGGAAGTTCTCATGATGCTGGTGCCTTCAATGTCCTGCAGGAGAGACCCCCTGCAGGACTGTTACGATCAGTAGTTCGAGTTCAGCTGAACGCAGGCTTTGGTTTCGGTGTTGTACATACCGCAACCGATGTCTTTCCAGTCAGACATCAAGACAGCGCTGGCTGGCAGGAAGTCGGTCCAGGCATCGCCGGGAACCTCGGAGGTCTGGCTGATGATGTCGAACTGGCCATCTTCCTGGATTTCACCAATCAGCACTGGCTTGGCCAGGTGGTGGTTTGGCAACATCACAGCAGTACCGCCGGTCAGGTTGGGGAATTCCTGGCCATACATCGCAGTACGGACCGCATCCACATCGGCTGTTTTGGCTGTTTCAACCGCGTTCACCCACATGTTGAAGCCGATGTAATGGGCCTCCATCGGGTCATTGGTCACGCGCTCATCCCCCATCTGGGCTTTCCAGGCGTCGATAAAGGCGGTGTTGGCGTCGCTCTCAGCCGACTGGAAGTAGTTCCAGGCCGCCAGGTGACCGACCAGGTTGGAGGTATCCAGACCGGACAGTTCTTCCTCGCCCACCGAGAAAGCAACCACGGGGATGTCATCGGCAGAAATGCCTGCTGCGGCCAGTTCCTTGTAGAAACCGATATTGGCGTCGCCATTGATAGTCGAGATCACGCCGACCTTTTTACCGTCAGCCGCCAGAGCCACGACATCGGCCACGATCTTGGACCAGTCAGAGTGACCAAAGGGGGTGTAGTTCACAAAGATGTCTTCGCTGGCGATGCCCTTGGACTGCAGATAGCTTTCCAGGATGTTGTTGGTGGTGCGGGGGTAGACATAGTCGGTGCCCAGCAGCGCAAATTTCTCAACGCCCAGCTCTTCGAGGAAGTAGTCAGTTGCCGGGATCGCCTGCTGGTTGGGGGCCGCACCGGTGTAGAATACGTTTTTGGAGCTTTCTTCGCCCTCATACTGCACCGGGTAGAACAGCAGCCCGTTCAGCTCTTCGATGACCGGCAGCACCGATTTGCGGCTGACGCTGGTCCAGTTGCCAAAGATCACGTCAACATCGTGCACGGTCAGCAATTCGCGGGCTTTTTCCGCAAACAAAGGCCAGTCAGAGGCCGGGTCGACAACAACCGCTTCCAGCTCACAGCCCATGACGCCACCGGCGGCATTCTGCTGGTCGATCAGCATCAGCATGGTGTCTTTCAGCGTGGTTTCAGAAATCGCCATGGTTCCGGACAGCGAATGCAGAACGCCAACTTTGATAGCGCAGTCATCGGCATGGGCCGCAGTGCTGAGCGCGGCAACGGCGGCCGTGGCGGCCAGAGTGGTCTTAAGATTAATCATGTTTATCTCCCGGCGGAGGGGGTCGGGGGTGCTTGCGTCGATGCGCTTCTTTCCGTACCCAGTCCCCGCAACCTTTGTTGCACCCGTGTGGCGGCCGGTCAGAGCTGCACTTCGTCTGGTCGTCACACACCCTTCAGAAAACATCCGCTCCGTCAGGCCCCTACAGTGCTTCTGCATTGCCGGGAGTGAAGCAACGAAAGCCGGTGCGTTTTCCGCCCACATACTCAACAATGCCCAAAACTTGCGCAGCGGCGGGCTTGGCGCGCTAAAAAATGAGCAGTTCATTTTTCCCAGCGCGGAATGTGCAGGTTTTTGTGGAGCTCCCAGGCCGTTGTGCCGAAAAAAGTGGCAACAGATATGCGGCACCGCCGCTGTCGTGACTTTGCCACCCGAGGAGACCAGCATCACCCTGACGACCGACATATCCCAGCAAACCGCCCAGGAGGTTCAGCCCGCGCAGCCCCGTGCCCGCGGCAGGATCAAGCTCTCTGTCAAACAGACGACACGCGGCAGCGCCCTGCGCGGCCTGCGCCAGTCCGGGTCTTTCAGGTGCCTGTTTCCACGCCCTAAAATCACAGGGCTGGAGGCCGTATTGGTTAACACGGCAGGCGGTATTACCGGAGGCGATGACATGCGTATTGCAGCCGAGGTCGGTGCTGGCGCCAGCCTGACCCTGACCACTCAGACTTCTGAACGCGCCTATCGCGCCCAGCCGGGGGAAACCGGCCAGTTGCAGACCAAGCTGACTGTTGCGGAAGGCGGCCATGTAAACTGGCTGCCGCAGGAAACCATCCTGTTCCAGGGCTGTGCCCTGTCGCGGCGTCTTGATCTCGATTTGGCACCAGATGCCACAGCGCTGCTGGTGGAACCGCTGGTCTTTGGCCGCCTGGCCATGGGCGAGACGGTCACCCAGGGCCTGTTTCACGACCGCATCCTGTTGCGCCGCAATGGCCAAGAGCTCTACCGCGATGCCCTGCGGTTTGAGGGTGATATGCAGGCGCAGCTGGATCGCCCCCATGTGGCTGCCGGGGCGCGGGCGCTGGTCTCGCTGATCTATGTGGCACCGGATGCCGCAGGCCAGCTCTCCCCGCTGCGCGCCATGCTACCCGACCAGGCTGGCGCCTCACTGATTGGCGCGGATCTTCTGGTGCTGCGTATCCTCGCCGCCGATGCCCACGATCTGCGCCAGAGCCTGCTGCCGGTGTTGAACCACCTGACCCATAACACTCTTCCCCGATGCTGGATGATCTGACATGAACCTGACTCCCCGTGAAAAAGACAAATTGCTCATTGCCATGGCCGCCGAAGTGGCCCGCCGCCGGCTAGCTCGGGGCGTCAAGCTCAACCACCCCGAGGCCATTGCCCTGATCACCGATGCCGTGGTCGAAGGTGCCCGCGACGGGCGCTCGGTTGCGGATATGATGGAGGCCGGGGCCGAAGTGATAAGCCGCGATCAATGCATGGAGGGCATCGCAGAGATGATCCATGACGTGCAGGTCGAAGCCACCTTTCCCGACGGCACCAAACTGGTGACCGTCCATAACCCCATTCGCTAAACACCAATCGCTCAAAAGGAATGCTCTGATGAAGACTCTGACCCTCCCCCTTGCCGCCTCGCTGTTTGCCGCCCTGTCTGCAGCCCCTGCCCTGGCCCATGGCGCCGCCGATATCCACACCCATCCCGAAGAGATGATGGGCCTGGCCGCGCTGGTCGCCCTAGTGGTTATCGGCGGCTACCTCGCCTGGAAGGCGCGCGCATGATCCCCGGAGAGCTTCTGCCTGCTGCGGGCACCCTGACCCTGAACGCCGGGGCCAAGCCCCTGACGCTGATGGTGGCCAATAGTGGCGACCGCCCGGTTCAGGTTGGCTCGCACTACCACTTTGCCGAATCCAACCCAGGCCTGGAGTTCGACCGCGCGGCCGCCCATGGCCACCGTCTGGACATCGCTGCCGGGACGGCTGTGCGGTTTGAACCCGGCCAGCGCCGCGAAGTGCAGCTGGTGCCGATCTCTGGTGATCGCCGCGTCTTTGGCTTCAACCAAAAAGTCATGGGCGCGCTCTGAGCCCAGCGCCGCCATTTGCTACGAGGACCACTCCCATGCCCACACAGATTTCCCGCGCCGATTATGCCGCCATGTTTGGCCCCACCACCGGGGACAGGCTGCGCCTTGCCGATACCGACCTGATCATCGAGGTCGAACGCGACCTGACAGCGGAACGCGCCGCCGCCGGGAGTACGCAGCCCGGCAATGCGCCGCTCTACGGCGAAGAGGTGAAATTTGGCGGCGGTAAGGTGATCCGCGACGGCATGGGCCAATCGCAGGTGACCCGCGCTGCCGGCGCGGTGGACACGGTGATCACCAATGCGCTGATCATTGATCATTCCGGCATCTACAAGGCCGATGTCGGCCTCAAGGACGGGCGCATCGCCAAGGTCGGCAAGGCCGGCAATCCTGACACTCAACCCGGTGTCGATGTGATTGTTGGCCCCGGCACCGAGGTCATCGCCGGCGAGGGGCGCATCCTGACGGCGGGGGGCTTTGACAGCCATATCCATTTCATCTGCCCGCAGCAGATCGAAGACGCGCTGCATTCCGGCCTCACCACCATGCTGGGCGGTGGCACCGGGCCAGCCCATGGCACCCTCGCCACCACCTGCACCCCCGGCCCCTGGCACATTGGCCGCATGTTGCAATCCGCAGATGCCTTTCCGATGAATCTGGCCTTTGCCGGCAAGGGCAACGCCGCCCTGCCCGCCGCGCTGGAGGAACAGGTGCTCGGCGGCGCCTGCGCGTTGAAACTGCACGAAGACTGGGGCTCCACCCCGGCGGCCATCGATTGCTGCCTCTCGGTGGCCGATGCGATGGATGTGCAGGTGATGATCCACACAGATACGCTCAATGAAAGCGGTTTTGTCGAACATACTGTCGGCGCCATCAAGGGCCGCACCATTCATGCCTTCCACACCGAAGGCGCCGGCGGTGGCCATGCGCCGGATATCATCAAGATCTGCGGCGAAGACCATGTGCTGCCCTCCTCCACCAATCCAACCCGCCCCTTCACCGTGAACACGCTGGAAGAACATCTGGACATGCTGATGGTCTGCCATCACCTGGACAAATCCATCCCCGAGGACGTGGCCTTTGCCGAAAGCCGCATCCGCCGCGAGACCATCGCCGCCGAAGATATCCTGCACGACATGGGCGCCTTTTCCATCATCGCCTCTGACAGCCAGGCCATGGGCCGGGTCGGCGAAGTGCTGATCCGCACCTGGCAAACCGCCGACAAAATGAAGAAACAACGCGGCCGCCTGGCCGAAGAAACCGGCGACAACGACAATTACCGGGTACGGCGCTATATTGCCAAATACACCATCAACCCGGCCATCGCCCATGGGCTCTCCCATGAGATCGGCAGCCTGGCCGAGGGCAAACGCGCCGACCTGGTGCTTTGGGACCCGGCCTTCTTTGGCGTCAAGCCAGAGATGGTGCTGCTGGGCGGCTCCATCGTGATGGCACAGATGGGCGATCCCAATGCCTCGATCCCGACGCCGCAGCCGGTTTACTCGCGCCCGATGTTTGGCGCCTATGGCCGCGCGGTGGAAAACAGCGCTGTGACCTTTGTCTCAGAGGCGGCTCAGGCCGCGGGAATTGGCCAGAGCCTGGGGCTGGCAAAGCAGACACTGGCAGTGAAAAACACCCGCGACATCGGCAAACGCGATCTTCTGCTGAACGACGCCACCCCGGTGATGGAGGTGAACCCCGAAACCTATGAGGTGCGCGCCGATGGCGAGCTCTTGACCTGCCAACCCGCCGAGGTCCTGCCCATGGCGCAACGCTATTTCATGTTCTGAGGAGGCCATAATGGACCTGCCAACCGCCCGCGAAGTGATCCACAGCCACCATGGCGAAGATCACGTCTCTCTCACCTATGAGGCGCGTTTTTTGCGCCGCAAAGTCCTGACCACGGCCAAGGGCGTCGAGTTCCTGGTGGATCTGGCGCAGACAAGCTCTGTTGGCCGCGGCGATGCTTTCAAACTCAGCGATGGCCGTCTGATCGAGGTGGTGCCCGCCAGCGAGGCTCTGCTGGAGGTGACCGGGGATCTGCCCCGGCTGGCCTGGCATATCGGCAATCGCCACACCCCCTGTCAGGTCGAAGACAGCCGCTTGCTGATCCAGGTGGATCATGTGCTGCGCGACATGCTGGAAAAGCTTGGCGCTGATCTGCGCGAAGTCACCGCGCCCTTTACCCCGGAAGGCGGGGCCTATGGCCACGGACGCACCCATGGCCACAGCCACTAATGCGCAAATACTAACGCTGAGCCAATGGCTCTCCCCTGCCTATCCGGTGGGTGCCTTTGCCTATAGTCACGGGCTGGAGGCGGCAGCGGATCACGGCTGGGTCACGGATGGCACAAGTCTGGAGGCCTGGCTGACAGAGCTGCTGAAAAAAGGCAGCGGATGGTGCGACAGCCTGTTTCTGGCAGCCGCCTGGCGGGCCAGGGATGGTGAGGCTTTGGCGGCAATAGATGCCAGCGCCCGTGCCTTTGCCGCCTCAAAAGAGCGGCTGTTTGAAACTTGCCAGCAGGGCGCGAGCTTTGGCAGGGTCACCCAGACCCTCTGGGGCGGTGCGCTGTCAGGGCTGACCTATCCGGTGGCGCTTGGTGCTGCCTCTGCGGCCAATGCCCTGCCGCTGGAGCTGACCCAGGGGATGTATTTGCAAGGCTTTTTGTCGAACCTGATCGCGGCGGGCCAGCGGCTGCTGCCGGTTGGCCAGACCGAGGGGCAGCAGATCCTCCAACGCCTCAGCGCCCGCCTGCCCGAGGTCGCCGCGCAAACATCGGATGGCGATCTGGACCAGCTCTCGGCCACGGCCTTTTTGGCGGATATCGCAGCAATGAAACATGAAACCCAACGTTCAAGGATCTTTCGCACATGAGTAGCCCCAATGGCCCCCTTCGTATTGGCATCGGCGGACCGGTTGGTGCCGGCAAGACCACGCTGACAGCGGCCCTGGCCGAGACCCTGCGCGGCAAACACTCGGTTGGTGTCATCACCAATGACATCTACACCCAGGAAGACGCCGAGGCGCTGGTGCGGATGCAGATCCTGCCCTCGGACCGGATCATCGGGGTTGAGACCGGCGGCTGTCCGCATACCGCCATCCGCGAAGATGCCTCGATCAATCTGGCGGCGGTGGCCGAATTGGTCGAACGCCACCCCGAGGTGGAGGTGGTGCTGATCGAGAGCGGCGGTGACAATCTGTCGGCCACCTTCAGCCCGGAACTGGCGGATCTGACAATCTATGTGATCGACGTGGCGGCGGGCGAAGAGATCCCCCGCAAGGGCGGCCCGGCAGTTACACGGTCGGATATTCTGGTGATCAACAAGACGGATCTTGCGCCCTATGTTGGCGCCGACCTCGAGGTCATGGCGCGGGATGCCACCCGGATGCGACCAGACCTGCCGAGCTATTTCACCAATCTCAAAGCCCGCGAAGGGGTCGACCAGGTCTGGGCGCAAATTCGCAAGATCGGCGGACTGGCCTCCGACGGCTAGGTTCTGGCACTTGATCTCTGGCACCTCGGCGGGGCCATCCAGGCAAGGGCAATGGGTTTCGTTCTCTTGCCTGGCCCCGCCTCTTCGCTCTTCATGTCCGGACCGGCTTTGTTGCACAAATAGCCTGAGGGGATTCATCTTGTGAATCCAGGATGATAACTAGAGGCTATGAGCAGTTGGGGCCCTACGAAATACAAGACCAAGAACTGGTCGGCTTACAATGAAGCGTTGAAGCGTTGCGGA
>NZ_JBDWPJ010000099.1:0-41875 GCF_039971195.1 Pseudophaeobacter sp.
TATTTGTATTGGGCCTGCTGCTGGGGCTTGCGGCCTCGGTACCGCTGGCAGAACGCAATGGCTTTGACAATTTCCACTATGTGCAGCGCCAGGCGATCTTTGGCATCACCGCCCTGATCGCGATGATCCTGACCTCGATGATGTCGCCGCAGTTGGTGCGCCGCCTGGCGGTACTTGGCTTCATCTGTGCCTTTGTGGCGCTGGCCCTGCTGCCGGTGCTGGGAACAGATTTTGGCAAGGGCGCGACGCGCTGGTATTCGCTTGGCTTTGCCTCGCTGCAGCCCTCGGAGTTTCTGAAACCCGGTTTTGTGGTGGTGGCGGCCTGGATGATCGCCTCGAGCCAGCAAATCAATGGCCCTCCGGGCACGTTGATTTCCTTTGGCATCTGCATGGCTGTGGTGATGATGCTGGTTCTGCAGCCCGATTTTGGCCAGGCCTGTTTGATCCTTTTTGGCTGGGGCGTGATGTATTTCGTCGCTGGTGCGCCGATGCTTTTGCTAGTCGGCATGGCAGGCGTGGTGGTTCTGGGCGGTGTTTTTGCCTATTCTAATTCCGAGCATTTTGCCCGCCGCATTGATGGATTCTTAAACCCGGATATCGATCCCACCACCCAGATGGGCTATGCCACCAATGCGATCCGTGAAGGTGGCTTGTTTGGGGTTGGTGTCGGCGAAGGTCAGGTGAAATGGTCGCTACCCGACGCCCATACCGATTTCATCGTGGCGGTTGCCGCCGAGGAATACGGGCTGATCCTAGTGCTGGTGCTGATCGGTCTCTATGCCATGGTGGTGGTGCGCTCGCTGTTGCGGCTGATGCGCGAACGCGATACTTTTATCCGTCTCGCAGGAACCGGTCTGGTCTGCATGTTTGGGGTGCAGGCAATGATCAACATGGGCGTGGCCGTGCGGCTTTTGCCAGCCAAGGGCATGACCCTGCCCTTTGTCAGCTACGGCGGGTCTTCGCTGATTGCTGGCGGGATTGCGCTGGGGATGCTCTTGTCTTTTACCCGCGCAAGGCCGCAGGGTGAGATCGCCGATTTCCTGCGTGGACGCGGGCGCGGCTGATCAGTAAGACCTCCAAAAGAGACGCCCCAAGGGTAGACCGGGCTGGTTCCTAGCAAAGAAACACGAGTGATATGACACAGAAACTGCTCTTGATGGCGGCCGGTGGCACCGGTGGACATATGTTTCCCGCCCAGGCCCTGGCCGAGGCGATGCTGCGCAAAGGCTGGCGGGTGAAGCTGTCAACGGATGCGCGCGGCGCGCGCTACACCGGCGGTTTTCCCCATTCAACCGAGATCTCCGAGGTTTCTTCAGCCACCTTTGCCCGCGGTGGTCTGCTGGCGAAAGCCATGGTCGCGCCCAAGATCGCTGGGGGCGTTTTGTCGATGGCGTTGCAGATGCGCCGCGACCGCCCGGATGCGGTGATCGGCTTTGGCGGCTATCCCTCGATCCCGGCCCTGGGGGCTGCTACCCTACTGAAGCTACCGCGGATGATCCACGAACAAAACGGCGTATTGGGCCGGGTTAACCAGCTCTTTGCCACGCGCGTTGCCGGGGTCGCCTGTGGCACCTGGCCAACAGATCTGCCAGAGACCGTGCCGCATGAACACGTCGGCAACCCGGTGCGGGGCGCGGTGTTGGAGCGTGCCGGCGCGGGCTATATTTCGCCGGGTGATTACCCGATGTCGATCCTGGTGATGGGCGGCAGTCAGGGCGCACGCATCCTGTCGGATGTGGTGCCTGCTGCGATTGCCGCCGTGCCCGAAAGTATCCGCAAGTTCCTGCGGATTTCGCATCAGGCGCGGGATGAGGACATGGCGCGAGTTACCGAGTTTTACGCGAGCCATGGGATTTCTGCCGATGTGCAGCCGTTTTTTCACGATGTACCGGCACGGATGTCCGAGGCGCAATTGGTGATCTCGCGGGCTGGGGCCTCTTCGGTGGCGGATATCAGCGTCATTGGACGCCCATCTATTTTGGTGCCCTATGCCGCCGCAACTGGCGATCATCAGACCGCCAATGCCCGTGGTCTGGTGGATGCGGGCGGCGCCATTCTGATCCCTGAAAGTGCCCTTGACGCCGCCGCGTTGAGCGCGCAAATCGAGGCCGTTTTGAGTAACCCAGAGGCGGCACAGAAAATGTCGCTTGCCGCATTGAGCGCCGGTGTTCCCGACGCCACCGAAAGATTGGTGGCGCTGGTCGAGCAACTGGCTGAGGAAGGATAAGTATGACCCCTGCAACCAAACTGCCCGGTGACGTCGGTCCCATTCATTTTGTCGGCATTGGTGGCATTGGCATGTCCGGCATTGCCGAGGTGCTGTTGAACCTGGGCTATGTGGTGCAGGGCTCTGATCTGAAAAGCTCAAAAATCACCCAGCGGCTGGAAAAGCTCGGCGCTCTGGTCTTTGTTGGGCAAAGGGCGGAAAATCTGGCTGAGGCCGAGGTGGTGGTAATCTCCTCCGCCATCAAACCAGGCAATCCCGAGCTGGACGAGGCCCGTCGTCGTGGCCTGCCGGTGGTGCGCCGGGCTGAAATGCTGGCAGAGCTGATGCGGCTCAAGTCCAATATCGCCATTGGCGGCACCCATGGCAAAACCACCACCACCACAATGATGGCCGAACTGATGGTGGCGGGAAAATTTGACCCTACCGTGGTCAATGGCGGCATCATCCACGCCTATGGCTCCAATGCGCGTATGGGGCAGGGCGAATGGATGGTGGTTGAGGCTGATGAGAGCGACGGGACGTTTAACCGCCTGCCAGCGACAATCGCCGTGGTCACCAATATCGACCCCGAACACATGGAGCATTGGGGCGATTTTGACACGCTTCGGGATGGCTTCCACGAGTTTGTCTCCAATATTCCGTTTTACGGCGTCGCGGTCTGTTGCACCGATCACGCCGAGGTGCAGGCCCTGGTTGGCCGCATCACCGACCGCCGGGTTGTCACCTATGGCTTTAATGCCCAGGCTGATGTGCGGGCAACCAACCTGACCTATAAGGCGGGCGTGGCGCATTTTGACATCCATTTGCAGGCTGAAGATCAGGTGATCAAAGGTTGCAGCCTGCCGATGCCCGGCGACCATAATGTCTCGAATGCCCTGTCTGCTGTGGCGGTGGCCCGGCATCTGGGCATGAACAGCGGTGAAATCCGTGAAGCCCTGGCCAATTTTGGCGGCGTCAACCGGCGTTTCACCAAGGTGGGTGAAGTCAATGGCGTGACCATCATTGACGACTACGGCCACCACCCGGTTGAAATTGCTGCGGTGCTGAAAGCCGCCCGCCAAGCCATCGCGGATACCCCTGGCGCACGGGTGATCGCAGTGCATCAGCCGCACCGCTATTCGCGCCTGTCGGACCTGTTCGAGGATTTCTGCGCCTGTTTCAACGAGGCGGATGTGGTTGCCATTGGCGAGGTCTTTGCCGCTGGCGAAAATCCCATTCCCGGTGCCAGCCGCGATGATCTGGTGGCAGGAATGATCCGCCATGGCCATCGTCACGCCCGCGCCCTGCTGGACGAAGACGATCTGGAACGTCTGGTGCGCGAGCAAGCCCGTCCGGGTGATATGGTGGTCTGCCTTGGGGCTGGTACCATCAGCGCTTGGGCCAACGGCCTGCCAGAACGGTTGAGCCAAAGCTAAACAACTCTGACCAGAAGGATCCTGGCCCATGACCCAGCACCTCAAGCGCCGCATTGGATTGGGTCTTTTGACCGCCTATGGCATTGGCGTCATGGTGGGGGCCGGGATCTATGTGCTGGTCGGGGCCGTGGCGGGTGAGGCCGGCGTTTTGGCGCCACTGTCCTTTTTGCTCGCTGGATTGGTCGCGGCGCCAACAGCGCTCTCCTATGGTGAGTTTTCCTCTCGTCTGCCCGAGGCTGCCGGTGAAGCGGCCTATGTGGGGCAGGGGTTTGCCTCGCAACGCCTGGCGGTGTTTGTCGGGCTGGCGATTGTTCTGGCCGGGACTGTTTCAGCTGGGGCGGTGCTGCGCGGCGGCGCTGGGTATTTCTCTGCCGCCACTGGCTTGAGCTCGCAAATTGCGATCCTTGCCATGGGGCTCGCCTTGATCCTGGTGGCCCTGGTGGGGGTGCTGGAAAGCTTTGCCCTGGTGGCGATTTTCACCTTGATCGAGGTGCTGGGCCTGGCCCTGGTGGTCTGGGCCGGGTTTTCCACCTCGGCCAGCGTTGATTGGATGGCTGCGCCGCCGCTGCTAGAGGGCCTGGGCTCCCCCGGTGTGGCCACGGGCATTGCCTTTGGGGCGGTGCTGGCCTTTTTTGCCTTCATCGGCTTTGAAGACATTGTGAACATGGCCGAAGAGGTGCGCGAGCCGACCCGCATTCTGCCCAAGGCCATTATCATCTCGCTTGCCGTTACCTCTGTTATCTATGCGCTGGTCTGTTGGGCCGCGGTGCGGGCGGTACCGCTGGAGAGCCTGTCGCAATCGCAAAGCCCGTTGGCGCTGGTCTGGCAGCAGGCCCAGGGCGGCAATGCGCGGTTCCTATCGGCGATTGCGGTCTTTGCGGCGCTAAACGGTGTGTTGGCGCAGATCGTCATGGCCTCGCGGGTGCTTTTTGGCTTGGGTGGTCGCACAACGGGCCTCGCGGCCTTTCGCCATGCCCATCCTAGGTTTGGCACCCCGGTGCGCGCCACCGTGCTGATAGGTCTGGCGGTACTGGGTGCGGCCTATTGGCTGCCAGTGGCCCAGCTGGCCGAGGTAACTTCAACCACGTTGCTTTCGGTTTTCGTTCTGGTGAACCTGGCGCTGATCCTGCAAAAACGCCGCCGACCAGAGGCACCGTTTCAGGTGCCCTTTGCGGTGCCTGTTGTGGGTCTGGTCCTGTCATTGCTGGCCTTGGCCATCGCACTGAAGGGCTGGATGTGAGCCTGATCGCGGGAATTCTATGGGTGCTGGCCACCACTGCAGTGGCCATGCTGCCCGTCGAGCGTCATTTTGTGCCGGGCCGCATCCTTTTGTTTCTGGCGCCGGTCCTGCTTATCTGGATGGGGATTGAAATGGGCTGGCTGGCTATTGCCTTTGGACTGTTTGCAGTTGCGTCGATGTATCGCCGCCCGATCAAATACTATTGGGCCAAGTGGCGCCAACCAAAGGAGGGGTCGCAATGACAGTCTCGCTGACGCTGGCCGCAGTCTGGGCCTTGGCCGCCAATTTTCTGGCCGTCCTGCCGAGCCGCGACAATCATTGGCGCCGCGCCTATGTTTTGATCGCCATTGGCATTCCGCTCTTGGGCTATGTAGCCTATGAGAACGGTCCCTGGTGGGGGCTTGGGGTACTTTGCGCCGGTATGAGCGTGCTGCGTTGGCCTGTGATCTATCTGGGGCGCTGGCTGCGCGGTTTGGGCGCTTCAGCTTTTGGAGATAAAGGGGACTAGTCATGTTTTGGCTTGGCTTGGCTTTGGTCGTCGGGGCATTGCTTGGACTGGCGGGAAAGGCTCGTTGGTTCCTTGCACTTTTTGCGGGGACAACCCTCCTTTTGGGCGGGGGGTGGCTTTACGTTTACTACGTCACGGTTCTTCCAAACTATGGAACTGGAGTGGGGGACGATGGCACCGGAATTGGATTTGCCTTTGTCAGTGCTTTCCTTTCTGTCGCTTGGGTTGCAACTTTGTTTGCCTTCTGCTTTGGCTTTTTGATCAATGCCTTTTTACGTTGGATGGACTGGCTCTGAATATGTCTGAACTTGAATTTCCCAATTTGCCATCGGTGCGTGGCAAACTGACCCCCAACCGTGCCCTGTCGGATCTCACCTGGCTGCGGGTGGGCGGCGAAGCCGACTATCTTTTCCAGCCTGCCGATGTGGACGATCTGCAGCACTTCCTGGCAGAACTTCCTTCCGAGGTGACGGTCTTTCCCATGGGGGTAGGCTCCAATCTGATTGTGCGCGATGGGGGCTTGCGGGCGGTTGTCATTCGTTTGGGTCGCGGCTTCAACACAATCGAGACAGAGGGTGATCTGGTCACCGCAGGAGCGGCGGCGCTGGATGCTCATGTGGCGCGTAGGGCGGCGGATGCCGGGCTTGATCTGACGTTCCTGCGCACCATTCCGGGATCAATTGGCGGCGCTGTGCGGATGAACGCGGGTTGCTATGGCTCATACCTGGCGGATCACTTTGTCTCTGCGAAAATTGTCACCCGCGATGGGACCCTGCGGGAGATCACGGCGGATGAGTTACAGTTTCAGTACCGGCAGACCGAGCTCCCCGAAGGCGCGGTGCTGATATCAGCCACATTGCGCGCCGCAGCGGGCGAGCCGGAAGCGCTGCATGCCCGCATGGCAGCGCAGCTACAAAAGCGGGATGAGACCCAGCCGACCAAGGACCGTTCCGCCGGATCGACTTTTCGCAACCCGGCTGGATTTTCCTCCACGGGCCGGGCTGATGATGTGCAGGATCTGAAGGCCTGGAAGGTGATTGACGATGCGGGCCTGCGCGGGGCGCGCATTGGCGGCGCACAGATGAGCGAAAAGCATTCCAACTTCATGATCAACACCGGTGGCGCAACTGCCGCAGATCTGGAAACTTTGGGCGAAGATGTCAGAAAAAAGGTTTACGCGGATTCCGGCATAACGCTAGAATGGGAAATCATGAGGGTCGGAGAACCCCTGTCAGAGCAGCAAGACTGACGTCAGAACAATCGCAAAGGCGCTACCTTTTCAAATCATTACGGATTTGTTTTGGGGGTTTTGACCGTTTTTGACGTGACAGCGGGCAGGCGCGATCTTAAGCATGGTAAAGCTGCTGTTAATGGGCCAGTAAGATTTACGGCGTTAAGATGGCACAGGGCCCTGTTTTGGGGTCGCGAGATTTCCCGGCAATGGCACAGGCAGCTGTTGGCGAGGCGCTGGATTCTGGATCCGGCAAAACACTGGGGTGCAGGCCCCAAACATCGGGCAACGACCCGGATACGATGTGGGCCAGTTTTCGGCTCCAATAACCAAGGGCAAAAGCCCGATAAATTTGAGGCGCTATCGTGGGTGAGTCGAGCAGAACACTCCCGAAAGTGGCGGTACTATTGGGCGGGCCCTCGGCAGAACGTGAGGTCTCTTTGTCCAGTGGGCGTGAATGCGCAGCCGCGCTACGGGGCGAAGGATATGAAGTGGTGGAGCTGGACGCTGGTCCGGATCTCTACGCACAGCTTACGACACTCAAACCAGATGTGGTTTTTAATGCCCTGCATGGCCGCTGGGGTGAAGACGGCTGCGTTCAGGGCCTGCTGGAATGGATGGCTCTGCCCTATACTCATTCTGGGGTATTGGCCTCTGCCCTAGCAATGGATAAGCAGCGCAGCAAGATGGTGTTTCAGGAGGCGGGCCTACCAGTGATGGAAAGCGGGCTGTTTCCCAAATCCAAGGTGATGGCTGAGCACGCAATGGTGCCGCCCTATGTTGTTAAGCCCAACAATGAAGGCTCCAGCGTTGGCA
Source organism: Pseudophaeobacter sp. (assembly GCF_039971195.1). Taxonomy (GTDB): domain Bacteria; phylum Pseudomonadota; class Alphaproteobacteria; order Rhodobacterales; family Rhodobacteraceae; genus Pseudophaeobacter. The sequence continues at coordinate 7,438 of NZ_JBDWPJ010000099.1, forward strand.
TCTATCTGGTGCACGAGGCGGCCAATGGCCCGCCTGCGCTGTCTCCTGAGATGCCCGAGGAGGTACTGGTCGAGGCCTTCGCACCGGGCCGTGAGCTGAGCGTGTCGGTATTGGGAGATCGCGCCCTGGAAGTGACCGATATTCTGACCGATGGCTGGTACGACTATGATGCCAAATACAAACCCGGAGGGTCGCGCCACGTGATCCCGGCAGATTTGCCGGAAGATATTCGTGCGCTCTGTCTGGATTATGCGCTGCGGGCGCATCAGGCGCTTGGCTGTCGCGGGTTGAGCCGCACGGATATTCGCTGGGATGAAAGCAAGGGCGCAGCTGGCCTGATCTTGCTGGAGACCAACAATCAGCCCGGCATGACGCCGACCTCGCTGGCACCAGAGCAAGCCGCCCATTGTGGCATTCCCTTTGGCGCGCTCTGTGCGCAGCTGGTGGAGGATGCATCATGCGGGCGTTAAAAAAACGGATCTCTCGTGGCGACAGTATGGCCGATCCGGCACCGTCACGGCTGAAGTACCGCCTGCAACGCTGGATGCTCACTCCGGGCATTCGCTTTGGCCTCAAATTTGGTGTGCCGCTGTGTCTGTGCCTGGCGGCCACTGGCGCTTTTCTGGCCGATGTCGGGCGGCGTGATATGCTGCGCGACAGCGCCGCATCCCTTGTGGCGGCCATCGAAGAGCGCCCGGAATTCATGGTCAATGTCATGGCCATTGACGGTGCTGGGGACTCTGTGGCGCAGGATGTGCGCGAAGTGGTGCCGCTGCGCTTCCCGGTGAGCTCCTTTGATCTGGATCTGGCCCAGATCCGCATTCAGATTGAAGAGCTGGCCCCGGTGAAATCTGCAGATGTGCGTATTCGCCCAGGCGGTGTTTTGCAGGTCGATATCAAAGAGCGCACCCCCGCGCTGGTCTGGCGTAGCCACGAAGGTCTGGCCTTGTTGGACGAAAGCGGGGCCCATGTGGCTGAGCTGGGCCGCCGCGCCATGCATCCGGACCTGCCGCTGATCGCCGGGAAATCTGCAGATCTCATGGCCGAAGAGGCCCTGCAGTTAATCGCAACCGCGCGCCCTTTGGGGGAGCGGCTGCGCGGGCTGGTGCGGATCGGAGAGCGCCGTTGGGATCTGGTTCTGGATCGCGGCCAGCGCATCATGTTGCCCCGCGACAAGCCCATTCAGGCTCTGGAACGGGTGATCGTCGTGAGCGAAGTACAGGATCTGCTGGAGCGTGATGTCGCGGTGGTGGATATGCGGATTGCGGCACGGCCGACAGTTCGAATGACAAAAAACGCAGTGGAAAACTGGTGGCGCATCAGAGCGCTGAACGAGGGTGGATTCTAAGATGACGGATCTTTATCAGTCCCAGCGCGCCATGCGCCAAATGCGCCGTCAGGCGATGCAGCGCGGCGTGGTGGCCATTCTGGATATCGGCAGTTCGAAAATTGCTTGCCTGGTTCTTCGCTTTGATGGCACCAATCGGTTGAGCGAAGACAACTCGATCGGCTCGCTGGCAGGCCAGTCCGGGTTTCGGGTGATCGGTGCCGCCACCACCCGCTCGCGCGGGGTGCAATTTGGCGAAATCACCGCCATGCAGGAAACCGAACGCGCCATCCGCACCGCTGTACAGGCAGCGCAAAAGATGGCCGGTGTGCGGGTTGACCATGTGATCGCTAGTTTTTCTGGCGCCAATCCGCGTTCCTATGGCCTGGATGCCCGGTTGGAGCTGGAAGGCCAGGAGGTCTCGGAGACTGAAATTGCCCAGGTGCTTGCGGCCTGCGAGGTGCCGGAATATGGCGCTGGCCGTGAGGTGCTGCATGCGCAGCCAGTGAATTTTGCCCTCGACAATCGTTCTGGTCTGGAAGATCCGCGTGGCCAGCTGGGCCAGACACTGGCGGTGGATATGCATATGCTGACCGTTGACACAGGTACGGTGCAGAACCTGGTGCGTTGTATTCAGCGCTGCGATCTGGAACTCGCCGGAATTGCCTCTTCGGCCTATGCCTCTGGCTATGCGGCCCTGGTCGAAGACGAGCAAGAGCTGGGCGCGGCCTGTATCGACATGGGCGGTGGCTCCACCTCGATTTCGGTCTTTATGAAGAAACACATGATCTATGCCGATGCGGTGCGTATGGGCGGCGACCATATCACCAGCGATATTTCCATGGGGCTGGGTGTGCCGATGGCCAGTGCCGAACGCATCAAGACCTTTTGCGGCGGGGTGCATGCCACTGGTGCCGATGATCGTGACATGATCGATATTGGCGGCGACACCGGCGATTGGGAACATGATAGGCGTACTGTGAGCCGGGCGGAACTGATTGGCATTATGCGCCCCCGTGTCGAGGAAATCCTCGAAGAGGTGCGCACGCGGCTTGATGCCGCCGGATTCGAATACCTTCCCAGCCAGCAAATCGTTCTCACCGGCGGCTCCAGCCAAATTCTGGGTCTTGACGGTTTGGCGACACGTATCCTGGGCCAGCAGGTGCGGCTAGGCCGTCCTCTCCGGGTTCATGGCCTGCCACAATCGGCCACCGGGCCCGGTTTTGCCGCCGCTGTCGGGCTGAGCCTGTTTGCCGCGCATCCGCAGGATGAATGGTGGGATTTTGAAACCCCGGTGGACCGCTATCCAGCGCGTTCCATCAGCCGCGCAGTGCGTTGGTTCAGGGACAATTGGTAAGCCTTAGGGGGTGGGGGTAAAAAAATATCCCCAGCCTGTGGAAAACCTGTCGGGATCTGGGTGACAGACCCGCAAAAAAAGGCTAATATTATGCGAAGCGTCGTAGAAAGCGACGTAATAAGGCCGAGCAGTTGGCAACCAAGTCAGAAGAGTTTCAGTGTTCGGCGCTTTGCCGGATCCAATGTTCTGTTGTGTTGTGGTGGGCGTTTTCCACCAAATCTGCCGGGATAAGCGAAATTCTGCGGGTTTCCCCCGACGGTTGACCATATTTTGTGGTGTTTTTCGTTTTTTTGGATGACGAGACTCCGCCGTCGCGGTAGGGTTGAGGCTGAATTTACAGGAATAGCCCTTGCGGGAGGGCTGAGTAACAGGCGGAAAGAGCATGACATTGAACCTTTCGATGCCCGGGCAGGAAGAACTGGCCCCTAAGATCACCGTGTTCGGTGTCGGCGGTGCGGGTGGCAACGCGGTCAACAATATGATCGCAAAAGAGTTGGAGGGTGTCGATTTTGTCGTCGCCAATACGGATGCTCAAGCGCTGCAGCAGAACGCAGCCAAAAGCCGGATCCAGCTGGGTGTAAAAGTCACCGAAGGTCTGGGTGCTGGCGCGCGGCCCTCTGTGGGTTCTGCCTCGGCAGAAGAAAGCATTGAGCAAATTGTCGATCACCTGGCAGGCGCACATATGTGCTTCATTACTGCCGGTATGGGCGGCGGCACCGGAACCGGTGCGGCTCCAATCATTGCGCAGGCCGCACGTGAGCTGGGCGTTCTGACCGTTGGTGTTGTCACCAAGCCTTTCCAGTTTGAAGGCAACAAGCGGATGAAACAGGCCGAGGAGGGTGTCGAAGCCCTGCAAAAGGTCGTGGATACGCTGATCATTATTCCAAACCAGAACCTGTTCCGTCTGGCCAATGAAAAGACCACCTTCACCGAGGCTTTCTCGATGGCGGATGACGTGCTGTATCAGGGCGTCAAAGGTGTGACCGATCTGATGGTCCGTCCCGGGTTGATTAACCTTGACTTTGCCGATGTGCGCGCCGTGATGGACGAGATGGGCAAGGCGATGATGGGCACAGGCGAGGCCGAAGGCGAAGATCGCGCCGTTCAGGCGGCAGAAAAAGCCATTGCCAATCCGCTGCTGGATGAAATCAGCCTGCGCGGTGCCAAGGGTGTTCTCATCAACATCACCGGTGCGCATGACCTTACTCTGTTTGAACTGGACGAAGCCGCCAACCGCATTCGCGAAGAGGTGGACCCAGAGGCAAACATCATCGTGGGCTCCACGCTGGACACCGCAATGGAAGGCCAGATGCGCGTTTCCGTCGTGGCCACCGGTATCGACGCCACCGAAGTGATGACAGATATTCCAGTGCCACGCCGCCCGATGTCTGCGCCACTGAAAAAATCCGTCAGCAATGAACAGGCGCCTGCTGCTCCTTTGGAGTTGAACACGCCTGTCGAACAGCCTCAGGTGGCGGCTCCGGCGCAGCCAGAACCCTCGCTGTTTGAAGGGCTCGACCCGCAGCAGGTTGCTGCGCAGGAGCAGGCCGAAGATATCTTTGAAGAGATCGAAGAAGTCGGCCAGGATGGTCTGCCACAGCCTGCCTACCAGCCTCAGGTTCCGGCCTTCCAGCCGCAGGCCGAAGTTGCCGAAGCCCAGCCAGAGGCCAGCTTTGTTGCTCCTAAAGCTCCGGCACCTGGCACCCCTTCTGCCGATGCGATTGTGCGCCTTCAGGCCGCGGCCGCCCGTGCGCAGGGTCAGTCTGTTGGTCAGCCGCAGGCCGCACCTCAGCCGCAGATGCAGCAGCGCCCTGTCGCGGCCGCTCCTGCCGCAGAACAGGACGAGCAGCAGTCTGAACAGCGCCGGTTTGGCCTGAACTCGCTGATCCACCGGATGACAGGCAGTGCCACCGAAGGTCAGGCCGCAAAGCCGCAGGCCACGCGTCAGCAGCCACCCATGCAGCAGCCAGCTCAACAGCCGGTGCAGCAGCAATCCGCGGCGCCTCAGCCGCAGCCGGTGCAGCAACAGGACCCTGATGCTGAGCAGGATCGCATCGAGATTCCTGCATTCCTGCGTCGTCAAGCCAATTAACCTTTCACTAATCAAGATTAACGGGCCGCCTTAGGGCGGCCCTTTTTTGTTCAAATACAATGTATTGAACTGCATTAAGCAGTGTTTTGCCGATCTGTTACAGGGATGTTTCATTCCGTTACAAAGATTGAGTTGTGGCTTTTTTGTGAAATCCTTACCTGTCATCCCAACACGACGCATGACGTCGGACATGGTGATCAGGAGCACAAGGTGCAGAATACGCTAAAAGCATCGGTGACATTTGAAGGGGTTGGCCTGCATTCAGGTCAAACAGCGCGGCTGGTAATCATCCCGGCGCCCGCTGGACACGGCATCGTCTTCAAACGTACTGACATCGCTTTGGGCAACACCCTTGTACCTGCCATGTGGGATCACGTAGAGCGCACGGCACTTTGCACCCGTCTGGTCAATCGGGCCGGAGTTTCTGTCTCGACTGTTGAACATGTGATGGCGGCCCTGGCGGGCTGTGGTGTTCACAATGCACTGATCGAAATCGACGGACCCGAAGTGCCTATCCTGGACGGGTCTTCTGCCCAGTTTGTGCGTGGCATCATGGGGCGCGGCATTCAGCGTCTGGCGGCACCTGTTTCGGCGATCGAAGTTCTGAAGCCTGTGACCGTGACCAAGGATGGCGCCACGGCGACCCTGCTGCCCTGTGACCGCCTGATGATCGAATTCCACATCGACTTTGAAGAGCAGGCAATTGGCCGCCAAAGCCGGGTCCTGGATCTTCGCAACGGTGCCTTTGTGCGTGAACTCTGCGACAGCCGAACTTTCTGCCGCCGCTCTGATGTCGAAAACATGCAGGCCAATGGGCTGGCTTTGGGCGGTGTTCCCGGCGAAAACGCCATTGTTTTTGACGGTGTTCAGGTCGAAAGCGGCGAAGGTCTGCGTCATTCGGATGAACCCGTGCGTCACAAGATGCTGGACGCCCTGGGCGACCTGGCCCTGGCCGGTGGCCCATTGCTGGGCCGCTATGTTGGCGATCGTGCGGGTCATGCCCTGACCAACACCTTGCTGCGTGAACTCTTTGCCACACCGGGCGCAGCACGTCGTGTTGACTGTGATCTGGCCATGGCGGCACGCCTTCCAGGGCAGGGGCTGGTCTGGTCCGAAATTCCCAATACTAGCCGCCGCGTCGCCTAAGGCCGCGCTGTCAGGATTGGCGCTTGGGCTGTTCGCCCGGTGCTACGGGCAGACTGAGGTCTTTGGTCTTGGAGGTATTCCACCTACACCGTTATAGCCCCGTATTGGCGGGGCTTTTTTGTTTTTTGGATGGCGAAGCTTTGCCTCCGGCCTTGGTTCCAGGCGCGTCGGGCTTGACCATTCCAAACAATCTCTGCCAAGTGGGGGTGAAGTGGGTGAAAGGCGTTTTGTACGCCTGATGAATGTGCTAAACCGGGCGGAACCCGGGGCGTTTAACACCCGAAAGTCAAAGACGGTGAGGTTTAGGCAATATGATCGGCATCAAGACAGGGGCCAAATTTGTCGGCGCGGCTCTTTTGATGGCAGCACTCTCTGGCTGTGGCGGAGATGGTGGCGCTGCTGAACAGACTGTTCCCCTTGAGTCTTTTACGCCTCAGCAGATTTTTGAGCGTGGTGAGTTTGAACTTTCTCGCAAGCGCACCAAAGATGCCGCCTTCTATTTTTCTGAGATCGAACGGCTCTACCCCTATTCGGAATATGCCAAACAGGCCCTGATCATGCAGGCCTTTGCCAGCCATAAAGCTAAAGACTACGAAGGTAGCCGTGCTGCGGCGCAGCGCTTTATCGACTTCTACCCTACGGATGAGGATGCCGCCTATGCGCAGTATCTGCTGGCGCTCAGCTACTATGATCAGATTGACGAAGTCGGCCGTGATCAAGGGCTGACCTTTCAGGCGCTGCAGTCCCTGCGCACCGTGATCGAGGTCTATCCGGACAGCGAATATGCCACTTCGGCTATTTTGAAGTTTGACTTGGCCTTTGATCACCTCGCTGGCAAAGAGATGGAAATTGGCCGCTATTACCTGCGCCGTGGTCATTATACCTCTGCGATCAACCGCTTCCGTGTGGTGGTCGAAGACTTCCAGACCACCAGCCACACCGCAGAGGCGCTGCATCGTCTGGTCGAGGCCTACATCTCGCTGGGCTTGATCGAAGAGGCGCAGACAGCTGGTGCCATTCTTGGCCATAACTACCAATCGACTGATTGGTATGAGGACAGCTATAAACTGCTCACATCACAAGGTCTTAAGCTCAAGGATCGCGGCAACAACTGGCTGAGCCAGATCTATCGTCAATCGATCAAAGGGCGTTGGCTGTAGTCAGCCAGACCAGCCTGACGAGGGAACGGGGCGATATAACCGGCCATGCTGCGCGCACTTGATATTCGCGATCTTCTGATCATTGATCACCTTGAACTGGCCTTTCAGCCGGGGCTGAATGTGCTCACTGGCGAAACTGGGGCAGGCAAGTCCATCCTTTTGGATTCGCTTGGCTTTGTTTTGGGCTGGCGGGGGCGCGCGGAACTAGTGCGCCAAGGCGCAGCCCAGGGCGAAGTCATTGCTGAGTTTGATCTTGGGCCAGAGCACCCGGCCCATGCTATCCTCGAAGAGGCAGGGTTGCCGGGCGGCGAAGAACTGGTTTTGCGACGGATCAACACGGCCGATGGGCGCAAGACCGCCTGGGTCAATGACCGGCGCTGTTCCGGTGAGGTGCTGCGGCGCCTGTCCGAAACCTTGGTCGAACTGCACGGACAACATGATGATCGCGGGTTGTTGAATCCGCGTGGGCACCGGGCGCTGTTGGATGCCTTTGCCGCTGTTCCAGATCTGTTGGCGCAGACCCGAACCGCCTGGAGTGTGGCCTCCAAGGCGCAAAAATCTGTACAGACCACGCGGGATGCGCTCGAAGCGGTGCGCGCCGAAGAAGAGTTTCTGCGCCATGCGGTGGCAGAGCTGGACAAGCTTGACCCGGAGCCGGGCGAAGATGAGACGCTGGATGCGCGACGTCGCCAGATGCAGCAAGCAGAACGGATCCGGGGTGACATCGCCCGCGCCCATACACTGCTGAGTGACGGTGCAGAGGCCGCATTGGGCGAGGCACAGCGCTGGCTCGAAGGTGTTGAGAGTGGTGAAGACACTGGTTTGACCGCGCCGCTTGGAGCATTGAGCCGAGCCATGGTGGAGCTGGGTGAAGCCCAGGACGGGGTGAGCCGGGTGCTAGAAGGGCTGGATTTCAACCCCGGAGATCTCGAGGATTGCGAGGCAAGGCTGTTTGAAATCAGGGCTTTGGCACGAAAATACGCCGTTCAACCGGATGAGCTTGCCGCCCATGCTGATGTTCTGCGGGGCAAACTTGCGGCACTGGATGCAGGTGATCAGGATCTGGCGGATCAGGAAGCGGCACTGCAGCAGGCGCAGGCTGCCTATCAGACTTTGGCCGATCAACTCACCGCTGCCCGGCAGGGCAATGCCGAAGCTTTGGATCAGGCCGTGATGGCAGAACTGGCGCCGCTGAAAATGGAGCGGGCCTTGTTTGAAACGCTGGTCGAACCGGCAGATCCTGGACCCGAAGGTCAAGATACCGTCGCCTTTACTGTCGCAACCAATCCCGGCGCCCCCTCTGGGCCGCTGAACAAAATTGCCTCTGGTGGGGAGCTGAGCCGGTTTCTGCTGGCCCTCAAGGTCTGCCTGCGGGGCACAGACCAAAGCAAAACGCTGATTTTTGATGAGATTGACCGGGGGGTCGGCGGGGCCACGGCAGATGCGGTTGGTCGACGCCTTCGGTCCTTGGCTGCTTCTGGACAGGTGCTGGTTGTGACCCATTCGCCGCAGGTTGCGGCCCAGGGCGGTTTCCACTGGCGGGTGCAAAAACGAGTGACCGAGGGTCTTACCCTGTCTGAAGTGGTGCCCCTGGATGAGGGGGAGCGGGTGGATGAGATTGCGCGCATGGTTTCCGGTGATACCATAACCCCCGAAGCCCGCGCTGCTGCACGGGCGCTTCTGGCCAGCTAAGACGCAGACATTACACAGAGAAAACGGCGAGGATGAGTTATCCAAACCATTTCTTTACGGTCAGTTTGCTATTTTAGGGCAAAGACGCACCTTACATTTGTCGATTGAACAGGACCCCAATGCCCCAGAAGCTTCGCTTTTCTGTCACAGCCCAATCCGCCCAGGGGATCTCTGCGGTGCGGGATCTGTGGCGGGTATTGCTGCACCGGGGGCCAAGCCAGTTCCAGTTCTGGCTGATTGCGCTGCTGATTGGTATCAGCGCCGGCTTTGCAGCGCTGTTGTTTCGCAAGGGTATTTCGGCGCTGCAGGCCTGGGTCTACGGGGCAGAAGATGTCAATTATCTACACAGTTTTGCAGCAGATCTGCCCTGGTATTGGCTGGTGCTGATTGCCACCTTTGGCGGGTTGGTTGTTGGGCTTATTCTGGATCGTTTTACACCGGATGCGCGGGTGCGATCGGTTTCGGATGTGATTGAAGGGGCGGCTCTAAAAGAGGGGCGGCTGGAGATGCGGGAGGGGCTGGCCTCGGCTCTAGCCTCGTTCATTACCCTCTCAACTGGTGGCTCATCGGGGCGCGAAGGACCAGTAGTGCACCTTGCGGGGGTGATCTCCAGCTGGGTCAGCGACAAAATCAAGGCAGATGGCATTACCGGGCGAGATTTGCTTGGCTGTGCCGTAGCCGCTGCGGTTTCCGCTAGTTTCAACGCGCCAATTGCCGGAGCGCTTTTTGCGCTGGAAGTGGTACTGCGCCATTTTGCGGTGCGGGCCTTTGCGCCGATCGTCATTGCCTCGGTTGCGGGGACTGTGATCAATCGCATGGCCTATGGCGATGTCACCGAGTTCTCCATGAGCACGCCTGGCGCTTTGCAGTTCTATGTCGAATTGCCTGCCTTTTTGATGCTCGGGGTTATCTGTGGTCTGGTGGCAGTGGCGCTGATGCGGGCAATTTTTCTGGCCGATCGGGTTGGCGACTCCCTGCAGGAAAAACTTTGCCTGCCACGCTGGCTGCGCCCGGCGATCTCGGGCCTGCTGCTGGGGGTTATTGCAATCTGGTACCCCCATATCATTGGCGTTGGGTACGAGACCACTGAACTGGCGCTTTCGGGTGGGTTGATACTGTCGCAAGCACTGATTTTTGTCGTGGTCAAAACGACGGCCGTGGCAATCACCATGGGTGGGCGCATGGGCGGCGGCGTTTTTTCCCCTTCATTGATGATTGGTGCCATCACCGGGCTTGCCTTTGGGCTGGTTGCAACCTCCTTCCTGCCGGATGTATCCGGCACCCATACGCTTTATGCCTTTGCAGGCATGGGGGCGGTGGCCGCGGCAGTACTGGGCGCGCCGATCTCCACCACCTTGATTGTGTTTGAGCTGACCGGAGACTGGCAGATCGGCCTCGCGGTAATGGTGGCCGTGTCTATTTCTACGGCGCTGGCATCGCGACTGGTGGACCGGTCCTTCTTCCTCACTCAGCTGGAGCGCCGTAACATCCATTGTGCCGCCGGCCCGCAGGCCTATCTTCTGGCTCTACTCAAGGCCAATGTGGTCATGCGCCGGCTGGAGGATCCAGGCTGTGCTTCGAAAGGAGACTGTGAAGCCCTGTGCGAACAGGGGCTTGCGGTAGAGCTTGGAACCTCTTTAGAGGCTGTTCTTCCGGTGTTTGACCGTGCCGATGTGACATTTTTACCAGTGGTGGAAACCCTTGAGGGGGAGGAAATCCTGGTTGGGGCGATCTACCATGTGGATGCTCTGAAGGCCTATAACAGGGCACTGGTTTCGGTCGCCGCTGAAGAGCACAGTTAAGTCGCCAGGCCTTGAATTTGAGACGGGTGGGCTCAGTAAATGGCCAGGATTTGTCATCAAGGCACAAATCCTTTTAGGTGGCAAAGCCCCTTGTCCCGTTTGTATTTAGCTAAATGTTAACGGGCAGTTACCCAAGACAGGGTCATCACTATCCGCAGGTAGAACCTCCTGTTTGGACTAGCAATCATCTGGAAGGGGGCTCGGCTTTGTTGCGTGACCGAAAACAACGCAGGAAAAGCCCCCTGCAGTTATGGTGGTTTCGAGCAGCCAACTCGCCCTGGTTGAATTCACTGTTGCAACTTGGCCTGGATTCGAGAGGCTTTTACGACACATAAAAGTTAATTTCTTCTTTCTATTGATTAACCTCTTGGATTAATGGATTCTAATCGCACAGTGACCTTTGTTACTAAAGTGCGGAAGGAATGATATGCGTGCTTTTGAATGCGGCCCGGAAGAGGCTGTGCAAAAACGTATTGGTGGCGAGCAGGAAAAAGAAAAGGCGTCTTTGGAGGCCTTGATTGATTATGCGCTTCAATGCGCAATGGAAACCAATGTCTTTAGCGCCGATGAGCGGCTGGAAGACGTGCGGCGCAATCTGTGCCGGGCAGTTCTTTAAGTCAGTTTCCTATTAGTCATGCTTGCAATGCACCCTGATCATCCGACGGGGTAAATACTGATAGCTTACTGGAATGGATTTGGGGCCCGGGGTCCTGTTGGAAAACATGAAGAGCGGCCCGTGAAGGCCGCTTGTTTCATTCTGTCTTGCTAGGTATTTTGACCAAGCTTTCTGTGGATCAGGTCTTTGCCTGACTTATCCGCAAGAGCAATAATTGCCGTCAGCTCTGGCCCTAGGTCCGCTTTTCTGAGGCTTAGATTTGCTCTACTTTAACAGTGTCGCCAAGATGAAACGCGAGATAGCCTTTGATCTCCGCCACTGCATCGATAGGATCTTCGTAGCTCCAGACCACATTCTTGGTGATGGATGATTTATTGACGATCGAATAATAGGTCGCGTCGCCTTTGTGTGGGCAATGGGTTGTCTTGTCGCTTGGGTCCAGAAAAGCCGTGGCGATGTCCGTGCGCGGAAAGTAGATCACTGGGGCATGGCCGTCCTCATTCAGTTCAAGCGCATTTGTGCTTTCACCCAGAACGGCGCCGCCAGAGCGAACCACCCAGGTGCCTGTTGCTTTGCGAATGCTGATATTGCTCATCGGTCACTTCCCCCTCAAATTCGGCTCATGGCATATCTCTATGCCATAACCATGTAACATTCTGTTATCAGATTGCTCTGGTGACGTCATCCAGCCAGGCCTGTGCGTTTTTACTGACGTGGGGGCGTAGTTTTGCCAAAGTCTCGGCGTGGTAGGCATTGATCCAGTCCCGCTCTGCCTGGGAGAGCATCTCGGTGAGGATCAGCCGCCGGTCAATCGGCGCATAGGTGAGGCCGCGCCAGCACAACATCTCCCGCTCTGGATCGCTGCTGCTCAGCTTTGGGGCGCGTTGCACCACCAGCAGGTTTTCGATCCGAATGCCAAAGGCGCCTTCGCGGTAGTATCCCGGCTCATTGGACAGGATCATCCCCACCTCCAGTGGCACCGTAGAGACCCGGCTCAGACGCTGTGGGCCTTCATGGACGCTGAGGTAAGCACCAACACCATGCCCCAGCCCGTGGTTGAAATCCTGCCCCGCCAGCCAAAGCGGCATACGGCCGATGGCTTCGATATCGCGACCTGCCAGCCCTTTGGGCCAGCGCAGACGGGACATGGCGATCATGCCCTGCAACACGCGGGTAAAGGCGGCGCATTCCTCGGAGCCGGGAGTGCCAATGGCAATGGTGCGGGTGATATCGGTTGTGCCATCCTGATATTGCCCGCCGCTGTCCAGCACCAGCAAATGGCCGTCCTCCAAAGTGCTGTTGCTTTCCTCGGTGACCCGATAATGCATCACAGCACCATTTTCACCAGTGCCAGAAATAGTTTCAAAGCTGATGTCGCGAAGTACTGGGTCGCGGCGGCGCAGGTCTTCCAGGCGTTTGGCCACCTCGATCTCGGTGACACTGCCCGCGGGCTGCGCGTCTAGCCAGGACAACAACTCCACCACGGCAGAACCATCGCGCAGATGGGCGGCGGCGGAGCCGGCAATTTCGGCTGTATTCTTGCGCGCCTTGGGCAGGGCGCAGGGATCGCCTGTGGAGACCATCCGCTCTCCAAGGGCGTCGGCCACGATCTGCGGCAGGCTGGCACGGTCTACCGCAACCGCGCCATTGAGGGCGGCAACCGCCTGCAAAAAATCCTCTGAGGCGTGGTGGCGCACCGTTTCGGGCAGGTGGTCCCCAAGCTGTCCCAGTTTTTCTGGAGCCATGAAAAGATCAACGCGCGCGTCGGCGTGCAGAATGGCAAAACCATGGGCCACTGGGTTGCGGGGAATGTCGGCACCGCGGATATTCAGCAGCCACATGATGCTGTCGGGCAGGGTGATCAGCGCCGCCGTCTGTCCTGCAGCGCTCAACTCCTGCGCCAAACGGCTACATTTGTCTACTGCCGTTTCCCCTGCATATTCCAGTGCATGGGGTAGGACGGGTTGCAGGGGCGGGGCAGGTTGGTCCTGCCAGATCCGATCCACAAGGTTGTCACATTGCACCAGTTCGATGCCCGTGTCGGCAAGCTCCTTGGTCATGGTGGCGATCTGTGCGGTGGCATGCGGCCAAGGATCAAACCCGACCTTGCCGCCCTTGGGTAGCTTTTCTTTGAGCCAGCCGCCAAGCTGTACCTCGGGCCAGGGCACTGGGGTGAACACTTCGGCAACCTGCCGTTTGACTTGGGTGCGGTAGCGGCCGTCAATAAAAACACCGGCCTGTTCTTTCAGAACCGCGCAAAATCCTGCAGATCCGGTGAACCCAGTAAGCCAACTCAGCCGTTCATCGCGAGCGGCGACATATTCGCCCTGATGCGCATCGGCGCGCGGCACAAGAAACCCGTCAAGCCCCTGCTTTTCCAGCTCCAGCCGCAGCGTGGCCAGGCGCGGTGGCCCCTGTTCAGGACGGGCTGTGACGTCAAAACTCTGGAACATGGGGGTCTCCTGCTTGGGCGGGTGTCAGCGTCGCCAGAGAACCGTGAAGTTTGGCTGGGCGCAACCCGTGAAATTCAGCTTTTGCCTACGGGAGGGTTCTTGAACCCGGTGCCGGGAAAGGGATGCGTCAAGGCGTGTTCCATCAGTTCGAGGTGGTCCTGGCCATAGTAGGGATCGCCGTCCAGGATGTAGGTCGGAGAGCCAAAGAGGTGCATCGCCAGCGCAGCTTTGGTGTTGTCTTCCAACACTTTCTGCACATTGGGTTGCATTGCGCCTTCCAATAGCGGCTCAGGATCCAGCCCGGCTGCCCTTGCCGCCCTGCGCAGTTCATCGGGGTTCATCAGATCGATGTCATCACGCCAATGGGCCTGCAGCAGGGCATCTGCCAGGGCGTCCACATCCTGCCCCAGCCGGGCGGCCATGATGACCATACCGCTAGAGAGGGTCAGAGCATTGTCATGATAGGTTGGCCGATAGTGGATGATAGGCAGGCCGCGATAGGCAGCCCAGCGTTCGATCTCGCGGCCAAAGAAATAGTCCACATGGGCCTGGCTGCGCCCGGCAAAGGGCTGCCCGCCGGCTTGCTCCACCACAGGCGATAGCAAAAAGGGCCGATGCACCAGTTCGCACCCGTGGGCTGCACAGATTTCACCCAGCCGCTTGGAGCCCAGATAGGCATAAGCGGAGTGGGTGGAGTAGAAATACTCGATCCTGTGCTGTGTCATCTCTGTCCTTCTGATCAGTCGACCCGATTAGCTGACCTTTTTCATGCCCATCACCCGTGCACGGGCGCGGGGATCGCTGTCAAACAGGGCAGCAAGCTGTTCTGTCATGGCCCCGGCCAGCTGCTCCACATCGGTAATGGTCACCGCGCGGTCATAGTAGCGGGTCACATCATGACCAATGCCGATCGCCAGCAACTCCACCTGTTTGCGCTTTTCGACCATATCGATCACGTCGCGCAGGTGTTTCTCCAGGTAGTTGGCCGGGTTCACCGAGAGGGTGCTGTCATCCACCGGAGCACCATCCGAGATCACCATCAGGATCTTGCGGGCTTCCTGACGGGCCAACATGCGCCGATGGGCCCATTCCAGCGCCTCGCCGTCGATGTTTTCCTTCAGCAAGCCTTCTTTCATCATAAGGCCGAGGTTGGGCCGCACGCGCCGCCAGGGGCTGTCCGCGGATTTGTAGATGATGTGGCGCAGGTCATTCAGACGGCCCGGCATCTGTGGCCGCCCATCATTGAGCCAGGCCTCGCGGGCCAGCCCACCTTTCCAAGCGCGGGTGGTAAAACCGAGGATCTCCACCTTGACGTTGCAGCGTTCCAGGGTGCGGGCCAGAACATCAGCGCAGATCGCGGCGATGGAAATAGGACGTCCCCGCATCGAGCCGGAGTTGTCCAGCAGGAGCGTCACCACGGTATCGCGGAACTCAGTGTCTTTTTCGCGCTTGAACGAGAGCGGAGTGGTCGGGTTGGCAATCACCCGCGCCAGACGGCCGGCATCCAGAATGCCCTCTTCCAGATCAAACTCCCAAGAGCGGTTCTGCTGCGCCTGCAGACGGCGCTGCAATTTGTTGGCGAGACGGCTGACAGCGCCCTTAAGCGGCTCCAGCTGCTGATCAAGATAGGCGCGTAGCCGTTCAAGTTCTGCCGGTTCGGCCAAATCTTCAGCAGCGATTTCTTCGTCATTGGCGTCGAGGAAAACTTTATAATCCGGGTCGGCCTCTGACACCGGGGGGGGCGGAGGCGGATCCAGCGGTGCTTCGCCGTCGGGCATCTCGGTTTCTTCGGCCAGTTCTTCGTCGGCCATCTCATCCATCGAGACCTGAGCCTGACTTTCGTCCTGCTGCTGTTCTTGCGCCTGCTCGGCGTCGGCATCGGCCTCTTCGTCGTCTGAGTCATCCTCGCCATTGCCATCGGGATCGGGCTGCTCTTCGGCGTCGTCTTCAGCTTCGTCGTTCTGTTCGTCGTCCAGCTCATCCGGATCATCGCCCAGCTGATCACCATAGCCCAGATCGGCGATGATCTTGCGGGCGAATTTGGCAAATTCGGACTGGTCGGCGATTTTGTCGTCGAGGTTTTCCAGCGTCTCGCCGGCCTGAGATTCAATAAATCCACGCCAGAGTTCCATAACATTGTCTGCACCCTGCGGCAGGGGGCGACCGGTGGCGAGATGGCGCACTAGGTAACCGGCCGAGGCCGCCAGCGGCGCCTCAGAGGAGCTTTTCATCTGGTCATAGCCGCGCCGAATGGCCTCGTTGCGGATCTTGACGTCGATGTTGGAGGCGGTGCCGGGCATATGCCGCGCGCCCATAGCCTCGCAGCGGGCGGTTTCCATCGCCTCATACAGATCACGCGCCATTTCCCCCTGTGGGGTGTATTTGGCATGGGTGGCATCGTCGTGGAACTTGCGCCGCAGCGCCAGCGCATCAGCGGTGCCACGGGCCAGCAGCACCTCCTCGCGGGTCATGCGACGGGAAACCTGCGGCAGGCGCATATTGTCACCGGAGACGCCCGAGGGGTCGACGGTGTAGGAAACGCTCAGCTCCGGATCATCGGCCATGACTTTGGTGGCCTCGGCCAGGGCCTTTTTAAACGGGTCGGCTGGATTGTCGTTTTGTTTTTTCATTGGAATACCCAGCGCGTTTGTTCATGCTTTGCACCGATAGTGGTGCAGAATGACTGCAGCTCGTCTAGATTTGCACTATCCTCTGCGGCGTCCCGCATATCCAGGAAGATGCCAAGCATCATCGAGGATAGCTCACGCTCATAGGCTTTTCGTTCGATATAGCTCGGTGGCAGTTCGCCATGCTGTTTTTGGTAGGCAACAGTAGCAAAATCGACAACAGCCTCTTCAAAGGCCAGGTCCATATCGCCCTCAGGGTTATTGTATATAAAGAACTCCAAGTCAGCCATGACGTAGGCTGTGCAAACGTCATAGGCTTCCGCCTCGTCATGGACATCGGTCCAATCGGCCGCTAGGGCGGTCGATGCCGACAGCCCTAGTGCGGCAAGAAAAATCGTAGCAGGGGCAAGTATACGGAACAATCCGGAGACCAGCGGCAGGCGCATCTTGTCATCGGCCATGACCTTGCTGGCCTTGGCCTGCGCCTTCTTGATCGGACCCGCAGGAATTTTGTTGTGTCTACTCATGGTCGCACCCCGTCTTTGGTAGAAGCATCCCGCCGGGAGCAACCTTTGTCCAGCCTTCCGAAGTAGTATGGAGGGCGGGGCCGGGCCGCGGGCGGGAAACAAAGTGCCCTCCCCCGTTTTGCCAAAGGCAGACCTCCGGATTGGAGGGCGGGTCGGGCACCGCCCGGCGTTGCCGCCGGGGGCTTCGTCTTACCCCAAGCTCACGCTGGCGGCGCTTTCGGGCAGCTCTTCGTCAAAGCAGCGCTGGTAGAACTCGGCGACGGTCTGGCGTTCCAGCTCGTCGCATTTGTTCAGGAAGGACAGGCGGAAGGCATAGCCTACATCGCGGAAGATCTCGGCGTTTTGCGCCCAGTTGATCACGGTCCGCGGGCTCATCACGGTCGACAGGTCGCCATTCATGAAGGCGGTTCGGGTCAGATCCGCAACAGTCACCATCTGGCTGATGCTCTTGCGGCCTTCGGCGGTGTTGTAATGCGGGGTCTTGGACAGAACGATGGCGGTCTCAGCATCGTGGCTGAGGTAGTTCAGCGTTGCCACCAGCGACCAGCGGTCCATCTGGGCCTGGTTGATCTGCTGGGTCCCGTGATAGAGGCCGGTGGTGTCGCCCAGACCAACGGTGTTGGCGGTGGCAAACAGACGGAAGAAGGGGTTCGGGGTGATGATCTCGTTCTGGTCCAGCAGTGTGAGCTTGCCGTCATGTTCTAGAACACGCTGGATCACGAACATCACGTCCGCGCGGCCGGCGTCATATTCATCAAAGACAATCGCAACCGGGTTACGCAGGGCCCAGGGCAGGATGCCCTCGTGGAATTCTGTCACCTGCTTGCCGTCGCGCAGTTTGATCGCATCTTTACCGATGAGGTCAATCCGGGAGATATGGCTGTCGAGGTTGACCCGCACAGAGGGCCAGTTCAGGCGGGCGGCGACCTGTTCGATATGGGTCGATTTGCCTGTGCCGTGGTAGCCCTGGATCATCACACGACGATTGTGGCTAAAGCCCGCCAGGATGGCCATGGTGGTATCGGGGTCGAACTTATAGGTGGGATCGATCGCGGGAACGCGGTCAGAACCTTCGGCAAAGCCTTTGATGGTCATGTCGGTATCGATGCCAAAGACATCGCGCACCGAAATGGGGTCGGTGGGTTTTGCATTCATATCCAGCATGCCGTCGGTCATCACAGTCGATCCTTGTTCCTCTCCCGCCTCTGCGGGGTCAATCCGAGGGATTGGTGCCTGATCTTGCCTTGAAGGGCAAGGGGCAGAGTAGAGGCTGGCCAAATAACGTGATGTTGTTGGCGAACTGGACTTACGAGCGGCCCAATATGTGAACCCATTTCCTGCAGGCACAGGACTGTCGCCACAAAGACTGTCGCCACAAAAAAGGGCAGCGCGGGCTGCCCTTCTGTCGGTGTTCTTGCTGCAGCTAAAGTGGCATCACTTAAAGCTGCGGCTGTCCTTGATCTGGTCCCAGGCCCAGCGGACCTCTTGTAGCTGCTCTTCCTGGCTACGGTCGCCGCCATTCATATCCGGGTGCAGCACCTTGATCAGCTTTTTGTAGGCCTTGCGGATGTCGGCCTTGGACCAATCGTCCTTGGCTTCCAGCAGTTCCAGCGCCTTGCGTTCGGTTGCCGGCAGGCGGCGCCCCGTCGCGCCGGAGCGGCCCGGGTTCTGCGTGGCATTGCCGCCCAGAACTTGATGCGGATCCTCGATGCCCAACCGGGCCCAGGCGCGGGCTTCGGGGTCGCCCATGGGTTTGGTTTGGCGTTCCCAGACCTTATCCTTGGATTGCTGCGCGTTCAGCTCGGCCTCGGTTGTGCCTTGGAAGAAATTCCAGTGGTTGTTGTATTCGCGGACATGTTCCTGACAGAACCAGAAAAAATCATCCAGAACATCGGGGGCTTTGGGCGCGCGGAATTTACCCGCCTCGTTACAGCCTTCCTTGTCACAGACCCGCGTGGAGGTCTCCGACGCGCCGCTGGCGGCCCGACGTCCGCGCGGGTTTTTCTTTTTTGCAGAACTGACGGACATATCGAAACCGAAAGGATCTGATTTGCTCATGGGGTGCACCTTCTCGACGCAACTACTCGACTCGGAGGCAGCAGTTTAGTCTAAGGGGCGAGAGATTGAAGGGGGGCAGCGAAATAAAAATGAGGATGAGCGAAATATGAGCATTCGCGTAGAGATGGAACAGCGGCTGCAGGAGGCCTTTGCGCCCACAGCGCTAGAGGTGGTGGATGACAGCAACAGCCATATTGGCCATGCCGGCCATGATGGCAGCGGTGAGAGTCACTTTAACGTGATGATCCGCGCTGCCGCCTTTGCCGGGCAGAACCGGGTGCAGCAGCACCGGGCGGTGCATAGGGCGCTCGGCGATATTGTGCCGCGCATTCACGCGCTGGCGCTGGATATTGGCAGCGACTGACAAAAGAAACCGCCCCTGCTGTCAAAGGACACAGGGGCGGTTTCTATCCAAGGGCAATTTCACTCCAGGCCGCGCAGGGGCTAGTCGCTGTCTGAGGATCGCTGGCTGGCGCGTGCTTTTAGGGCCTGGGTCATGCCGGAAACCGGGCTCAGCTCTTCAACGCCGTCATCAGCCTGCATTCTAGCAGCGCCGACACCCGGAACCGGTGTGGCACCCGAAGGGGCCTCTGGATCCCCTGCGGTGGCGGTCAGAGGCACAGGTTCGGCTTCATGCTGAGGCAGGGGAGCCGGGTCGAAGTTGACGGTGGTGTTTTCTTCAAGCTGGACCACCTCGGTGGGGCTCAACTCTTTCGGCAGGGCGCGGCGGAAAATCAACACGTTACGCCAGTTGGTCGTAGAGCCGGTCAGGCCAGAACGTTCGTCCGAGGGCAGGAGCTCGGCGCGTTGGTATTCCCAGCCCTCTGCCGCCATCTCATTGAGGGTGATCTCGATGGAATTGGCAAAACGGCTCTCTGGGGTTTTGACGCCCTTGGCCTTGGTGCCCTTGTGCGGGGCGGGGACAACTTTGTACTCAAACGCTTGCATCGCGGTCTCCTGACTTCCGGCGCAGGTTTAACCGATGCAGGCGGGGGGTCAAGTCTGGCTTCGCTGCCCGATCCAAAGACCGGACAGCGAAGAGGGCAGCGCCTATTTTTTTGCTGCCAGCTGCGCCAGAGTCAGGCAGACATTCAGCGAGGCCGCCATGTCCTGCACCGAGACCCATTCCAGCGGCCCGTGCACGCATTGCATGCCACAGAAAATATTCGGGGTTGGCACGCCCAGCTCTGTCAGGCGGGAACCATCGGTGCCGCCGCGAATGGGCACCGAGATCGGCTCGATCCCATTGGCGCGGCAGGCCTCCAGCGCCAGATCAACCGGGGTCATGTCCTTTTCCAGCCAATAGCGCATGTTGCGGTACTGCGGATAGATCTCGCAGGTCACTTCGGCACGCGGCTCAGAGGCCTGCACGGCCTCGCAGACGCTGCGCAACAGATCGCCCTTGGCCTGCAACCCGTCGCGTTCAAAATCGCGCAGGATCAGCTTGATCTCCATCTCTGACGAGCCGCCGCTCATGTCGGTGACATGCAGGAAGCCCTCGCGCCCGTCAGTGGTTTCCGGCGTCAGGGTCGCCTGCGGCAGGGTCTGCACGATCTTGGAGGCCAGATGCGCGGCATTGACCATTTTTTCCTTGGCCCAGCCGGGGTGGATGGAAACCCCCTTGATGGTGACAATGGCACGATCCGCCGAGAAGCTTTCGTAGATGATTTCGCCCAGATCACTGCCATCCAGCGTATAGGCAAAATCGACGCCCAGATCCTTGGGCAGTTCTGCATCCACACCGCGGCCAATTTCTTCGTCCGGGGTAAAGGCGATGCGAATGGGCCCATGGGGGATATCCGGGTTTGCCAGCAGGTGGCGGGCCAGGGTCATGACGATAGAAACCCCGGATTTGTCATCGGCCCCCAGCAGGGTCAGTCCCGAAGCGGTGACCAGATCATGGCCTTCCTTGCCGGCCAGATAGGGGTGATCCTTGGGGGACAAGACCAGGTCGGGATCATCTGGAAAGGTGATGTCGCCGCCATTGTAACCCTTGATGACACGGGGCTTGACGCCTGCCGCATTGAATTGCGGCGCGGTATCCACATGGGCCAGAAAGCCAACTGTTGGCCCATCGGTGTTGCCCGGAATTGTCGCCAGAACCGTGCCGTAATCTGTGAGGCTAACATCCTGCGCGCCGATCCCCTTTAGCTCTTCCACCAGCAGGTTTGACATATCGAGCTGGATTGCGGTGCTGGGCGAAGAGGGCGAATTCTCATCGCTCTGGCTGTCGATGGCGGCATAGCGGACCAGACGGTCCTGAAGCTCTTGATTGAAATTATCTTGCATGAGACCTCCTGAGTTCATGGGCGAGAAAAGCCTGTGGGGCAGGCAAGGTCAAGGTGGGTGTTCTGGTTGAGGAATGTGGTATAGGTACGCGCATTGCGGGCGATTTCGGAGTCATGATGAAAGTTTTGCAAAACATTGATATGAAATCCTATAATCGCTGGTTTGAGCATGTGCCGGTTGATCAACAGGTTTCCACTGCCGTTGCCTTGGGAAACCGAGCGGCCAAGAGGGCGATGCTTGGTTTCCTCGCTGAACTACTCGCAGAGAAAGACGGTGCCATCGTTGCTTTGAGACTGTTCCGGCATCAGCTGTTCTCAGAGAATACGGGGCGTGACTATCTTGTCGATGAAGCCCAAGCGAATCGAGCATGGCTATCCGCTGTTGATCGCAAGCAGGTGTTGAGCCTTCCTGTCTCAGCGGGCATCAGAGCCACTCTGGACGCTGTTGAATTGGCAAAACCGGCGGGGGGCGCCGGTATTTCGCCAATGGCACTTGCCCTCATGGTGCACGCGCTAACCTCCAAGGCTGGCGATAGTTGGGACGGAGCCAAGGTTGCAAAGGCCATGGTCTGGTTGGAATTTCAGGAGGACCGAGATTTAGTTGATAACAAAGAAGATCTGTTGACGGCCCCATTGTTTCACGAATTGACTGAGGTCTATGGCGTGCTTTGGGCTGATGTAAGTGCTGGATTGTCGAAACGCGCCGGTTTCGGGTTCTGGGTTCGATGGCTGGAAGCTGCTTTGAAAGGGAAACCACTGACCGGCGATTGGGACAGTCACTGGCAGCTGATGCACGACATCGCGCTGATCCCCGATGCGGATTGGGGCGAGGGTAAGGAATCCGACGCCATCCGCGTGGCGAAGATCATCGACCTTATCACCCAGAAACATGCGCTGCGGCAGGAAGTCGCGCGGGCGAAGCAGGCGCTGGAGAATGAGACCTTCAACGCGATGACGCTTGGCCGACATCGTGACAACCTGCCCGATGACATGCCGCCCTCGCACATCGTGGAATATCGCGCCCGGCTGCAAGAGTTAGAGACTGCCCTAGATGAGGTGGGCGCTGCCCTAGAACCTCCCATCCCTGACGCAGAGGCCTTGGAAGAGGCCACTGGGCGTCTGCGGGCAGTTTGGGAGAAGATTAAGAAGTACCCTGTTGCCCTAGCCTTTGTCACTTTGATCGGGGCAGCGGCAACTGGTGCGGCAGGTCAAGCCGGTGTGCGCGGGATGGACTGGGTTTGGGACAATGGTATGCCGCAAATCATTCGTGGTCTGAAGGACATCGCGCCGAAGCCAAGCACTCCACAGAAAGCCCCAAAAGGCTGGGAAAAGCCTTCTGTTGATATCTAGCGATTGAACGCCAAGGGCAGGGCCCGACCGTGGTGGGGGTGAAGCCCCCGCCGTGGGGGCGGGCGGGGGCTGCCCGGCCTATCGCCCGGGCCTGTGGCCGGTTTGGGCGATGCAACAAATTTGGACGATGCAACAAAAAAGGCGCCCCGGGTGGAGCGCCTTTGGAGAGGTTGATTTGTGGCTTAGCCCAGTTTTTTGGCAACCAGTTGGTTTACCGCCTTGGGGTTGGCCTTGCCGCCCGTGGCCTTCATCACCTGACCCACGAACCAGCCTGCCAGTTTGGGGTTCTGTTTGGCTTTTTCCACCTGCGCGGGGTTGTCGGCGATGATCTGATCCAGGGCGGCCTCGATGGCGCCGGTATCTGTCACCTGCTTCATGCCACGCTCTTCAACGATCTGGGCCGGGTCACCGCCCTCGGTATAGACGATCTCAAACAGGTCCTTGGCGATCTTGCCCGAAATAGTTTCAGCCGAGATCAGCTCCACAATGCCGCCCAGCTGCGCCGGGGTGACGGGGCTGTTGGCAATATCGGCTTCATCAGCCTTCAGGCGGCCAAAGAGTTCATTGATCACCCAGTTGGCAGCGAGCTTGCCATTGCGGCCCTCAGCCACGGCTTCAAAATAGGAGGCAGATTCCACATCTGCGGTCAGCACCGAGGCGTCATAATCGCTGAGTTTGAAATCGGCGATGAACCGCGTCTTTTTTGCGTCAGGCAGTTCCGGCAGCGTGGCGGCGATATCATCGACCCAGGCCTGTTCGATCTCCAGCGGCAGCAGATCGGGATCGGGGAAGTAGCGATAGTCATGTGCTTCTTCTTTGGAACGCATCGACCGGGTTTCACCCTTGTCTGGGTCATAAAGCCGGGTTTCCTGATCGACTTCTCCACCGGCTTCGATGATGGCGATCTGGCGGCGGGCTTCGATCTCGATGGCCTGCTGGATAAAGCGCATGGAGTTCATGTTCTTGATCTCGCAGCGGGTGCCAAGATGATCGAAGTCCTGGGTTTCCTGGTATTTCTCGTACTGACCGGGGCGGCAGACCGAGACGTTCACATCGGCCCGCAGGTTGCCGTTTTGCATATTGCCGTCGCAGGTACCGAGGTACTTCAGGATCTGGCGGATCTTGGCGATATAGGCGGCGGCCTCTTCGGGGCCACGGATGTCGGGGCGGGAGACGATCTCCATCAGGCAGACGCCTGTGCGGTTCAGGTCAACAAAGGACATATTGGGATCCATGTCATGGATCGATTTGCCCGCGTCCTGTTCCATGTGGATGCGTTCCACCCGCACGGTGCGCGCGGTGCCATCGCCCAGTTCCACCAGCACTTCGCCTTCGCCCACGATGGGGTGGTAGAGCTGGCTGATCTGATAGCCCTGCGGCAGATCCGGGTAGAAATAATTCTTGCGGTCAAAGGCGGACCAGAGGTTGATTTCAGCCTTCAGACCCAGGCCGGTGCGCACCGCCTGTTCAACACAGTATTCGTTGATGACGGGCAGCATGCCGGGCATGGCGGCATCAACAAAGGAGACATTGGAGTTTGGCTCGGCACCAAATTTGGTCGAGGCGCCAGAGAAGAGTTTGGCATTGGAGCTGACCTGGGCATGTACTTCCATACCGATGACCAGTTCCCAGTCATGTTTGGCGCCCGAAATCACCTTGGGCTTGGGGAGTTCATATGTCAGGTCGAGCATCTCGCACCGGCTCCTTATATCACGTTTAAAAGGCGTTCTAGGCCAGCGGGGCAAGCGGGGCAAGTGGTTGCAGAGATTCTGCGGGGATCTGGGGGCGAGACTTGTGGATTTGGCGCAAATCGCAGGCAACTGCGGGTTTGTGGCGCGCTCGGCCACGCGGGCTCTTGGCGGCATCTCATAGCAGGGCTAAGAAGGGTGCCCGAGCCGACCGCCGGTCGGCTGCGCAGATAAAATGAGGACGCCCCTTGGATACAGCAGCCCGTATCGCCCAGAGAATTGCCACCGAGATTGGCGCCGCAGCAAAACAGGTTACCAGTGCTGTGACCCTGCTGGACGAAGGCGCCACCGTGCCCTTTGTGGCGCGCTACCGCAAGGAAGCCACCGGAGGTCTGGATGATACGCAGCTGCGCACCCTGGATGAGCGCCTGTCCTACCTGCGCGAATTGGAAGCGCGACGCGGGGCAATCCTGGAGTCGATTAAATCGCAGGACAAGCTGACGGATGCCCTGGCGGGATCGATTGCCAAAGCTGAGACCAAAGCGCAGTTGGAAGATATCTATCTGCCCTATAAGCCCAAGCGGCGGACCAAGGCGATGATTGCCCGAGAAAATGGGTTGGAACCCTTGGTGGAAGCTATTCTGGAGGATCACAGCGCCGATCCTGAGGTCCTGGCTGCGGGCTATATCACCGAGGCGGTGCCGGGCACCAAAGAAGCCCTGAACGGTGCGCGTGATATTCTGACCGAACGGATGACAGAAAATGCCGGATTGTTGGGCCGGTTACGTCAGTTCATGCAGGCAGAGGCCCGGCTGACCGCGCGGGTGGTCGAGGGCAAAGAACAAGAGGGCGCCAAATTCTCTGACTATTTTGACCATGCTGAGCGCTGGGGGGATGTGCCCTCGCACCGGGCCTTGGCGATGCTGCGCGGCTCCAATGAGGGCGTGTTGACGCTGGATATCGGACCCGATCCGGAAGAGGGCGTTGCGCGCGCCGAAGCCATGGTGGCGGCGGAACTGCAGGCTGGCGGCACTGGGCCGGGGGACAAATGGTTGCGTAAAGTGGCCGGCTGGACATGGCGGGTGAAGCTGAGCCTGTCGATGATGCTGGAGTTGATGGCGGATTTGCGGTCACGGTCGCAGGATGACGCCATTCAAGTCTTTGCCCGTAACCTCAAGGATCTGCTGTTTGCCGCCCCAGCCGGTGCGCGACCGACGCTCGGGCTGGACCCGGGCATTCGCACCGGCGTCAAGGCGGCAGTGGTGGATGCAACTGGGAAACTGGTGGCCACAGAGACGCTCTATCCATTTCAGCCAAAGAATGATCTGCGCGGGGCGCAGGTCTCCATTCTGAAGCTGATCGCCGAACACGGCGTTGAACTGGTCGCCATCGGCAATGGCACCGCCAGCCGCGAAACAGAACGTATGGTGGCCGAGGTGATCAAACACCTGCCCGCCAAGGTGAATGCGCCCACCAAGGTCGTGGTCTCAGAGGCCGGGGCCTCGGTCTATTCGGCCTCGGAACTGGCGGCGCGGGAATTCCCAGATCTGGATGTGTCGCTGCGTGGCGCAGTGTCGATTGCGCGGCGCCTGCAGGATCCGCTGGCGGAGCTGGTCAAGATCGAACCCAAGAGCATTGGCGTTGGTCAGTATCAGCATGATGTGGACCAGCACCGGCTGTCAAAATCGCTGGAGGCGGTGATCGAGGATGTGGTGAATGCCGTAGGCGTTGATCTCAATATGGCCTCGGCACCGCTACTGAGCCATGTGTCGGGGCTGGGGCCTGGGTTGGCCGAAGCCATTGTGGCGCACCGAGATGTCAATGGCGCTTTTGCCTCGCGCCGGGAGCTGTTGAAGGTGGCGCGGCTTGGCCCTAAGGCCTTTGAGCAATGTGCGGGCTTCCTGCGTATTCGTGAGGGCAAAGAACCGCTGGATGCCTCATCCGTACACCCCGAGGCCTATAGTGTTGCCCGCCGGGTTGTTTCCGCATGTGGCCGCGATATTCGCCAGATCATGGGCGATGATGGCGCGCTGAAAGGGCTGCGGGCTGAACAATTTGTCGACGACAGTTTTGGCCTGCCAACGGTGCGCGACATCTTTGCCGAGCTGGAAAAACCGGGCCGGGACCCGCGCCCCTCCTTTGTGACGGCGAATTTTGCCGAGGGGGTCGAGACCCTACAGGATCTGAAGCCCGGCATGGTGCTGGAGGGCACGGTTACCAATGTCGCGGCCTTTGGCGCCTTTGTGGATATTGGCGTGCATCAGGACGGGTTGGTGCATGTCAGCCAGCTGGCAGACAAATTTGTCAAGGATCCGCATGAGGTGGTGAAGACCGGCCAGGTGGTCAAGGTCACTGTCACCGAAGTGGATATTGCCCGCAAACGCATTGCCCTTACCATGCGCAAAGATGGCGGTGCCTCGGCCCGCGAAGAGCGCAACGCCCGAGGTGGAGCGCCGGGCCAGCCCAAGTCAGGGGGCGGCGGGCGCGGAGGTCAATACCGCGGGGGGCAAAAATCAGGAGGTCAAAAAGCTGGCGAGCAAAATCGTGGCGGGCAAAACCGGGCTGGCATGTCCTCTTCCCCCAAAGGCAGTGGCAAACAAGAGACCGGTGCCCTGGGTGCGGCTTTGATGGATGCTTTCAAAAAGACCTGAGGTGCAGCGCTATAAGGGGCAGCTTAGAATGATCAAGTGAAGAGGTCGGGGTTTTCCCGGCCTTTTTAATGAAACGGGTCATTCCGGAACCAGATCAAAACCCTCAGGGGTAAATGAAATCTTGTGACCGCTGCCCAACTCGTCGCGGAAAATTCCGGCGATACACTGCAGCGCCTCAGCCTGGCCAAGAGCGGCAAAGCGGCGCAGAGAGGTGATCCGCGCGTTGTTGTTGAAGCCTTCGCAGGCATGGGCCCAGATCAGCGGATGCAGCTCATGCAGGTGGCTACGGATCAGCCAGCGTGCGGCTTCGGCGATCTTTAACCGATTCACGTCGGCCTGCTGGTTTTGCCCCCGGCCACTGCGCAGGGTGACCGAGCAATAGGCGGCCAAAAGGTTGATCATCTCCTGGCTGGGATCGGCACACAGGATATCCTGCAACCCATCAAGGAAGAAATCCGGATCAACCCGGGCGCAGGCCTGAACATCAATGGCCAAGGCATCAAAATAGACCCAGGTGTAGCCGCCAGCCCCCCATTCTTCCTGGGTGCGGACAGCAGTGCGGCGTGCTTCGAGCTCTAGCGCTGCATAAGAGCCATTGGCACGGGGCAGCATCTGGGCACCAAGCGCGCGCATTGGACGGGGGTTTTCAGGGTTCTGATCAATCAGCGCGCCATAGGCATCTGCCACTTCTAGGGTGTCGGCGTTTTGGCCGGCATAAAGCGCACATTGGGCGGCTGCCAGAAAAGCGCTGTTTTGACAATTCTTCTGCAACGGCTGCAGCAGGGTGGCGGCCCGTTCAAAATGCGCATTGGCACGGCGCAGATGTGCCTCGGCTTGGGCTTCGGCCAGAGCCTCTTCGGTGGCGGCACCGCGCCAGATCCAAGCGATGTCAATATGTGCCAGCGCCACAATAGCAGTGAGGTAGCTGTCTTGACGGTGGTCGCGGCGCAGCGCTTCGAGCGCCATGACGCCATCAATTAGGATCCTGTCTTCGCCCTTTTCGCCAGCGACAGACGCCGGTTTGGCACTGCGATCTTCAAGGGCGTGCTCCACCGCATTCACCACGTCAGCGCGGGCCCCATAGGCCAGCAGGTCAGCTGCGGGCAGCCCGCCTGAGGTGCGGCTGTGGTTTTGATCGGCCTCGCGGATAAGCTGTGACAGATCGGACCAGCGTTCTTGGCGGGCGAGAAACTGCCCGCGATCCTGCAGCGCATGACGGCTTTTGGTGTCTGACCCTTCTTCGCAGATCGGGATCAACAAGGAATCGGCAAAGGGGATATGGGGTGGTTCGGCGGCGGTCTCAGCTGGGGCATCTAGCTGCTCTGGGGTGTCTTGACCTGCGGGGGCGGGCTGGGAACTCGCCACGGAATCCTCTTCGTCGACCCGAGAAGCGGCTGGTCTGACTGCAAAACTGGCCGCAATCCAAGCGGGAAACTCTTTGTGCAGTCGGGACAGGCGCGTCCACATCTGGTCGTGAGATTTGAGCATTCAAAGTCCTGCAGTTGGCAGCTGATCTGGGTAGGCTCAAAATGATTGCGCAATGCGGCGCAATCGTGGCGGCGATGGGGTGATTGCCGATAAGAATTGGGAAATGGCGTGGCAGAAGGAACTGCGGCGCAGGCAGGTCTAGAAAACCGTGAAGTGGTGGCGCTGGCAGGCAATGCCGCGGGCCTCTAGGGCCTGTTCCAGCTCTGACACAGGGGGCAGAACATGCTGGGGGATGCGAGTTTTGCGGTCATCCTCAAACACAAGCGTGGCGCGAAAGGAAAAGTCCCAACGCCGGTCCAGCCGGAGCAGGGTGACGGAGGACAGCGGCAGACAGGTCTGGCGGGTCGCGGTGACCCAGCTGATTTGATCATCTGTCAGCTCTAGCCAGGACAGAGGGTTGCGCCAAAGCTCCCAAAGACCGGGCAGCACTGGCAAGGTTAAAAGCACAAGAAACCAGGTGGTGATTTGCATTTTGACCCCAGCAAAAACCAGGGCCGCAAGCCAGAGGCAAATCGCAAGAGCCAAGGCCGGGCTGCGCCCCTGATGCTCAAACAAAAGCGGTGTCAGGGGCGCTGTTCTGGCGGGATCTTTGCCAGGCTGGTCCGGGGGGGGCTGATCAGGCATCCAGAATTCGACTGACCATTTCATTGGTGTCACGGCTCAGCCCGGTGGTTGATTTGATCCGTTGCAACTGCATTTTGATCAGGGCTTGTCGGTCTGCATCATAGCGTTTCCAGGTCTGGAAGGCGGTACACATGCGAGCGGTGGTCTGCGGGTTGAGACTGTCCAGCACGATGAGGTTATCTGCCAGGAGCTGGTAGCCTGCGCCGCTGGCATGGTGGAAGCCCGCGTGGTTGCCCGCCAGGGCACCCATCACCGCGCGGAACCGGTTGGGGTTTTTCAGGGTGAACAGTTCATGCCGGGTCAGATCTTTTGCCACAGCTGCGGCTTTTTCCGGTGTCGCGAGCGCCACCTGTAGGGCAAACCATTTGTCCATCACCAGTCGGTCACCCCGCCACTGCTCAAAAAAGGCATGCGATTGCGCCGCGCCATTTTCCGCCTGCAGCAGCCAGGACAGGGCAGCATATTGCTGGGTCATATTGTCGGCTGATGCATATTGGCGCGCGGCCTGTTCGCCGCCGTCCAACCGGGTCAGGAGCGTCAGGACCCGCGCGTTCAAAGCACGTTTGCCTGCGCTTGCGGCATCGGGAGAGTAGGCGCCTTCCACGGTGGTCTCCGCATAGAGCCGCGGCAGGCTGTCCGCCAGCTGCTGCGCCAATGTCTGGGCAAGGGTCTCGGCGGCGTCGTATATCTTTTGCGGGTCGGGGGTGACGCCACGCTCATACAGAGTCTGGGCTATATCGGACTGGCTGGGCGGTTGCAGGACCAGCGCCCGGAAGGCTGGATCCAGGCTGTCGTCGCGTACCAGTTTCTGCAGCGCCTCCAAATAGGCAGCATCCGGGGCTGCGCCCTCTAGAACCATGTCGATGCGGGCTTCGCGGGCCAATGTGTTGCCGGCCTCCCAGCGGTTGAACAGATCGCTGTCATGGGCCAGCAAAAAGGTACGCTCAGCGCTGCTGGTCGCACGCTCCAGAATGACCGGGGCTGAGAATTCACGCAGGATCGAGGGCACTGGCTTGCTGGCCAGCCCGTCGAAGGTAAAACTCTGTTTGGCCTCGGTCATTTCCAGCACAGTGGTGGGCTGCACCTCATCACCATTGCCGTTGAGCAATCCCAGCGCGATAGGGATGACGCGCGGGTCTTTCTGTGGCTGGCCGGGGGTGGCAGCAGTGCTTTGCTCGAAGGTGAGCGTATAGCTGCCATCCTCATAGCTCTCTGCCACCTTGAGCCGTGGCGTCCCGGCCTGCGAATACCAGCGCTTAAACTGGGCCAGATCGCGCCCGGTGCTGTCCTCAAACACCTGAAGCCAATCCTCGATGGTGCAGGCCTGGCCATCATGGCGGTCAAAATAGAGATCCACCGCCTTGCGATAGGCCGCGTCGCCCACCAGACGTTTGAGCATGCCGATGATCTCGGCGCCCTTTTCATAGATGGTGGCCGTATAGAAGTTGTTGATTTCCTGAAACTCTTCGGGTCGAACCGGATGTGACAACGGGCCCTGATCTTCGGGGAATTGGCGGGCGCGCAGATCAATCACATCCGAGATCCGCTTTACTGAGGCAGAGCGCATATCGGAGGTGAACTGGGCATCGCGGAACACCGTCAGCCCTTCCTTGAGGCAGAGCTGGAACCAGTCGCGGCAGGTGATCCGGTTGCCGGTCCAGTTGTGGAAATACTCATGCGCAATGATCGCTTCGATGCGCTCAAAATTGGCATCTGTCGAGGTTTCAGGCGAGGCCAGAACGCAGGAGGAGTTGAAGATGTTCAGCCCCTTGTTTTCCATCGCGCCCATGTTGAAATCATCCACCGCGACGATGTTGAAGATATCCAGATCATATTCGCGGCCATAGGCCTCTTCGTCCCAGGTCATGGATTTTTTCAGCGCTTCCATGCCAAAGGCGCATTTATCCTCATCCCCCGGGCGCACCCAGATGTTCAGCTCGACCTCTTTGCCGGATTGGGTGGTAAACGTATCCGGGTGATTGACCAGATCACCTGCCACCAGGGCAAAGAGATAGGCCGGTTTGGGCCAGGGGTCATGCCATTCGGCCAGACCCTGGGATTGCGACACCGGGTTGCCGTTAGACAGCAGCACTTCCTCATCACCTTCAATGCGAACGGTAAAGATGGACATCACATCGGGGCGGTCGGGGTAATAGGTGATCTTGCGAAAGCCCTCGGCCTCGCATTGGGTGCAATACATGCCCCCCGACATATAAAGCCCTTCGAGGGCAGTGTTGCCCGCCGGGTCAATTTCCACCTCGGCCTCCCAAAGGAACGAGGTTTCGGGCACTTCGCAGGTCAGCCCCTCGGCAGTCAGATCAGGGGTGGCGTCAGTTCCGTCAATCTTGGCCGAGATCAACTTCAGCTTTTCGCCGTGCAAAAAGAATCTGAGGTCGGTTGCGCCAGGCTTTGGTGTGAAGCGAATTTTGCTCAGCACGCGGGTGGCGCTGGGGGCCAGACGAAAGGTCAACTCGACGCTGTCGACCTCAAAGCCAAAGGGGGTGTAGTCATTTAGATAGAAGGTCTCTGCTTCGGTCAGGGCTGCGTCACTGGTCATCTGGAAATCCTCGTCTGTCCGTGCCGGGTGGCAGTCTCCCGCTACCCTTGGTCTTTTGGTTGTCCTAGTCGTAGGCAATGGCGCTGGGCCGGGCAAGCGCAGGACGCGGAAAATGCAAGCAAAACCAGCGGGCATTTGCGTGTCATTTTTGAAGTCAGGTATGATTTGCTAAAAAATTTTGAAACAGCCATGCCGGAATTGGTAAAGTCATCTTACCGCATCTGTTGCCGATAGGAAACTTTTCCTGTATCCGGGAAACAGGATCGACAGAGGCAGAAGGAGTAGATCAATGAGCGAGATGCGCAATATCGAGGGGATGCAGGTGGCATCCGAGCTGGCTGAGTTCATTGAAGGCAAGGCCTTGCCGGGAACAGGCGTTTCGGCCGCGGCCTTTTGGGCGGGGCTGTCTGGCCTGATCAATGGCATGGGCGATGAAAACCGTGCCCTGCTGGCAAAACGCGCTGATCTGCAGGGGCAGATTGATGCCTGGCACATTGCCAACCGTGGCGCGCCTCAGGACGAAGCCGCCTACGAGGCCTTTCTGCGCGAAATTGGCTATCTTCTGCCCGAAGGCGATGATTTTGAAGTTGATACCACCAATGTTGATGCTGAGATCGCTCATACGCCGGGGCCGCAACTGGTGGTGCCGATCACCAACGCCCGTTTTGCCTTGAACGCGGCCAATGCCCGCTGGGGATCCTTGTATGATGCGCTGTATGGCACCGATGCCATGGGGGATCTGCCCCAGGCTGGCGGCTATGATGCCGCGCGCGGTGATCGGGTGATCGCCTGGGGGCGGAGTTTTCTGGATGAGACCTTTCCGTTGCAGGTTGGCTCGTGGAATGACATCAGCGGCCTGACGGTGACGGAGGGGGCGCTGGCCCCGGCGTTGAAGGATGCTGGGCAGTTTGCGGGCCACGTTGGTGAGGCCAATGCTCCAACACGGGTGCTGCTCAAAAACAACGGCTTGCACGCAGTGATCGAGATCGATGCTGCTGGCAATATCGGCGCGACAGATGCAGCCGGGATCAATGATATCACCCTGGAATCGGCGCTCTCCACCATTATGGACTGCGAAGATTCCGTGGCCTGCGTTGATGCAGAGGACAAGGTTGTTGCCTATTCCAACTGGCTGGGTCTGATGAAACGCGACCTGGCAGAGGAGGTCAGCAAGGGCGGCAAGACCTTTACCCGCGTGCTGAACGATGACCTGGAGTTTGTCACCCCGGCAGGCGAAACAGCCAGCCTCAAGGGGCGCTCGCTTCTGCTGGTGCGCAACGTCGGCCACCTGATGACCAACCCGGCAGTGTTGGACAGCGAAGGTCGAGAAGCGGGCGAAGGCCTCCTGGATGCGATGATCACTGTGATGATCGCTATGCATGACCTGCAGGCCGCGGGCGGCAACTCGCTCAAAGGCTCGGTCTATGTGGTGAAGCCGAAGATGCACGGCCCCGAAGAGGTCGATTTTGCCTGCCGCATCTTTGACCATGTCGAAGCCGCGCTGGGCCTGCCGGCCAATACAGTCAAGATTGGCATCATGGATGAAGAGCGTCGCACCAGCGTCAATCTTAAACAGTGCATCCGCGCCGCCAGATCGCGGGTTGCCTTCATTAACACGGGCTTCCTGGACCGCACCGGGGATGAAATCCATACCTCGATGGAGGCAGGGGCCATGCTGCCCAAAGGCGAAATGAAGGGCACCGCTTGGATTGCTTCCTATGAGGATCGCAACGTTGATATCGGCCTGGCTTGCGGCCTCAAAGGCCGCGCCCAGATCGGCAAGGGTATGTGGGCCATGCCGGATCTGATGGGCGAAATGCTGGCGGCCAAAATCGGCCATCCCAAATCCGGCGCCACCTGCGCCTGGGTGCCATCGCCAACTGCCGCCACCCTGCATGCCACCCATTATCATCAGTTTGACGTGCTGGCTCATCAGGATGCGCTGCGCGTGGCTGGCCCGCGTGGGAGTCTGGAAGATCTGCTCACCGTGCCGGTGATGCAGGGGCAGAACCTCTCTGACGAAGAAATTACCCGCGAGATCGAAAACAATGCCCAGGGCATCCTCGGCTATGTGGTGCGCTGGGTGGATCAGGGCGTTGGCTGCTCCAAGGTGCCGGACCTCAATGATGTGGGGCTGATGGAAGACCGGGCAACCTGCCGGATTTCCAGCCAGGCGCTGGCCAATTGGCTGCACCACGAGGTGGTGAGCGCGCCTCAGGTGTTGGCAGCGATGCAAAAGATGGCTACGGTCGTTGACCAGCAAAACGCAGGCGATGCCAGTTACAGCCCCATGGCGCCGGGGTTTGAAGGCATTGCCTTCCAGGCCGCCTGTGATCTGGTCTTCAAAGGGCGCATTCAGCCCTCAGGCTATACTGAGCCTGTGCTGCATGCCCGCCGCCTTGAACTGAAGGCCGCCAGCTAACAGATCAATAACAGAGGGGGCAGGGAGCTTTCCTGCCCCTTTTCTTTTCCCGCTCCCGACCAAAGGATGAGCCCATGACAATTTCCCTGCAATCTGCCCAAACCATCATCGACAAAGCCCTGGCAAAGGGCCGCGACATGGGCTTGAAACCGCTCTCGGCGGTGGTGCTGGACGGCGGCGGCCATGTGCAGGCCTTTGCCCGCGAAGATGGCGCAGCACCGGGCCGTTTTGCGATCGCCCATGGCAAGGCCTATGGCGCGGTGATGCTGGGCATGGCGGGCACCGCCCAGATGGCGCGGGCCGAGGCTCAGGCTTATTTCATGGCCGCAGTGAACGGTGTCTATGGCGGCCAGGTCATTCCGGTACCGGGCGGGGTGCTGTTGCGCGATGATACCGGCGCGGTGATTGGTGCAGTGGGGGTGACGGGCGATACCTCAGACAACGATGCCATTGCGGCCATGGCCGGGATCGAAGCAGCCGGACTCACCGGCGAAATCTGATCTCAACTGACAC